>CAZZWO010000209.1:0-5395 GCA_964657885.1 uncultured Acetobacteraceae bacterium | reverse complement strand
GCCGGCGATCACCAGGATGGCGTTGTTCGGCGCGTACCAGTGGTCGTAGAAGCCGCGCAGCAGCTTGGCGTCGGTCTTGTCGAAGGAAGGCCGGGTGCCCAGCGCGTCGTTCTCGTATGGCGTGCCGGCGAACATGATCGACTGCAGCTGCGACAGGTACGTGTAGATCGGGCTCGACAGGTCGCGGCTGACTTCCTGCTCGATGGCGCCCCGCTCCTTCTCCCAGTCCGCCTGGTCGAGGTTGAGACCGCGCATCCGCAACGCTTCGACGTGAAGCGCCACCGGCAGGTTGGCGGCGGGCACGGTGTAGAAATACTGCGTGACCGTCTCGGTGGTGTCGGCGTTGTAGTCGCCGCCGAGCAGCGAGCCGAGTTCGCTGAGCTGGTCGCGGTCGAGCCCTTCGGCGCCGCGGAACATCATGTGCTCGAGCGCGTGCGCGGTGCCGGGAAAGCCCGAAGGCGCGTCGTTCGATCCTGCGAGGTAGTTGAGCTCGGTAGTCACCACCGGTGCCAGGTGGTCGGGCACGATCACCACGCGCAGGCCGTTATCCAGCGTGGCCCGCAGCACATCCTCGGGCACGCTGCCGGACGGTCCTGGCGGGGCGGCCTGTGCGGCCGTGCAGAACGGCACTGCGATGGCGAGAGTTTGGGCAATACGAACGGCGTGTTTGAACACCTGGTACCCTCGAGAAGTTGGGGGGAAAGTTCGCGGAAAGGTAGGCGCGGCACCCTAGGCGCGCAGTGGCCGGACTGCCAATACGCTGGTGGGATGCAGGCCGGGGCTGCCGGAATCCGACCGGTCACGAGGAGCAACCATGCCCATCAGCCGCCGCGACACCGGCCACCTGCTCCTCACCAACGCGGAGATGGGCGAGGCCGACCGCCTGACCATCGCGGGCGGAACCAGCGGCGTGGTCCTGATGGACCGCGCGGGCCGGGCGGTCGCGGCCGAGATCATCCGCCGCTTCGCCCCCGGCCCGGTTCTGGTGCTGTGCGGGCCGGGCAACAACGGCGGCGACGGCTTCGTGGCCGCGCGCGTGCTGGCCGAAGCGGGTTTCGGCGTGCGGGTCGGCCTGCTGGGTTCCGCCGCCGCGCTGAAGGGCGACGCGCGCCACCACGCCCTGCTGTGGCACGGCGGCACGCATCCGATCGACCCTTCGCTGGTGGACGGCGCACACATCGTGGTCGATGCGGTGTTCGGCTCAGGCCTGTCGCGCGCAGTGCCCGACATCGTGCAGCAAACCCTGCGCGAGGCCGCTTCCCAGGGCGCGAAGTTGGTCGCGGTTGACGTGCCGAGCGGCGTGTCGGGCGATAGCGGCGCGGATCTCGGTGCGGTGCGGGCCGCATGCACCGTCACATTTTTTCGCAAGAAGCCCGGCCATTTGCTGCTGCCTGGCCGGACCCTGTGCGGCGAGGTCGTGCTGGCCGGCATCGGCACGCCCGAGGAGGTGCTCACCTCGATCGCGCCGAAAGCTTTCGAGAACACGCCCGCGGCCTGGCTCGACGCCTTGCCGATGCTGGCGGACGACGCGCAGAAATTCAGCCGGGGCCATGCACTGCTGTTCGGTGGCGGCACGATGACCGGCGCTTCCCGCATGTCGGCGCGCGCGGCCGCCCGCGCCGGTGCCGGCCTGACCAGCATCGCGGTGCCCGATGCCGCATGGGCGGTCTACGCCGGCGCGCTGACCAGCATCATGGTGCGCCCGCTCCGCAAGGCCGCCGACCTCGAACCGATGCTGGCCGACACCAGGATCACCGCCATGCTGATCGGGCCGGGCGCAGGCGTCGACGGCGACACACGCGCGCACGCGCTCGCCATGTTGCGGACCGGCCGTCCGGTCGTGCTCGATGCCGACGCAATCACGGTTTTCAAGGACCAGCCCGGCGCGTTGTTCGAGGCGATCCGTGGCCCGTGCGTGCTGACGCCGCACGAAGGCGAGTTCACGCGCCTGTTCAGCGTGGAAGGCGACAAGCTGGTGCGCGCCCGGGAGGCGGCGCGGATCAGCGGAGCGGTCATCGTGCTGAAGGGCAGCGACACCGTGATTGCCGCTCCGGACGGCCACGCGGCCATCAACGCGAATGCGCCCGCAACGCTGGCAACGGCCGGTTCCGGCGACGTGCTGGGCGGGATCATCCTGGGATTGCTCGCACAAGGCATGCCCGAGTTCGAAGCGGCGTGCGCCGGTGTCTGGATGCATGGCGCTGCGGCCGCCTCGTTCGGACCGGGGCTGATGGCCGAGGATCTGCCGGACCTGCTGCCCGCCGTCCTGCGAAGCCTGCAGCAGCGCTCGCCGAAGTGGGGCCGGCCGCCGAAACCCTGACCTGATCCGGGCGGGAATGACAATTCGCTGGCGGAAACACTGGCGCTCCGCAGTCATCGGGGCTACCGCTGTCATCCACTTGGGTGTGAAACGCGAGATAACCGCGCGGAAAACGCGCAACCGAGGTTGCAATGGCTGCCCAGCCTGAACCTGTTGCCAGGACGTTGCCGGAACTGCATGCCGACCCTTCCTTCGGCGTCGGCCAGCCTGAGGGCCCCGCGGCCACCCGGGGGCGGCTGACAGCCGTCCCGGCACATCCGCATCCAGCCAGCAACGATGTGCCGGATCACCGGCTGCCCCGAGCTCGTCTCGGCCCGGCCGGGGGGCTGCTGTTCGGCCTCTCGATCGGAGCGTTGCTATGGGCGGGTATAGGCGTTCTGGCCTGGCGTTTCTTCCACGCGCCCTCCGCACCATAGGCTGCCCATCCCGCAGATTTGACCGTGACCGGCCGGCAGCAAGACCGTGCCGATCAACGCCTTGGCGCGCCGCATCCCACACGCGACACGCGAGGACGCCCGTCCGACCCCGGTCTGCACCAACCCGGAGGTTGCAGCGTTCCGGGTTCCGGCGCGCCGGACTGCGTTGATGCCTCGCGCCGATGCCCATCGTCCCGGCGGCAACATCGCAACGATAATCGTGTTTTCGGGGCAACTCATTGATGCCCCGGCTTGTTCTGGTCCCGGCTACATCGCCGATCCGACAACCCGGGCTGGCCGAAACCCAGCTTCCTTTACCGAAAGGGAGATAACGATGCGTTCACATGGCTCGATACGTCCGCGTACGATCCTGCTGCCGATGCTGGCATTGTTGGCGCTGGGCAGCGCGCCGATGGCCCGCGCCGCCGCGCCGGACACCGCGGACACCGCAGCAAAGCCGGCGGCGCCCGACGCCATCGACGTCTATTTCGATCGCGGCAGCGCCCGCATCCGGCCCGAGGACATGGCCCAGCTCGACCATGCCGCGCGGCTGTATCGCGATGGCCAGCCGATCCTGATGACCGTCGCCGGCGGCGCCGACGCCACCGGCTCGCCGCAGGCCAATCTGCGGCTTTCGCAGATGCGCGCCGATGCGGTATTTCGCGGCCTGGTCGCGCGCGGTATCCCTGCCGCCCGCTTCCAGATCCTCGCCAAGGGGCAGACCGATCCCGCGGTCCCGGGTGACGCGCAGGACGGACGTAACCGCCGCGCGGAAATCACCTGGAAGTAGCCCCGACCCGATGACGGACCTCACCTGAAACGCGGTTACGCGCGGCTGGCCTGGCTGGCGCTGGTGTCACTGGCACCCGTCGCCGCCTCCGCTGCCGACACGCCGGTCAGGCAAGGGCCGGCGGAAGCGTCGCACCACCTGGTGCGGGTGGTGGAGGCATACGGACGCTGGCTGGCGGAGGCGGATCCCATCTCGGCCGGCCAGCGCGGTGATCTTGCCGCAGCCGCGCGCTGGCCGGACGACAGCCCTGCTGCGACCAAAGCGCGCGTGGCGGCGCTGCGGACGATCCAGGCCAGGCTGCATGCCATCCCGGCGGCGTCGCTGGCCGGCGAGGACGCGCTGAACCAGGCCGTGCTGGACTGGAAGATCGGGACCGATTTGCGTGGCCAGGACTTCGACGAGGCCCGCATTCCGTTCACCAGCGACGAAGGCTTCTTCCTGACGCCCGCCTACGCCGCCGAGAGCACCGTGCTGCGCACGAAACAGCAGGCGGCGGCGTGGCTGACACGGCTCGACGCCCTGCCGGCCTATTACGCCACCGAGACGGACAACATGCGCCGCGGCCTGCGCACCGGCTTCGTGCAGCCGCGCATCACCGCTGCTGCCGCATTGCGCACCACGCGGCTGGCGGCGCAGGTCTCCCCTGAACAGGATCCGTTGCTGGCCCCGCTCGACACCCTGCCCGCAGCGATGCCGGCGGACGCGCGGGCGGATCTCCGCCGCCGGGCGCTCGACCTCGTGCGCACCCGGGTGAAGCCTGCCGAGACAGCCCTCGCCGATTTCCTCCAGAACGAGTACCTGCCGCATGCGCGCGAAACGATCGGCGCCGCCGCCCTGCCCGGCGGCGCGGCCTATTACAGCTACCTCGTGCAGCGCGAGACCAGCACGGACCTGACGCCAGACCAGGTGTTCGCGCTCGGACAGGCCGAGATCGCCCGCATCCGGACCGCCATGGACCAGCAGATAACCGCCAGCGGTTTCCACGGCGATTTTCGTGCGTTCCAGGCGATGCTGCGGTCCGACCGGCGCTTCACCGTGGACAGCCCCGAGGCGTTGCTTGAAAAGGCGAGCCGCCTCGCCAAGCGCGTGGACGACCAGTTGCCGCGCTATTTCGGCCGCCTGCCCCGCCTGCCCTACGGCGTCCGCCCGGTGCCGCACGCCATCGAGGAAGGCTACACCTCGGCGCGCTACAATCCGGGCAGTCCCGAGCAGGGCGTGGCCGGCGGTCTGATGATCAACACGTCGCATCTCGACCAGCGCCCGCTTTATGAGTTGCCGGCCCTGGTCGCGCATGAGGGCGCACCGGGCCACCACATCCAGATCGCACTCGCGCAGGAGCTGACGGGCTTGCCGGATTTCCGGCGCGACCTGCAGATCACCGCTTTTGTCGAGGGTTGGGCGCTCTATGCCGAGCAACTCGGCGCCGAGATGGGCCTCTACTCGACCCCGTATGAGCGGTTCGGCCTGCTCTCGATGGAGATGTGGCGCGCCTGCCGGCTGGTGGTGGATGTCGGGATACATGCGCGTGGCTGGACCCGCGACCAGGGGGTCGCCTGCCTGCGCGACAACACCGCGCTGGCCGACCGCAACATCCAGAGCGAGGTCGACCGCTACATCGCCTGGCCCGGCCAGGCGCTCGGCTACAAGGTCGGCGAGCTGCGCATCCTGGCGATGCGGCACCATGCTGAGGCGGCCCTGGGCTCAAAGTTCGACGAACGCGCTTTCCACGACCAGTTGCTGGATGAGGGCGCGCTGCCGCTCGGCATACTGCAGGCACGCATTGATCGTTGGATTGCGGTGATGGCTGAGAAGTAGGAAGACTCTTCTTTTTCTGGAGAAAAAGAAGCAAAAAGACTTTACTAGTGCTGT
>CAZZWO010000208.1:0-5407 GCA_964657885.1 uncultured Acetobacteraceae bacterium | reverse complement strand
CAGCCGTGAAAACCCAGCCACAAGCCGAAGCGATCGGAGAGCGAGACCTTTTCCTCTGTCGCTTCGCCCGGCGAGATGGCGGTTGCGCGCTCGTTGTCGATCATGTCGCGCGGCATCAGGTGACGGCGGTTGCTGGTGGCGTAGAACAGCACGTTTTCGGGGCGGCCTTCGATGCCGCCGTCGAGCACGGATTTCAGCGCCTTGTAATCGGCATCCTCGCGCTCGAACGAGAGGTCGTCGCAGAACACCAGCACCCGCCGCTTCAGGCCGCGAAGCCGGTCCAGCAGATCGGGCAGGGTGCGGATGTCTTCACGGTGGATTTCGATCAGCGCCAGCGCGCCGGGTTGCGCCGCGTTCACCTCGGCATGCGCTGCCTTGACCAGGCTGGATTTGCCCATGCCCCGTGCACCCCACAGCATCGCGTTGTTCGATGGGAGGCCGGCGGCGAAGCGGCGCGTGTTGTCCAGCAGGATGTCGCGCGTGCGATCGATGCCACGCAGCAGGTGCATGCCGACGCGCGATACCTCGGGCACCGGCAACAGCTTTCCCCCGCGGCCGCGCCCCGACGGGCGCCACACGAAAGCGTCGGCGCCGCTCAGGTCCAGCGGCCCGCCAGGTGGCGGCACCAACCGCTCCAGCGCCTCGGCGATCCGGCGTATCGGGTGAAGCAGGGGGTCCATGCTGCGCTGTGCTTGACGAGGTGAGGCCGGAACCTATGGTGCGCGGCCAGACGCCGCAACCCAATCGTCCGGATGTTACCCCCATGTTTTCGTTCATTTCCGAGGCCCACGCCCAGGATGCTTCGGGCGGCATCGCCAGCGCCCAGGTGATGCAGTTCCTGCCGCTCGTGCTGATTTTCGTCGTGTTCTACTTCCTGATGATCCGCCCGCAGCAGGCCCAGCAGAAAGCACTCAAGGCGCAGATCGCGGCGGTGAAGCGTGGTGACCGGGTGCTGACGGCCGGCGGCATCGTCGGCGTGGTGCAAAAGGTGCGCGATGGCGCCAACGAGATCGAGGTGGAGATCGCGCCCAATGTGAGGGTCACGATCGCTAAGGACACGCTTTCAACGGTGCTGACGCCATCGACGCCTCAGGCGGCAAACGACACCAAGTAGACCCGGCGTCAGCCGCAGGTCAGGCGGAGCGGAGGCGGCGGGCGTTGGCGGTCGCCCGCTTGTGGAATGGCCGAAGCACATCCGCCGTCTGGCCGCCGGTCATCAGCGCCACGCTGGACAGGTGAACCGCCCGCATCTTCTCGTGCACCATGCGTTCATACTCGGCGTTCGTGCAGGCGCCCGTCGCCATCAGGGCGGTCCGGTGCCAGACCGTTTCCCAACTGGCGACGGCCAGTTCAGTCCACATCATCGGCAACGCAAAAGCATCTGAAAACATGTCGGCCACGCGCGGCTCCGATCCTGAAATATACGTACGGCATCCTAGGCCCCGCACCTTGGCACAGTCATGTTAATAAGACACTTCTGACCATTTCGATCCCGATTGCGTCAAATAATTCGAAGGGCGCCGCTTCTCACGGCGCCTTTCGCATCATGCAGCCTGGAGTTGCGCTTCCGCGAACTCGTAATTCGCCAGCTTGTCGAGGTAGTTCTGCGCGTAATCCGGCCGGCGGTTACGGAAATCCAGGTAGTAGCTGTGCTCCCACACATCGAGCCCGAGCAGCACGCGGCCTTCGCCGGTCGCCAGCGGATTGCTGCCGTTCGGGGTCTTGGTCACGGCCAGCTTGCCGTCGCTCCCCAGCACCAGCCAGGCCCAGCCGGACCCGAACTGCCCGATCGAGGCCTGCTTGAACGCCTCCTTGAACTTGTCCACGCCGCCGAGATCCTCCTCGATCTTCTTTTGCAGGGCGCCCGGGATCTGGCCGCCCTTCGGCGAAAGGTTCTGCCAGAACAGGATGTGGTTCCAGTGCTGGCCGGCGTTGTTGAAGACCGGGCCCGGCGTCTGCGCGGTGAGCGTGACGATCTCGTCCAGGCTCTTGCCCTGCAGCGACGGGTCCTTCTCCACGAAGCCGTTCAGCGCCGTCACATAGGCCTGGTGATGCTTGCCGTGATGCAGCTCCAGCGTTTCCTGGCACATGCCGGCGCCGGCCAGCGCGTTGGTGTCGTAGGGCAGGGGGGGAAGTTCGAAGGCCATGGGGCATTCTCCGTCGGATTGAAGCGGGCTGGATTGGTGGCCGGTCGCGGCTCCTGAGCGGAGCTCCACCGACACAACGCAACGGTCGCCTATCGTTCCCCGGTGACACCCGTCAACCCGGGCGAGCCCGTCGGCCACCGTCAGACCCACGAAGGCTTGCCGTCGCCGGCCCGCCCCGCCAGATCGGCGCATGCCCGATTTTTCAGCCGGCGCCCTGGCCGGCGCCGTCCGCCGCCACGATCCGGACCGTTACTTCACCGCGCTGTTCGCGCCGGCCGTCCACCGCGACACCCTGTTCGCGCTTTACGCATTCAACCACGAACTCGCCCGTGCGCCGGAAGCCACAAGCGAGCCCGGACTGGCGCTGATCCGCCTGCAATGGTGGCGCGAGGTCGTCGAAGGCGCCGTCCGCAACCACGAAGTCGCGACACCGCTGTCCCATGAACTTGCCGCCGGCCGGCTGCATCGCGACGACCTCCTCGCCATGATCGATGCGCGCGAGACCGAAGCCGAGGGCGAGATCCCGACGCTGGAAGCCTGGCGCGACTGGTTGCTGCAGGGCGCGGGGGCCCTATGCGTCGCGGCGGGCCGGGCGCTCGGCGCGCCGCCAGCCGATTGGATGGGTTTGCGGCGGCTGGGCGCCGGCATCGGGGCAGCCGGCCAGCTGCGCAACATCGAACCCTTCGCGCGCCAGGGCCGCTGCCTTCTGCCGGGAACCCTGCTGGCCGCCCACAGCCTCAGCCGCGAGGCGGTCGTCGCCAGTCCGGATGGCCCGGCACTCGCCTCGATACGCCCGGGACTCGCAGCATTACGCAAGACGCTCGCCGCCGAAGCAGGCGCGCTGCTCGGTGCGCCCGCCACGCGCCGCACCTGGGTGGCGGCGGCGCTCCCCGCAGTGCTGGCACGCCGCGACCTGACTGGCCGAGGCGCTCTGGCCGCGCATCGCACCACCGCGGACCGCCTCGCCATCATCGCCGCCGCGCTCCGCCGCCGGGCCTAGCGCCACGGTGCGTCTTTATCACGTGTCTGTGACACACCGGCGTATGGAGGCGATAAGCGTGGAAAGCGGGTTGCGGACGACGGCAGGTATCCCGCAGCCTGCCGGAACCATCCGCCATCGCAGCGAGGCTGGGCCCGGAACGTCAGGCATCCAGGGCTGGGATGCCCGAACCGGGACGGCGCGCCGATGGCGAGTGGCAATGCCTGTCCACCGTCACGAAAGTGTTTCAATTTCATGCAGAGACGTACTAGGTTGCTTTCTACGGCGAGCCTTCTTTCGGTAGCGGGTACCGCCGCAATGCTGTTGGCCGGCGCCGCGCACGCCGCTCCGAACAACGTCTCCCCGTGGGTCGCCAGGTCGGCGACCGTCGGCGACGAGAATGAGGCGCGTCCGGTCGACATCATCCTGTACCTCAGCTTCCGCGATCAGGACGGTTTGAAGAAACTCGTCGCCTCGCAATCCGACCCGCACAGCCCGCAATACGGCAAATACCTGACGCCGGAGCAGTTCCACGCGGCCTACTCGCCGCCGGCCGGCGACGTGCAGCGCGTGCAGGACGTGGTGAAATCGATGGGCTTCACCGTCGGCTATACTCCCGCGAGCGGCCTGTTCGTGACGGCCAGCGGCACCGTCGGCCAGATCAAGCGCGCATTCGGCGTCAGCCAGCACCTGTACTCGTACAAGGGCCTGACCCTGCGTGCCAACGCCGAAACGCCGAAGCTGCCGGCAGCACTCGCCGGGCTGGTGACCCATGTCGCCGGCCTCGATGACAGCGCGCTGCTCCGCCACTACGAGCACCACCGCATCGACGAGACGGCGAATGCGGCGGCAGTGCAGCCGGGCTTCGCCTCGCCCGATGCGCCGCCTCCACCCGCCAGCGGCACCATCTCGCCGTTCTGCAGCAGCTACTGGGGCGACCACACCGCTACCCTGTCCACCGCGCCGTCGGTCTATCCCACCACGCTGCCGTGGTTGATCTGCGGCTACACCCCGGCACAGATCCGCCAGGCCTACGGCATCGACAAGGTCAGCCAGGATGGCACCGGCGTGCGTATCGGCATCGTGGACAATTTCGCGTCGCCCACCATCGTCCATGACGCGAACACGTATTTCAAGAAATTCGGCCTGCCGCTGCTGACCTATGCCAATTTCCAGCAGATCGTGCCGAAGGGCCTCTACAAGGTGCCCGCCAATGCGCCCGGTGGTCCACAAGGGTGGTACGGCGAGGAAACGCTCGACATCGAGTCGAGCCACAGCGTCGCTCCGATGGCGAACCTCGTCTATGCCGGCCAGGATCCGAACGACGCCGGCAACACCGGCCTGTACAACCTCATCGACTCGCGTCTCGCCGACATCATCAGCAACAGCTACAGCTATGGCGGCGAGAACGTGCCCGCCAGCTTCATCGAGGCTGAAAACCAGTACTTCATGCAGGCCGCGGCCGAGGGCATCAGCGTATTGTTTTCCAGTGGTGATGACGGCGACCTGGCGGCGTCCAACGGCATCGCGACCGGCACATGGGAGGCGACCGACAGCTACGTCACAGCGGTCGGCGGCACCAGCCTGGCGCTGTTCGATGCGGCGGGCTCGAAGGCGGAATGGGGCTGGGGCAACTACCGCGCCTTCCTGAACGATGCGACCGTGTCGACCGACGGCAAGACCGTCACCACCAGCGGCCTCACCTTGCCGCTGGCGTACTATGCCGGTTCCGGCGGCGGCGTTAGCCTGGCGATGTTGCAGCCCGACTACCAGGCGGCTGTGCCCTTCACGCTGTCAAGCTACACCCACCTGGCGAATGGGAAGCTGGTTCCGCTCGGCTCGCAGCATCGCGTGACGCCGGACATCAGCATGGTGGGTGACCCCTACACCGGGTTCGAGGTCGGCGAGACTTACACCATCACCGGCAACCCGATCACCGACGCGCCTTGCAAACCGATCAGCTCGACGCTGGAATATTGCTACACCGACATCGGCGGGACCAGCCTGGCCTCGCCGTTGTTTGCCGGCGTGCTCGCGCTGGTGAACCAGGCCCGCTTTGCCGGCGGCAAGTCTGCGGTGGGCTTCGTCAACCCGGCCCTGTACGGCTTGGCGGTCGGCAAACCCGGCAGCACCACGGCGCCGATCATCGACGTGTTGCCGCCGAAATCGCCGACCGCGGTGCTGCGCGGCTACCTCGGCAACCCGAACGAGGTTCGCGTGGTCACGATGAACTCCACCGTGAACAAGGCCGGCACCGGCGTGGTGAACGGCGCCGATACCT
>CAZZWO010000207.1:0-5474 GCA_964657885.1 uncultured Acetobacteraceae bacterium | reverse complement strand
TGTTCACGCCGGAGTTCCGCAACCGGCTGGACGCGACCATCACCTTCGCCGGCCTGACGGAGGAGATCGTCGGGCGGGTGGTCGAGAAGTTTGTGATGCAGCTGGAAGCCCAGCTCGCGGACCGGAACGTCACGATCGAGCTGTCTTCTGCTGCAAAGGAGTGGCTGGCCGAGCGTGGCTACGACCGGCTGTATGGCGCGCGTCCGCTGGGCCGTGTCATCCAGGAATACGTCAAGAAGCCGCTTGCCGAGGAGTTGCTGTTCGGCAAGCTGGTTCGCGGCGGCTCGGTGAAGGTCGGGCTCAAGGATGGCAAGCTGGATTTCGAGTTCACCGAAGCGCCTCCGCAGGCGGTGACGGGACCGGAAGACGGTGAAGGCTCCGCCGAGCGCGAGCCCGAGGTTGTTCAATAGAAGATCCGCTTTGGCGGAAACTGAGCTCGGTATCTGGAAAGAGGGGCCTGTGTGCCCCTCTTTTCGTGTCAGCCCTATCAGGAGAGGTTTGGATCGTGAAAGCAGTCTGGAATGGCGAGACCATCGCCGAAAGCGACGACATCGTTAAGGTCGAGGGGAATGCTTATTTCCCTATCTCGTCGGTGAAGCCCGGTGTGTTGAAGGACAGTTCCACGCACAGCACCTGCCCTTGGAAGGGCACCGCTTCCTACTACTCGCTGTCGGTCGGCGGGCAGGAGAACAAGGACGCTGCCTGGTTTTACCCGGAACCGAAACAGGCCGCAGCCGAGATCAAGGACCGCGTCGCATTCTGGAAGGGGGTTGCCGTTTCCTGATGGGGTTTGATGGGTCTGGTCTTGTGTTTCGAGGGTAGATCGTTTAGTCTGGCCAGGCTTGGCTAGGTAGGTGTGGCCGCGATGCAGTTGATCAACATGTTGGATGCGAAGTCGAGCCTCTCGCGCTTGGTCGAAGCGGTGGAGACAGGCCGCGAGCGCGAGATCGTCATCGCCAGGAATGGCCGCCCGGCGGCGCGGCTGGTGCCCGTCGGTCGTGGCCCTGCTAGCGCACGTATCGGCGTGGCGCGGGGAGCTTTCACTGTACCGGAGTCCATCGACGAGGATGCCGGCGAGATTGCCGCGCTGTTCCTCGGCTCGTCCGATTGAGGCTGCTGCTCGACACGCATATCGCGCTCTGGGCAATCAGCGACGACCAAAGGCTGTCGGCCCGCGCCCGCACCATGATCGGTGACCCGGCAAACGACGTGTTCGTCAGCGTCGCCAGCCTGTGGGAAATCGCGATCAAGTATGCAAGGCGGCGCGGCGGCCCGAACGACATGCCAATCGGGTCCGAAGCGGCCGAGGGGTATTTCCGCGCATCGGGTTACAGCCTGCTCGACATGTCCGCTTCCCACATCCACGCGCTCGCGAAGCTGCCGGACCTGCATAACGATCCGTTCGATCGTATTCTGCTGGCGCAGGCTTTCGAGGAGCCGCTACACCTTCTGACGCACGACCAAATGCTGCCGCGCTACGGCGCCTTTGTGACCGAGGTCTGAACACTGCAGCAGGGACGCCGCTATTCGGCGCGCAGGGCCTCGGCGGCCGTGTGAAGCTGCGCCTGTTCGTCTTCGGAAAGTGTGGGTGGTTTCAGCTTGTGTGCGCCGAGCGCCTCGATCATCGCTTCGGCAACGATGAGGTGCGCGAACTTCTTGTCGTCGGCCGGCACCACGAACCATGGCGCGTGCGCCGATGCAGTGGCCTGGATCGCAGCCTCGTAAGCGTCTTGGTAGGCGTCCCAGTGTTCCCGTTCCTTGAGGTCGCCGCTGTTGAATTTCCAGTTCTTGGCTGGGTGGTCGATGCGAGCGAGGAAGCGCCGCTTCTGCTCGTCGGGCGATAGATGCAGGAAGAACTTCAGGACGATGGTGCCCTGCCGCGCGAGATAGGTCTCGAAGGCCGCGATGTCGTCCAGGCGATGCTTCCAGAACTTCTTGCCGCGCACCGTTTCCGGCAGGCGCAGCTTGTCGAGCATCTCGGGATGCACGCGGCAGACCAGGACGTCCTCGTAATGGCTGCGGTTGAATATGGCGATGTGGCCCCGCGCAGGGGCATGCGGATGGATACGCCACAGGAAGCCGTGCGACAGCTCGAGCGGGCCCGGCTGCTTGAACGACGTCACCTGCACGCCCTGCGGGTTCACCCCGGTCATCACGTGCTTGATCGTGCCGTCCTTGCCGGCGGCGTCCATCGCCTGCAGCACCACCAGCATCGACCAGCGGTCGTCCGCGTAAAGCAGTGCCTGCAGGTCCGACAGGCGTGCGACCCCGTCGGCGAGCAACGCGTCGATCGTTTCATGGTCGACGAAATGGCCGCCGCGGTCGGCAGGATCGTAATCCTTCAGCCGGAACCCGGCGCCGTCGGTCACCCGGTAGCGGTCCAGCAGCTTGCCCGGGTGCTTCAGGTTCAGGGGGCAACCACTCCGCTCATGGGTCAACCGCTCCGCTTGACGGTCAACGGGGCCGGGGCCTGGCAGGTGGGCATCATCTCGATGCGGTTGATGTTGACATGTTTCGGCAAGCTGACGACCCAGGCAACGGCTTCGGCAATGTCCTCGGCAGTCAGTGGCGTAGTGCCGCGGTACACCGCGTCCGCTTTCTGCTGATCGCCGCCGAAGCGCACGGCGCTGAACTCGGTACCGCCGCACAGGCCCGGTTCGATGTCGGAGACGCGGACGTTGGTGCCGACCAGATCGGCTTTGAGATTAAGCGTGAACTGTTTAACGAAGGCTTTCGTCGCCCCGTAAACATGGCCGCCCGGATAGGGGTAGGTCGCGGCGATGCTGCCGAGGTTCACGACGTGGCCGCGGTCCCGCTCGACCATGCCCGGCAGCAAAGCGCGGGTCATGTGGATCAGGCCGGTGACGTTGGTCGCCACCATCCTGTCCCAGTCGGCGACATCGCTCTGCTGTGCCGGGGCCAGTCCCAGTGCCAGACCGGCATTGTTCACCAGCAGATCGACCGCGCGCCAGTCGGCCGGCAGGCTGCCGGGCAGGGCCGCCACCGCGCCGGCGTCGGTCACGTCCAGCCGCAGCGGCAGGACCTCGTCGTCCAGCTCGGCCGCCAAGGCGTCCAGCCGGTCCTGGCGGCGGCCGGCGGCGATCACCCGCCAGCCTGCCGCGACCAACCTGCGGGCGATTGCCGCCCCGAAACCGGCGGTGGCGCCGGTGACGAGGGCGGTACCCGGAGGCGTCGGGCTCACTGCAGCTCGATCTCGACGGGCACGTTGTTGCGGGTCGCCTTGCTGTAGGGGCAAACCTGGTGCGCCTTCTGCACCAGATCCTCGGCTGTCGCACGGTCGACGCCGTCGATCTTCGGCTTCAGCTTGACCGAGATGCTGTAGTCGTTGCCGTTCACGTTCAGAGTCACTTCGGCGGTCACGTGGACCGCTTCCGGCTTGATCTTGCCAGCGCCGGCGACCGCCATGATTGCCGAGCCGAAGCAAGACGAGTAACCCGCCGCGAATAGCTGCTCGGGGTTGGTGGCGCCCGCCTTGCCCGAGCCCGGCATGGCCAGGTCGTGGTGCAGCACCCCGTCGCTGCTGTCGACATGGCCGTTGCGGCCGGCAGTTGTGGTTGCAATGGCGGTATAGGCCATGGCGGTCTCCCCTCGATGTGGACGGACCCAGTGTGGGCGCGCTTACAGCGTTTGGGAAACCGGGTGGTTCTTGCGAACGCGGGCAGCGGATGGCTCCGCTGCCCGCATCGCATGAGTCGTGCAGGTGATCAGCCGTTCGGCGGGACGGCCGTCGGGATCCAGGCATTGATCGCGGTGGTGGTCAGACCGGGGGACTGCAGCATGGTGGCATGCGCGGTATTCGGAATGATCGAGAGGGTCGAGTTCGGGATCGCGGCCGCCAGCGCCTTGGAGATCGGCACCGGATAGACCGGATCATCCTGGCCCTCGATCACCAGGGTCGGCACGGCGATGCTGCCGAGCATCGAGGTGTAGTCCTTGCGGGTGGCGAGCGCGTTGCCGCCGCCGGCGACACCGATGGGCTGTGCCTCGCTGACGATCTTGGTGATTACGGTGCCAAGCGCCGGCAGGTGTTCGACGGACGCGCCGGTCACCATGACGCCGACAACCATCGGGGCGATGGATGCGGAGCCCATCTGTTCCGCCATCTGGCCATAAGCCGGCCATTCGGCCTGCTCGACGATGTTTGCCGCGGCCGGATTGGTGTCGAACAGCAGCAGGGCACGCACCATGGCGGGCTGCTGCGCGTAGATTTCGAGCGCGACCTGCCCGCCCATCGAATGACCGCCGATGGCCGCTTTGGGGATGTTGAGGTGGGCCAGCAGCGCCAGCATCTCGGTTGCGTAATGCGCTTCCGTCTGCGAGGCGGTGGCTGTCGTGCTGCGGCCGAAACCAGGCAGATCGACCGTGATGACGGTGTACTTCTTGCTGAACGCTTTCTGCAGGTTGTTGAAGATCGTGTGGCTGAGCGGAAAGCCGTGGATCAGCAGAACCGGGTAACCGGTGCCCTGCGTCGTGTAATAGATGTGGTCGCCATCGACGTCGAAGAACGCTCCGACCGGTGGCGCGACGGCGGCTTCGGCGGTTTGGGCGCGGGCTGGGGCGGCGGCGAGGAACAAAGCGGTGCCGAGAAAAACGGTGCTCAGACAAGCTGCGGCTAAAGAATTGCGGGTCATAATACGCTCCAACTGACCGGGCACAGTGCCACGGCGTATCGAGTAATGTGGGCGCAGTTTTCTGCTCGCAGCACAAGTGCAATACGTTGGTATCCAAGTAAATTGAGAATCCTCTTCAGGATCAGGCGGGCAGCCGCTCTCCGCGGGTTTCGACAGCGGCCGGGATGATCAGCAGGCCGAGCGCAAAGGCGATTGCGGTCAGTGCGACCGGCGTGCCGAGCGTGCCCATGCGCGCGACGCCGGCGGCCAGCGCAAAGTTCACCCCGGCGCCGATGAAGCGTCCGATCGACGTGCAGAACGCAAACGCGGTGGCCCTCACTTCGGTGGTGTATTGTTCCGGCAGCCACAGGCTGAACAGCGCGAAATTGCCGCCGAACACGCCGAGGAAGAACAGCACCGCCAGGAACACCGGCAGCGCCTGCGCCGGTGGCAGGTAGAACGCCCAGCCGAAGCTGGCGGCGATCGTTACAGCCATGCCGGTGAAGTAGGCGCCGAGCGTCCAGCGGCGACCGATCCGGTCGGCGATGCCCGGCAGGATCAGACAACCGATGATGGTGCCGGTGGACAGCAACCCGGTCGCGTAAGACGCCATTCGCTGCGCCTCGGGCAACTGGTATCCGGCGGCCCTCGCCAATTGGATCACCGCGGTCGGCTCATAAACCGCGCCTGCCCACAGGCCGATGATGGCGACCGCAACGAGTGTGGTGTTGACCAGCGTGCGCCGTAGCAGCGGGGGCGACAGGATGGCGGCCAGCGGCGAGCGGCGCCGGGCCGGTTCGTGCCCGTGCGCCGCCTGCCAGCGTTCCGGCTCGCGCACCCGCA
>CAZZWO010000206.1:0-5477 GCA_964657885.1 uncultured Acetobacteraceae bacterium | reverse complement strand
TTTCCGCAACTCTGACCTTTGGACACGCCACCATGCTGCCTGCAGAAACCCTCGACCTTGCGGCCCGGCTGCTGCACGCCTGCCGCCGGCGCGTCTGGCGCATCGTCACCGCGGAAAGCTGCACCGGCGGGCTGATTGCCGCCGCCCTCACCCATGTCGCCGGATCGTCCGACGTGGTGGATCGCGGGTTCGTCACGTACTCGAACGCTGCGAAGACCGAGCTCCTCGGGGTGCCGCCGCTGCTCATCGAAATGCATGGCGCGGTCAGCGAGCCGGTAGCACGCCGGATGGCCGAGGGCGCACTGCGCCATTCCGCGGCCGAAATCGCCGTTTCGGTCACCGGCATCGCCGGACCGGGAGGCGGCAGCGCGGACAAGCCGGTAGGCCTGGTGTGGTTCGGCATCGCGGTGACCGGCCGCGAGATCGTCACCCACAGCCAGGTTTTCGAGGGCGACCGCGCCGCGGTCCGCGCCTCGGCCACCGCCTTCGCGCTGGACCAGCTGCTCGGCCTCGCGGAACAGTAGTCAGCCGCTACCCCGTGCCACCAGCCATGCGAGGTGGCACGCATGCTGCTAGACCTCACGCATGCCGAATGACGCCACGACACAGGCTGAGCAACCGGATCGCGAAATCGCCGACGAGCTGCTGACGCTCACCGAGCGGGCGCGCGCGCGGGCCGAGGAAGACCCGTTCGGCAACCCGGTCCTGGCGGTCGCACTCGCCATCTCGCGCCTGATCGACGACAACGAGCTGACTCATGGCCGCATCGCCGCGCTGATCCGTCACCTGCGCGACGAGGCATTCGCCGGCCGCGCCCGCCGCCTGGCCGCTTATGTCGGCGGCACCGATGCGGCCACCTCCCGCGCCGAGCTCTCGGCCTTGGCAACCCGGATCGTGAGGCCCGATCCCGATGACAGCCCGGTGCCCTGGCAGGCATTCCGCACCGCCGTCGAGCGGCCCCGCTTTGCCGCCGTGTTCACCGCGCACCCGACCTTCGCGCTGCCTGCCCCGGTGTTCGCAGCGCTCGCCGAAGCCGCGAGCGGCCGGCCGTCGGAGGTGTGTTTCGTCAGCCACCGGCCGGACCGCCCGACCCTGCAACAGGAGTTCGAGGCCGCCTGCGTCGCCATAGATCACGGCCGCGACGCGCTGGACGCGTTGTGCGGTGCGCTGCTGACCGCCGCCCGCCAGGTCTGGCCGGACCGCTGGGCCACTTTGTCGCCGCGCCCGATCGTATTGGCGAGCTGGGTCGGCTACGACACCGACGGCCGGACCGACATCGGCTGGTGGGACACCCTGCGTCTGCGCCTGACGATGAAACAGAGGCAGCTCGCCCGGGTGCACGGCCAGGTCGCCTCGCTGCCGGGCAGCGGCGAACTCGCCGCCCGCCTTACCGAGGCGCTCACCGAAACCGGCGAGCAACTCGCGCTGTGTCCGACCGGCGCCGACGTGGCGCAGACCGCGGCGTTTGCCGCCCGGCTGGTCGGCGGCCGCACCGCGGCACTCACCTCGCCCGCCAGGCTCGACCCGCTGTTTGCCGACGCGATGCAGCAGGGCGGGAGCGACGAGGCGCGCATGGCCTACGCCGTGGCGCGGGCCGGGCTGGCGGCGCATGGGCTGTCGCTGGCGCACACCCACACGCGGCTGAACGCCTCGCAGATCCACAATGCCGTCCGGCTGCGTCTCGGTTTGGACTCGCCACCCGAAGACCGCGCCCGCCGGCGCACCGGGCTGGCCGCCATCAACGCGGCACTCGACCAGGTCACCCCGGTGCCGGTCGATTTCGGCGCCATCCTCGCCGAGCAGGCCTCGGCGGCCAAGCTGCTGATGACGGTCGCGCAGATCGTCAAGCACATCGACAGCGCCACCCCGGTCCGCTTCCTGATCGCCGAAACCGAGAGCGGCTACACGTTGCTCGGCGCGCTATGGCTCGCGCGGCTGTTCGGGGTGGAACGGCAGATCGAAATCAGCCCGCTTTTCGAGACCGCCGACGCGCTGGAACACGGCGCCCGCATCATCGAGGAGGCACTGCGCAGCCCGCATTACCGCGCCTACCTGCAACAGACCGGCCGGATGGCGCTGCAGTTCGGCTACTCGGATTCCGGCCGCTACGTCGGCCAGCTCGCGGCCAGCTACCTCATCGAACGGTTGCGCCTGAAGATCGCCGAGCTTTTGGTCCGTCATAAACTCACGTCCGTCGAACTGGTGCTGTTCGACACCCATGGCGAAAGCATCGGCCGCGGCGCCCACCCCGGCTCGCTGCTCGACCGGCTGCGCTACCTGTCGCCCAGCGTCGCGCGGCAGGCGTTCTCGACCGCCGGCATCACCACCCGCGACGAAGCTGCCTTCCAGGGCGGCGACGGCTACCTGCTGTTCGGCACGCCCGAGCTGGCGCTGGCTACCGTATCCCGCCTCGCCAGGCACGCCTTCGCCGGCGTCCCGAAACAGACCGACCCGATCTATAGCGAGCCGGATTTTGCCGCCGATTTCTTCACCCAGATCGGCATTTCGATGCAGGGACTGGTCGAAGACCCCGGCTATGCCAGCCTGCTCGGCGCGTTCGGGCCGGCGCTGCTCGATCCCTCCGGTTCACGCCCCTCGGCCCGGCAATCCGATTCCGGCGGACCCTCGGTGATCAGGCACCCGCGCGAGCTGCGGGCGATCCCCAACAACGCCATCCTGCAGCAGCTCGGCTGGTGCGCGAACACCCTGCAAGGGGTCGGCACTGCGGCAGCCCGCGCCCCCGAGCAGTTCACCGACATGCTGGAGCAGAGCCCGCGCTTCCGCCGCGCCATGCAGTTCGCCGAACACGCGCTGCGCCACTCCGACCTCGACGTGCTGCGGGCCGTGATCGCGATGATCGACCCCGGCTCGTGGCTGGACCGTGCCGCACATGCACGGCGCCCCGGACGCGCCCGCGCGCTGTCCGAAGTGGCGCGCTCTCTGGAACAGCTCGACATGTGGGCGCCGGCGCAGGCGATGTTCCGCCGCATTCAGGCCGACCACGTGCGCCTGCGCGAGGCGTGGCCCGGCGCGCCATCCATGCAGACGTCCGAGATGCTGCTGCACGCGCTGCGCATCGCGCTGATCGGCCGGGTATGGCTGCTGGCAACCGCCATCCCGGAGTTTTCGCCACGGCACGGGGTGACGCGCGAGGCACTGGCCGCCCGGCTGTTGCGGCTTGACGTCCCGGCTGCACTCGTCATCCTCACGGAAGTGTTTCCATCGGCGCCCGACCCGGCGGCGGACCAGGATTTTTCGGAAGCTCGTGGGGGGCGTGCGGCGGTGTCTTACCGGCGCGAGCATGAGGGGATTTTCGGGCCTTTGGGGGAGGTTTTCTCGTTGCTGCGGGAGATTGGGACTGCGGTTACGCATCATGTGGGGGCGTTTGGTTGAGGAAGGCCAGGGCTCTGCCCTGGACCCGCTGGGGCCAGTCGGCCCCAGGCCCCGTGACTTTGGAGTTCTGGGCCACTGCCTGGGTGAACGAAGGGTATGAATGGCGTCGCCTGAAAAATTAACGGCCTTGCGGCGCAGCCAAATCGGAGGTCTGGAGCCGTCACGCGCTAGCGTGCCAGGCACGACGGCTCCAGCGGGTCCAGGGCAGAGCCCAGGTCTTTCTTCCAAAAGCATGGGGCAGAGCCCCGGCCTTTTCGCCCTTAAACCCGTCTCCATGATGCTAGCCGACTGCGGCGACGAAGACCCGCATGGCGGCCACCTTCAGCGCACCCTCGGCCTCCGCAACCTGGTCGGCTTCGGCGTAGGCTCCGCAGTCGGCGTCTCGCTCTTCGTGCAGACCGGCCCCGAAGCCGCCCTGCATGCCGGCCCGGCGGTGGCGCTGTCGTTCGTGCTGGCGAGTTTCGCGTGCCTGCTTGCGGCCCTCTGTTACGCCGAGTTCGCCAGCCTGGTGCCGGTGGCGGGCAGCGCGTACTCCTATGCTTACGCCACCATGGGCGAAGGCGTTGCCTGGCTGATCGGCTGGTGCCTGCTGCTGGAGTATCTGATGAGCGGATCGCTCGTCGCCATCGGCTGGTCCGGGTATGCCACCGCCACCCTGCATTCGTTCGGCATCGACCTGCCTGACGCGATCACCGGCGCGCCGCTGGCGGTCGTGGGCGGTCATGTCGTGCGCAGCGGCAAGGTGGTGGACCTGCCGGCCGTGCTGATCACCCTGTTCACCGCCTACCTGATCATGCGCGGCACTCGCCTTTCGGCGCGGGTGAACGACGTGGTGGTCGCGCTGAAGGTGATTGCGATCCTGGCGGTCATCGCCGGCGCGGCGCCCTACATCCACGTGCACAACTGGGTGCCGTTCGTGCCGCCGAACACCGGCGCCACCGGTAATTTCGGGGTTTCGGGCGTGATGCGCGCGGCCGGCATTCTGTTCTTCGCCTATGTCGGCTTCGACTCGATCTCCACGCTAGGCCAGGAAACCAAGAACCCGCAGCGCACCATCCCGCTCGCGCTGATGATCTCGCTCGCCGTCTGTGTACTTTTATATGTCGGCGTGGCGCTGGTGATGACCGGCATCGCGGATTACCGCACCCTGAACGTCGCCGACCCGATCGCCGAGGCGATGCGCGCGCAAGGGCCCAAGCTCGCCTGGGCGCGGTGGTGCGTCAGCGTTGTCGCGATCTTCGGCTTGGTTTCCGTGCTGCTGGTCACCCTGCTGGGCCAGGTGCGCATCTTTTACGCGATGGGCCGGGACGGGCTGCTGCCGCCGGCCTTCGCACGCATCCACCCGAAATACTGCACGCCCTATGTCGGCAGCATCGTCACCGGCGTTGGCGCCGCGCTGTTCGCGGGGTTGTTCCCGCTCGACCTGCTGGGCGATCTCGTTTCGATCGGGACGCTGCTGGCCTTTGCCGTGGTCTCGGCCGGCGTGCTGATCCTGCGCCGTACGCTGCCCGACGCCCCGCGCGCGTTCAAGACGCCGTTTATGCCGTTCACCCCGATCCTGGCGGTGCTCGCCTGCATCGCCCTGATGTACTCGCTGTCGAGCGACACCTGGGTCCGGCTTGCATTGTGGCTGGCGCTGGGCGGTGCGGTTTACGCAGCTTATGGGTATCGCCACAGCAAGCTGCGCGCGCCTGCCTGATTGCTGCCCGACTCCGCTCGGAAGCCGGGCAACGGTCAGCCTTACTGCTGGGGCGCCATTTGCGGGGCCATCTGGCCGGGCGCGCCGGGCGGCGGGCCGCCTTGCGTCGCGCGCGCCTGGTGCATGGCGCGGTGCCAGGCCCTGATGTCCTGCACTGTCACATAGCCTTTGTGATCGACGTCGATCTGGTCGAAGTTGCGGACGATCATGCCCATCCGGCCACCCTGCGCCTGCTCGCGCGTCAGCCGGCCGTCATGGGTGACGTTCGCCGCATCGAACTTCTGCGCCATCGTCATGTGCGGCGGCCGCTGCATCTGGGCGCCCTGCTGCATAGGACCACCCTGATCCTGCATCGGCCCACCCTGCATCTGGCCACCTTGCATTG
>CAZZWO010000205.1:0-5501 GCA_964657885.1 uncultured Acetobacteraceae bacterium | reverse complement strand
CGCACGGCATCGAAGATATAGGCGTCGGCCATGGGTTTCTCTCCGGGTGTGGAACTTTCGGCGAAACTGCCGCGACGGGAAGGGCCGCGCAAGGGCGGTCGGGCCAGGTTTGTTTAATTGATTAAACAAGGGGCCGCGCCGCTGCCGGTGTGACGGGCGGGAGGTAGCGTTCTAAGCTGCCCTCAACACAAGGGAGCGGGTCGATGGTGGAGCGGGTAAAGGTGACCGAGGCTGCTGCGGCAATGATCGAGCGGCTGCGCGGCATCCATGGCGCGCTGCTGTTTCATCAGTCGGGCGGCTGTTGCGATGGCAGCTCGCCGATGTGCTACCCGCTCGGCGACTTCCGGGTCGGGGCGCAGGACATCCTGCTCGGCCGCATAGCCGACACGCCGGTCTATATCGGCGCGGCACAGTTCGATCTGTGGTCGCACACCCAGCTCATCATCGACGTGGTGCCGGGACGCGGCGGCGGATTTTCGCTGGAGGCGCCCGAGGGCGTGCGCTTCCTGACCCGCAGCCGGGTGTTCACCGACGAAGAGCTGGCGGGTCTCGCCCCGGTCAGAACCGGCGCCGACGCTGCCGCCTGAGCATGCCAGCCGAAGCCGCCCCTGCGTCGCTACCCGGAGCGCTTTCGCATATCAAGGTGCTCGACCTGTCACGCGTGCTGGCGGGACCTTGGGCGAGCCAGTTGCTGGGCGATTTCGGCGCCGACATCCTGAAGGTGGAGCGGCCCGGCAGCGGCGACGACACCCGAGGCTGGGGGCCGCCTTACCTGCCAGGCAGCACCGATGCCGCCTATTTCCTGTGCGCCAACCGCAACAAGCGGTCGGTCACCATCGACTTCACCCGGCCGGAAGGGCAGGCGCTGGTCCGCCGCCTGGCGGCGGGGTGCGACGTGGTGATCGAGAACTTTAAGGTGGGCGGCCTGGCGCAATACGGCCTCGACCATGCCAGCCTCGCGGCCGTCAACCCGCAATTGATCACCTGCTCGATCACCGGGTTCGGCCAGACCGGGCCCTATGCTCAGCGCGCCGGCTACGACTTCCTGATGCAGGGCATGGGCGGCCTGATGAGCGTGACCGGCCGCCCCGATGGCGAGCCCGGTGGCGGGCCGCAGAAGGTGGGCGTGGCGCTGACCGACGTGCTGACCGGGTTGTACGCGTCCACCGCAATCCTGGCGGCGCTGGCGCATCGCGACCGGACCGGCGAGGGGCAGCACATCGACCTCGCCTTGCTGGACGTGCAGGTGGCCTGCCTGGCGAACCAGACGATGAATTACCTGGTGGGCGGCATGGTGCCGCAGCGCATGGGCAACGCGCACCCGAACATCGTGCCCTACCAGGATTTCCCGAGCGCTGACGGCTACTTCATCATCGCCTGCGGCAACGATACGCAATTTGCCAAACTGGCCGAAGCGATGAGCCATCCGGCCTGGGCGGCGGATTACCCAACGAACGCGCTGCGCGTGGCCGCCCGCCGCGTGCTGCTGGACGAGATGCAGGCGGTGACGCGCAAGCGCCGGACGGCCGAATGGGTGGAGTTGCTCGAAGCCGCTGGCGTGCCGTGCGGCCCGATCAACACGCTGGCCGAGGTCTTCGACAACCCGCAGGTGAGGGCCCGAGGTTTGCAGATCGCCATGCCGCATGGCAGCGGCACGGAGGTGCCGTTGGTTGCCAACCCGGTGCGCATGTCGGCCACCCCGCCGGGCTATCGGCTGCCACCCCCGATGCTGGGTGAGCACACGCGGAACGTGCTGGCGGAGCGGCTTGAGCTGGACGCGGGCGAGATCACGAAGCTGCGGAACGACGGTGTGATCGGCGCCTAGCTCAGCCCGCGATGGGCGATGTCCGGTAGTTGGCAAGCAGGTCGGCGGGATCACGATAGATGGCGATGCACCCCGCATCGCGGAGGTCCTGCTCCGGAAAGCCGCCGCACAGCATCCCGATGGTTTTCAAGCCGGCCTTTCCGGCGGCCTGTGCATCGTAGGGCGTGTCGCCGACAACCAGCATGTTGGCGGGCTCGATGCCGGGGAGGCGCTTCATGGCCGCCTGGAAGATGTCGGGGTGCGGCTTGCTGCGTTCGGCATCGTCGGATGACGTCTGGGCATCGATCAGGTCGGTGATGTCCGCAAGCTTTTTGTAATGTTCCAGTTCCGGGCCTTTGGCGGACGATGCCAACGCTATCTTGTGGCCATCGGCGAGCAGGCGCTGGAACAGCTCGCGCACGTGCGGAAAACCGGTGATGCGGTCGAGGTAGCGCTCCCTGAGGATGTCGCCGCGGTGCTTTTCCAGCGCCTCGCCTTTTTCGTCGATCTCAGCCCGGCTCCAGAACACCGGCAGCAACTGGTCGCCGCCTTTACCGATCTGCCCGCGGATCTTGCCGAAATCGATGTCGTGGCCGAAATCGTGAAACGCGTCCTGCCAGGCTTGCGCGTGGAGATCGACGCTGTCGACCAGTGTTCCGTCGACGTCGAAGATGATTGCCTTGACCATGCACGCACTACGCCGCGGCGGCTCGCATGTTCCCTTGTGCGAAAGCGGGTCCTACACGAACCCGAGCCGGGTCCAGGTCTCGCCGAGGATCGGCGTGGGGTTGCCGCCCATGCTGCCGATCAGGTCCGACAGCACGTTGCGGAAATCGACGTTCTGCTTGAGGTTGCCGTTCGGGTCGAAGCTGCGCAGGCTGGGGTACGTCCCGTAGACGCCGCCGGTCACGCCGTCGCCGAGCACGAAGCTGACGGTGGCGCCCCCGTGATCGGTGCCGAAATCGAGGTTGGCGCCGGGCCGCCGGCCGAAATCCGACATCGTCATCACGATCACATTCGACGATGCGGCCTTGGCTTGCAGATAGGCGTAAAATTGCGCGAGCGAGTTGCTGAGCTGGCCCAGCAGCGCCGGCTGGTACAAAGCCTGCGACGAATGCGTGTCGTAGCCGCCCTGCACGGCGTAGAAGCCGCGGATGCCGGCACCCGCCACGATCAGCCGGGCGACATCGCGCAACTGGTAATCGAGCCATGTCGGGACAGGATAATCCTTTGCCGCCACACGGTGCGCATCTTGCTGGACAGTGACGATATCACCGGTGGCGGCCACCATCTGCGCCTGGTCGAATGCCGCGGTCGGATCGCCGGCCGGCAGGATGCCGATGTGGCGGTAAGCCTTCACCAGCGCATTGTAATCGTCGGACGTGCCGTAGCTGACGCCGAAATAGTCGATCGGCGGATAGATCACCAGGCCTTGGCCGGTGGCGCCGGTCAGCAGCGGGGTCGATCCGCCCATCGATGCGGTGGGGCCGAGCTTGCCCGCCGCGGCACCGTCGAGCGTCAGCCCGAGCCAGCCGGCCGGCGGCTTGCCCCCGACGTTGATCTGTCCGGTCAGCCAATCCAGCGACCCGTTGAGATGGCTGAGCGGATTGGTCTCGGCCTTTGGCAGACCGACGCCGGTCACCACGGCGAGATGACCGGTCGCGTACAAAGCGCGCATCGCGGTCATCGAGGGTGCGAACGCATATTGCGAGGCGTCGGCAGGCGCCGTTGCAGGGTTGGCGTCGAACGCCGTGGCGGCCAGCGCATCGGTCGTGTAGGCGAGCGCCAGGCCCTGGGGCGGCGCGGCCGGGGTGCGGAGCTTGGCATAGTTGCCGTATTGGGCGAGCGGGATGACGGTGTTCAGCCCGTCATTGCCGCCGGCCAGCATGACGCAGACCAGGATGGTGTTGCTCGACGTGGCCTCCTGGGCAGCCAGGCTCTGGAAGAATGTCGGGGCCATGGCGATGCCGCCTAAGCCCCGCAGCACGTGCCTGCGCGAAATCATGTCGGGCGGTCTCCGGTTTGTGCGTGTCGCTTGCTGGATGGATCAGTTGACGGCGTAATCGGGCGCGTTCAGCAGCAGCCAGATGGCGCCGCGGATCCGTGCGTCGCTCGGCGCGGTGCCGAGATAATTGTGCAGGATCTGCGAGATCTCCGGCGTGCCGCCATCGAGCAGCGCGTCGAGCAGGTAGGCGCCGATATCGGCCGCATGCGTGCTGCCGATCCGGGTGCGCAACGCCGCGATGTCGAGGTATGTGTCGGTGTAGGTGCTGGTCGGGTCCGCTCCGGTCAGGTTTGCGAACACGTTGGTTCGTGTCAGCACCGTTCCCGTGTTGGTCAGCGACGACAGGCCGCCGGGCCGGTAGAACGAGAACACGCTGACCGGATAGAACAGCTCCTGCCCGAGGTTGTTCAGCTCCCATAATTCGGTGTTGCCGGGCGTCGCGTTGGCGGCCGATTGCATGACGGCCGGCATCTGCCGGAGCGCGCCCAGCACGAGCTCCGCCGGCTGCTTGGGCATCGCATGATAGCTGGCCGCGAATTCCGGGTGGTTGACGATCGCGGTGATCACCTGCGCGATCTGGTCGGGCGCGTCCTGCTTCGCACGCCAGACTGCGGCGATGTCCGACACGAACTGCGCGCTGGGTGTCTCCGTCGCGAAACGCTGCAACAGCTCGCGCGCCATGAACGGTGCAACAGACGGCCGTTTCGAGATGATGCTCATCATGTAGGCGATCGCGGTGCCATCGGCCGGAACGTTGAGCGCCTTGCCGAAGACCTTGATCGGCCCGGCATAGTGGTTGCCGCTGAAATATTGCGTCGAGAAGCGGGTCTGCGGGTTGGTGTTGGCGCTGTCGTAGATGACGCCGTAACCGGTCATCGATTTTGCGATTTCCTGGACGTCCGCCTGGCTGTAATTGTTCAGCGGCAGGCCGTCCGGTCCGTTCACCACCGAGCCGTCCATGTTCAGCTTCGTGGTGCCCATCGTGTAGAGCTGCATGCATTCGCGGGCGAAGTTCTCGTTCGCGGTCGGCCCGACATTCCAGTTGTTATCGAGCCATTCGAGCATCGCCGGCTCGCGCGCCACCTGCTGCATCAGCGTCGTGAAATTGCCCAGCGCGTTGGCGCGGATCGTCTGGTCGTAGTGATACATCGCGGCAGGATCGCCGACTTTCTCGAGACCGACGGCAAAATGATCCAGCCAGTGCAGCTCCAGTTTGGCCTGCAGTTGCCGCGGCGTCAGCACAAGGTGCTGGATGATGGCGCGTTCGAAGATGTTGTAGTCGTCCAGCCCGCCCGTCGCGTTCAACGTGGTCGGCAGCGTTTCGAGTTCGCTGCCGCTATCGTCCAGTGCACCCGGATTGTCCTGCGCGGTGATCCAGGCGGGGATCCCCGACGCCAGCACGGTGCTGACGGTCTCGGGCGGCGCGGAGAACGCGAACCGGCGCAGGACGTGCTGCACCTGCGTGCGCTCCGGCGCGGTCTGGGCCCGGGCCTCGATGGGAGCGCCAACTATTGCGGTGCAGGCGAGCAACGCTGCGGCCAAAGCGCCGGTCCGTCTCATCGATCATGCTTCCTCGACCCTGGTCACGGGATGTTGATCGTTCCGGTGCAGAAACGCAACAAGGAAGCGTGCGGGCGCTTTTGCCGGCCGGCCGGGTTCGGGTCTGCCGGCAATCGGGCTTTGACAGGGCTG
>CAZZWO010000204.1:0-5515 GCA_964657885.1 uncultured Acetobacteraceae bacterium | reverse complement strand
CGTGGAAATCAAGCTCGACGAGAGCGAGAAGGCCGCCTTCGACAAGAGCTGCGATGCGGTTCGCAAGCTCATCGAGGATTTCAAGAAGTTGGACGTCTGACGTGCTCGTGGGGTGGGTTGCGCTTTGGCAATCCATCATCTTTCCGATGCGCGGCCGGTGGGCTGCCAAAGCGCAGCCGACCCTACGGAGGGGTGATGCATGAACATCCATGAATACCAGGCCAAGGAGCTGCTGCGCGGCTACGGCGTGAACGTGTTGCAGGGCTTCGCGGCCTGGACGCCCGACGAGGCGGCCGATGCCGCGGCCAAGCTGCCCGGCCCGGTCTATGTGGTGAAAAGCCAGATCCACGCGGGCGGCCGCGGCGCCGGCCACTTCAAGCACGACCCCGATGGCAAGGGTGGCGTGCGCCTGGCCCGCTCGGCCGACGAGGTCCGGGCGGCGGCCGAGGCGATGATCGGCCACACGCTGGTCACCAAGCAGACCGGCCCCGCCGGCCGCGACGTAAGGCGGGTCTATGTCGAGGCGGGCTGCGACATCGCGCGCGAGCTTTACCTGTCGCTGCTGGTCGATCGCGAAACCTCGCGCGTGCTGGTGATGGCCAGCACCGAAGGCGGCATGGAGGTC
This sequence comes from uncultured Acetobacteraceae bacterium, assembly GCA_964657885.1. Classification (GTDB taxonomy): domain Bacteria; phylum Pseudomonadota; class Alphaproteobacteria; order Acetobacterales; family Acetobacteraceae; genus BOG-908. The sequence continues at coordinate 4,890 of CAZZWO010000204.1, read as the reverse complement.
GAGGAGGTTGCGGCCCACTCGCCGGAGAAGATCCTGCGCGTGGCCGTCGATCCGGCGACCGGCATCTTTCCTTACCACGCCCGTAAGCTGGCGTTCGGCCTCGGTCTCACCGGCAAGCAGGTCGGCGCGTTCGGGAAGTTCGTGGACGCCATGTACAAGGCGTTCGTGGCGCTGGATTGCGCGATCGTCGAGATCAACCCGCTGGTGGTCACCGGCAGCGGCGATGTGGTGGCGCTCGATGCCAAGGTGAGCTTCGACGACAACGCGCTGTACCGGCACGCCGAGCTGGCGGCGTTGCGCGACGAGGCCGAGGAAGATCCGAAAGAGCTGGAAGCCGCGCGCTTCGACCTGAATTACGTGGCGCTCGACGGCGTGATCGGCTGCATGGTGAACGGCGCCGGGCTGGCGATGGCCACCATGGACATCATCAAGCTGTATGGCTCCTCGCCCGCCAACTTCCTCGATGTCGGCGGCGGCGCGACCCGCGAAAAGGTCACCGCGGCGTTCAAGATCATCCTGTCCGACCCGAACGTGGAAGGCATCCTGGTCAACATTTTCGGTGGCATCATGCGTTGCGACGTGATCGCCGAGGGCGTGGTCGCCGCGGCCCGCGAGGTGTCGCTGAACGTGCCGCTGGTAGTGCGGCTGGAAGGCACCAACGTGGCGCTCGGCAAGGATATCCTGGCGAAATCAGGCCTGCCGATCATCTCCGCCGACAATCTGGCCGACGCCGCCGAGAAGATCGTGCGCGCCGTGAAGGAAGCCAACTGACATGGCCATCCTCGTCGATAAGCATACCGGCGTCATCACACAGGGCTTCACCGGCGCCCAAGGCACTTTCCACTCCGAACAGGCGATCGCCTACGGCACCCGCGTGCTGGGTGGCGTCACCCCCGGCAAGGGGGGCACCACCCATCTCGACCTCCCGGTGTTCGACACTGTGGCCGAAGCCCGCCATGCGACCGGTGCCACCGCCACCGCCATCTACGTGCCGCCGCCATTCGCCGCCGACGCGATCCTGGAGGCGATCGAGGCCGGGATGGAGCTGATCGTGACCATCACCGAGGGCATCCCGGTGCTGGACATGGTGCGGGTGCATCGCGCGCTGTCGGGCACGAAATCCATCCTGGTCGGCCCCAACTGCCCCGGCGTCATCACCCCGGATGCCTGCAAGATCGGCATCATGCCCGGTCATATCCATCGCCGCGGCAAGGTCGGCATCGTGTCGCGCTCCGGCACCCTGACGTACGAGGCGGTGGCGCAGACCACGGCGGCGGGTCTCGGACAGTCCACCTGCGTCGGCATCGGCGGCGATCCGGTGAAGGGGCTGGATTTCATCGAGGTGCTCGAAATGTTCCTCGCCGACCCGGAGACCGAGAGCATCATCATGATCGGCGAGATCGGCGGCGCCAGTGAGATCGACGCGGCCGAGTTCCTGGCCCGCGAGCGGTCGCCAAAGCCGGTCGTCGGCTTCATCGCCGGCAGCACGGCACCCCCAGGCCGGCGCATGGGCCATGCGGGCGCGGTGATCAGCGGCGGGCGCGACACCGCGGCTGCCAAGTTCGAGGCGATGCGCATTGCCGGCATCCACGTGGCCGAAAGCCCCTCGGCGCTCGGCAGCACCATGGTCAAGGCGTTGAAGGGTTAGCTTTAGCCATGCGTTGTGGACAGTGCTGGCACCGGGAGGCGGACGATACGCCGGCGTGAACCTATTTCTGCCACATCGGGCTGTAAGGTGCAGGCCCAACTAGATTCTCGAGGATCGCGCAGGCGGACTCGATCAGCAGGAGAACCCGGCCGATGCCCGGCGTGGATTTACTCGCAACGGCCCTGAACGGCGGCAACGCCGCGTTCATCGCAGACCTCTACGCAAAATGGGTCGAGGCCCCGGGATCGGTCGATGCCGGCTTTGCCGAGTTGTTCGCCGCCCTGAACGACGAGGCGCGGTCCGTGCTGACCGACGCTTCGGGCGCGTCATGGGCGCCACGCCCCTCCAGCTTCGACGACCCGGAGCCCGGCTCCGCACCGCTCCCGTTCGGGCGCCGCGCTGCCGATGTGGCCTCGGTGCGGGCGGCGACGCTCGACAGCATACGCGCGCTGATGATGATCCGCGTGTACCGGGTGCGCGGCCACCTCGAAGCCCGGCTGGACCCGCTCGGCCTGCAGGTGCCGAAGGCCCACCCCGAACTCGACCCGCGCAGCTATGGCTTCACCGAAGCCGATTACGACCGGCCGATCTTCATCGACCGCGTGCTGGGCCGCGAGACCGCGACCCTGCGTGAGATCATGGACATCCTGCGGCGGTCCTATTGCGGACCGATCGGGGTCGAGTTCATGCACATCCAGGACCCCGAGCAGAAGGCCTGGATCCAGCGCCGCATCGAGGGTGCGCCGTGGCTCGGCGCGTTCGACGCCAAGGCCAAGCGCACCATCCTCAGCCAGCTCACCGATGCCGAAGGGTTCGAGGCGTTCTGCCAGAAGCGCTACGTCGGCACCAAGCGGTTCGGGCTGGAAGGCGGCGAGGTCACCATCCCTGCCCTGCACGCGATGATCGAAGTGGTCGTTGCCGCCGGCACCAAGGAGATCGTGATCGGCATGCCGCATCGCGGCCGCCTGAACACTCTGGTCAACATCGTCAAGAAGCCGCTGACCGCGCTGTTCTCGGAGTTTGCAGGCGCCAGCTTCAAGCCTGACGACGTGCAGGGTTCGGGCGACGTGAAGTACCACCTCGGCACGTCGACCGACATCGAGATCGGCGGCAAGATGGTGCATCTCTCGTTGCAGCCGAACCCGTCGCATCTCGAAGCGGTCGATCCGGTGGTGGTAGGCAAGGTCCGCGCCCGCCAGGACATGGCCAACGACATCGAAAGCCGCCGCAGCGTCATGGGCATCCTGCTGCACGGCGACGCCGCATTCGCCGGCCAGGGCCTGGTATACGAGACGCTCGCGATGAGCCAGCTGATCGGCTACCGCACCGGCGGGACCATCCATGTGGTGGTCAACAACCAGATCGGCTTCACCACCGTTCCCGCGCACGCCTATTCCGGACTTTATTGCACCGACGTGGCGAAATCGATCCAGGTGCCGATCCTGCACGTCAACGGCGACGAGCCGGAGGCGGTGGTTTTCGCCAGCCGCATGGCGGCCGAGTTCCGCCAGCAATTCGCGACCGATTTCGTGCTCGACATCGTCTGTTATCGCCGCCACGGCCATAACGAGACCGACGAGCCGGCTTTCACCCAGCCGATCATGTACCGCGCCATCAAGGACATGCCGACGACACGCGCGCTGTATGCGCAGCGGCTCGCGCGTGAGGGGGTCGCGACCGAAGCCGATGCGCAGGCGATGTGGGACGCGTTGTTCACCCGCTACGACCAGGCGCATCAGGCGGCGCAGTCCTACCGCGTCAACAAGGCGGACTGGCTCGAGGGCAAGTGGCGCGGCCTGAAGGTCGATGACGCGCAGGACGAAACCGAGCAGGCGACTGCCGCGCGGGCGTCCGACCTGCGGGAAGTGGGGCTGGCGCTGGCGACGGTGCCGGGCAATTTCGACCTGAACCCCAAGATCGCACGCCAGCTCGACGCCAAGCGGCAGATGATCGAAACCGGCGAAGGCGTCGATTGGGCGACCGCCGAGGCGCTGGCCTTCGGCTCGCTGCTGCTCGAAGGTCACCATGTGCGGCTGTCCGGCGAGGATTGCCAGCGCGGCACGTTCAGCCAGCGCCACGCCGTGCTGGTCGACCAGACCAACCAGAACGAATACGTGCCGCTCAACAACATCAGGCCGCAGCAGGCGAAGATCGAGATCTTCAATTCGCTGCTGTCGGAAGCGGGCGTGCTCGGATTCGAATACGGCTACTCGCTGGCCGACCCGTGGACGCTGGTGCTGTGGGAGGCGCAGTTCGGCGATTTCGCCAACGGCGCCCAGGTCATCATCGACCAGTTCCTGGCGTCGGGCGAAACGAAATGGCTGCGCATGTCGGGCCTGACGCTGTTGCTGCCGCACGGGCACGAGGGCCAGGGGCCCGAACACTCCTCGGCACGGCTGGAGCGTTACCTGCAGCTCTGCGCCGAGCGGAACATGACGGTCGCGAACATCACCACGCCCGCCAACTACTTCCACGTGCTGCGCCGTCAAGTGAAGCGGAACTTCCGCAAGCCGCTGGTGATCATGACGCCGAAATCCTTGCTGCGCGCCAAGCTGGCGGTGTCGCCCGTTTCCGAGATGACGGGCGACAGCCGTTTCCGCACGGTGATCGGCGAGATCGACGCTATCGCGCCCGGCCCCGAGGTGAAGCGTGTCGTGCTGTGCAGCGGCAAGGTCTATTACGACCTGCTGGCCGAGCGGCGCGACCGCGGCCTGAAGGACGTGGCGATCCTGCGCCTGGAGCAGCTGTACCCGTTTCCCGAGAAGACGCTGGCGTTCGCGCTGAAGCAGTATGCCAAGGCGCCGAACGTGGTCTGGTGCCAGGAGGAGCCTGAGAACATGGGCGCCTGGACGTTCGTGGACCGCCGCATCGAGCGGGTGCTCACCAGGTTGAAGCACAAGGCCAAGCGCCCCGACTATGCCGGCCGCGTCGCTGCCGCGAGCCCCGCGACCGGGCTCGCCAAGGTTCATGCCGCCGAGCAGGCGGCCCTGGTGCAACGGGCGCTCGGCCTGACGGAGCCAAACCAATGACCGACATCCTGGTGCCGGCACTCGGCGAAAGCGTGACCACGGCCACTGTTGCCCGCTGGCTGAAAAAGGCCGGCGAGCAGGTCGCGGCTGACGAGCCGGTCGTGGAACTGGAAACCGACAAGGTCACGGTGGAGGTGAACGCGTCGGTGGCCGGCGTGATGGAGCAGCCGTCGGTCGATGAGGGCGCCGAGGTCGAAGTGGGCACGGTGCTCG
>CAZZWO010000203.1:0-5552 GCA_964657885.1 uncultured Acetobacteraceae bacterium | reverse complement strand
AGGCGCGACGGCGGCCAGTCGCCGGCCAGGCGGACCGGGGCGAAATGTTCGGTGTGCCCGTTCGGTCCGCCGGCCCGCGCGGCTTCGGTCAGCACCTGCGCCGTGGTCCCGAGATGGCCCGCCAGGAACGTGCCGCGCGCCGCCTCCCCCGCCGCGCGCAACCGCGCCGCGCGGGCCCGCCTGACCGGATGCGGCACAGGCGGCATGCGCGAGGCCGGGGTGCCGGGGCGCTCGCTGTACGGGAACACGTGCAGGTAAGGCAGAGAATGCCCGGCGACGAACTGCAACGTCTCCTCGAAAAGGGCGTCGGTCTCGGTCGGGAAGCCCGCGATCAGGTCCGCGCCGATCGCGATACCCGGCCGCAGGCGGCGCGCGCGGCCGATGATCTCGGATGCCTGCGCCACCGAATGACGCCGGCGCATCCGCTTGAGGATGAGGTCCGACGCCGCCTGTAACGACAGGTGCAGATGCGGCATCAGCCGATGCTCGGTTTCCAGCACGGCCCAGAAATCGTCGTCCAGCGCCGCCGGATCGAGCGATGACAGCCGCAGCCTCGGCAATTCCGGCACTTCCGCCAGCAGATGCCGGATCATCGTGCCGAAAGCCGGGCGGCCGGGCAGGTCCGGCCCGTAGCTCGCGATATCGACGCCGGTCAGCACCACCTCGTGGTAGCCGGCATTCGCCAGCGCCCGCACCTGAGCCACCAGATCGGCCATCGGCACCGACCGGTTGGGACCGCGGCCGAACGGGATGACGCAGAAGGTGCAGCGGTGATCGCAGCCCTGCTGCACCTGCACCAGGGCGCGGGCACGCTGGGCGAAACCCGCCACCGGGCGCGCCGCCGCCCCGCGCGCCTGCATGATGTCGGACACCGCGCCCGGCGCATCGGCCAGCCACGACTCGGGTTGCAGCTTTTCGGTGTTGCCGAGCACCCGCCCGACCCCGGGCAGCGCCGCCCAGGCTTCCGGCGCCAACTGCACCGCGCAACCGGTCGCGACGATGCGCCGCCCCGGCTGTTCACGGTGCGCCCGCGCGATGGCATGCCGCGCCTGCCGCTCGGCTTCGGCGGTGACGGCGCAGGTGTTGACCACCAGCGTGTCCGGCCCGGCACCGGCCGTCAGCCCGCGCATGATCTCGCCCTCATAGGCGTTCAGGCGGCAGCCGAAATTCAGGATCTCCGTGTTCATGCCGGGTAGGTAGAGAGGTCCACGACACCTTGGAAGGCCGTCACCGCCGGCCCGGTCATCAGCACGTGCCCGTCCGCCTCGCGCCAGTCGATGTGCAGGATGCCGCCATCCAGCACGAGGTCGGCGGAGCGGGATGCCAAGCCGCGGCGGTGCGCGTTCACCAGCGCCGCGCAGGCGCCGGAACCGCAGGCGCGCGTCAGGCCGGCCCCTCGCTCCCACACGCGAAGCCGGATGCGGTCCGGCGCGATCACCTGGGCAAAGCCGATATTGGCGCGGTCCGGAAACATCGGATGGTTTTCCAGGGCGGGTCCCGCGATCTCAGGATGGGCACTTTCGATATCGGCCACGAACACTGTCGCATGCGGGTTGCCCATCGATGCGGCGGCGGGGTCGCCCGGCAACGGCACATGCAGCGTGTCGCACGCGGCCGCCAGCGGGATGTCCTGCCAGCCGAGAAGCGGCGCCCCCATATCGACGCAGACCAGTTCCCGCACCCGCTCGGCCGGCAACAGGCCAGACACGGTCTCGATGGTCTGGCGGTCATGGCCCAGCAATGCCGCGACGCAGCGCGTGGCGTTGCCGCATGCGCCTGCCTCCGACCCGTCCGGGTTGTAGATGCGCATGGCGACATCGGCGCGATCCGATGCGTGCAACACGATCAACTGGTCCCAGCCGATGCCGGTGCGCCGGTCCGCCAGCGCCACGATGCGCGGCACCGACCAGGCCGCCGCGTGCGCGCGGGCATCCACCACCATGAAGTCGTTGCCGGCGCCATGCATCTTGGCGAACGGCAGCGCCGGTCCGCCCGGATCAGGCATCCGGAAGGTTCATCTCGCCTTGCGCGTACAGCACCGCGGTGCCGCGGATCATCAGGCGGTCGCCGCGGAGTTCGCAGCGCATGGTGCCCGAGCGCGCGCTCGCCTGGTGGCAGAGCAGCGACGTCTTGCCCAGCTTCGCAGACCAGTACGGCACCACCTGGGTGTGCAGCGAGCCGGTCACCGGGTCCTCGTCGATGCCGTAGCCCGGCGCGAAGTAACGGCTGGTGATGTCGGCACCCCCGACGCCGCCGGCTGCGGTCACCGCCATTGCGCCGTCGAAGCGCTCGCGGATCGCCACGAGGTCCGGGCGCAATGCCGTCACCTGCTCCGGGTTCGCCAGGACCGCGATCAGGCGCGAGGATTGCACCACCTCCACCGGCTCGACGCCCAGCGCGTCGGCCACCCCGTCGGGCGTGGCCACGGGCTGAAAGGCGTGGGCGGGGAAATCGAGCTCGATCTCCCCGCCCGACGCCGATGCGGTCAGCACGCCGGAGCGGGTGTGATAGCGGAACGGCCCCTGGTGGCCCTGCCCGGCGAGAATGAAGCTGGTGGCCAGGGTGGCGTGGCCGCACAGATCGACCTCGATGGTCGGGGTGAACCAGCGCAACCGCCAGCCATCGCCCTCCGGCACCGCGAATGCCGTCTCGCTCAGGTTGTTTTCGGCGGCGATCGACTGCATCAGCGCGTCGGGCAGAGCGGCCGCGGGCAGGACCACGGCCGCGGGGTTGCCGGTAAACACCCGATCGGTGAACGCATCCACTACCCAGTAGCCGAGCCGCATCAAACCGTCTCCGTCCGTTGTTCGAACGCGTGCCCAGGGACGAGATGGCCGAGGGGACCGTGTCCGGTGCCATAGCCGGGCGCTGCCGCAATGGCTTCCCTCACATAGGCACGCGCCCGGAGCACCGCATCCCGCAGGCTTTGCCCCTGCGCCAGTCCCGTGGCGATGGCGCTGGCCAGCGTGCAGCCGGTGCCGTGGGTGTGGCGGCCAGGGAGGCGGGGCGCCGTGAACAGCTCCACCCCGTCGGCGGTGGCCAGCACGTCGGTCACCTCATGCCCGTCGAGATGGCCGCCCTTCAGCAGGACGGCCGGCACCCCGAGCGTCAGCAGGGCTTCCGCCGCGTGCACCATCGCGTCCACGTCCGGGATCTGCTGGCCGGCGAGAAGCTCGGCTTCCGGCACGTTCGGCGTGATGACCGTCGCGAGCGGGACCAGCACGCGCTTCAGCGCGGCCAGCGCACCATGGTCGAGCAGCGCGTGGCCGCCTTTCGCCACCATCACCGGATCGAGCACGAACGGCGTGCCCGGATACCGTCCGAACACGGCGGCCACCATCTCGGTCCGCGCGGTGTCGCCGAGCATGCCGGTTTTGAACGCGTCGGCGCCGATATCCGCGAGCACGCATTCCATCTGCAGGCGGAGAAAATCCGGCGGCACATCCGTCACGCCGTGCACGCCACGGGTGTCCTGCGCGGTCAATGCCGTCACCGCGGTCATCGCGTAGCCGCCCAGCGCCATCACCGTTTTGATGTCCGCCTGGATGCCTGCGCCGCCGCCGGAGTCGGAGCCTGCAACGACCAGCACACGGCCGCGCGGCGGCGCGGGACCCCTCAATCGGCAGCCATGGCGGGCGCCGATGCCAGCTCGATCACCGCGCAGAGTTCGTCGACGACCTGGGCGACCAGAACCTCGTCTTCGGCCTCGGCCATCACCCGGATCAGCCGCTCGGTGCCGCTGGGGCGCAGCAACAGGCGGCCGGTGCCGGCCAGCCGCGCCTCGACATCCCGCGCCGCAGCCAGCACGCGCGGGTCCGACAGCGGCTGGCCACCGGCGAAACGGACGTTGCGCAACAGTTGCGGCAGCGGCTCGAACCGGCGGCAGACTTCGCTGGCGCGGCGGCCCTCGGCCATGATCGTCGCCAGAACCTGCAGTGCCGCGACCAGCCCATCCCCGGTGGTGGCGAAATCCGACAGGATCATGTGCCCGGATTGCTCGCCGCCGACATTGATGCCGGTTTCGCGCATCCGTTCCACGACATAGCGGTCGCCGACGGCGGTGCGCTCCAGCCCGAGCCCCTGCCCTTCGAGGAAGCGTTGCAGGCCAAGGTTGGACATCACGGTGGCGACGATCCCGCCGCCCCGCAGCCGGCCGTCGCGCGACCAGCTCTGCGCGATCAACGCCAGCACCTGGTCGCCGTCGATCAGGCAGCCACGCTCGTCGGCAAGCAGCACGCGGTCGGCGTCGCCATCCAGCGCGATGCCGAGGTCGGCGCCATGCGCCAGCACCTCGCCGCAGAGCTGGGCCGGCTGGGTGCTGCCGCATTCCTTGTTGATGTTGAAGCCGTCCGGGTTGACGCCGACCGGGATGACCTCCGCCCCGAGTTCGGCCAGCACGGTCGGGGCGACCCTGTAGGCGGCGCCGTGGGCGCAATCGACCACGATGCGCAGGCCGTCCAGCGTCAGCTTGCGCGGGAAGCTCGCCTTGGCATTCTCGATGTAGCGGCCCGCCGCATCTTCCAGCCGCCTGGCGCGGCCGAGCTTGTGCGGCGGCGCCATCCGGGCAGACAGGTCGGTGCCCATCAGGCGTTCGATCTCGGCTTCCGTCTCGTCGGACAGCTTGAACCCGTCGGGCCCGAACAGCTTGATGCCGTTATCCTCGAACGGGTTGTGGCTGGCCGAGATCATGACGCCCAGGTCGGCGCGCATGCTGCGGGTCAGCATGGCGATGGCGGGCGTCGGCAGCGGCCCCACCAGAAGCACGTCCATGCCGGCGCTGGTGAAGCCGGCAACCAGTGCCGGTTCGAGCATGTAGCCGGACAGGCGGGTGTCCTTGCCGATGATAACCTGGTGCCGGTGTTCGCCGCGGACGAACTGCAAGCCGGCCGCAAGCCCGACCCGCAGCGCCGTTTCGGGGCTCATGGAAGGCGTGTTGGCGCGGCCGCGTATGCCGTCCGTGCCAAAAAGTTTCCGCGTCATGTCTCGAGCTTAGCCCCCGCCAATCGCTTCGTCCTTAGCGCAACCGGAGATTGCCTGCCACATCCGCAACGCCCGGGTCGTTTCGAAAACGTCATGCACACGCAGAACCGACACACCCTTGGAGACCGCAAACAGTGCCGCGGCGAGCGATGCCGGGCCGCGCCTCCGCGGATCGGGTTCGCCGCCATACACGCCGGTGAACCCCTTGCGCGAAACCCCGGCCAGGATCGGCAAGCCGAGCTCCGCCAGCCCGTCGAGCCCCTGCAGGAGTGCCAGGCTCTGTGCCGGGGTTTTGGCAAAGCCAAATCCGGGATCGATGGTGATGCGGTCGCGCGCTATGCCGGCTGACACGGCGTCGGCCACGCGCTGCCCCAGTTCATGTCGCACCTCGGCGACCACATCGCCGTACTGCGCATGTTGGGCCATGGTCTGCGGCGTGCCGCGCATGTGCATCAGGATGACCGGGCAATTGCGGGCCGCGACCAGCGGGGCCGCCGCCGGATCGTGACGGAGCGCCGACACGTCGTTGATTGCGGCCGCTCCGGCATCGAGGGCGGCTGCCATGGTTCCAG
>CAZZWO010000202.1:0-5646 GCA_964657885.1 uncultured Acetobacteraceae bacterium | reverse complement strand
ACCTGGCCGAAGATCGCGTGCAGCTCGTCCAGCCGGATGTCGCGGGCTGCGATGTCGAAACGCGACTGTGCCATGCTGGCGCGCGCGGCCCGGTGATGTTCGGTCAGCGCCTTGTATTGCGGGAAAAGCGAGTTCACCTCGGCCTGCGCGCCTTCCGCCCATTTGCGGGTTTCAGCGAGGTCGTGCGTCGTTTGCGCCAGCGCCGCCTGCAGGTCGGCGGCCAGCCTGACCTGCTGTGCGAGGTCCCGCTTGGCAATCCAGCGGTCGCCCAAGGTGGCGAAGCGTTCGCGGATGACGTTCGCCGCACCGCCATCCCGCAGCGCGCACAGATCTGCGACCGGCCCGTCCACCGCGTCGCCGTAAAGCAGAACACCCAAGCCGTGGCCATGCAGGAACTCGAAACCCGGGTAGTCACGCCGCAGCTCACCCCATAGGCGCCACACGCCGAAATCACGCTCGTGCACGTTGGTGTCGTGGAACAGCACGACTGCCCGCGGCGACAGCTTCGCCTGCCAGGTGGCAAAATCGTGCGACACATCCTCGAACAGGTGCCGGCCGTCGATGTGAAGAAGATCCACGCTGCCATCGGGCACGAACTTCAACGCGTCGTCGAAGGTGGCGCGCAACAGGGTGGAAAACGCGCTGTAGCGCTGGTCGTGGAAATGCTGCAGATCGGTAAAAACGCGGTCGTCGTAGAAGCCCGCGTGCTCGTCGCCGCGCCAGGTGTCCACCGCCAGTGCGCGCGCATCCAGCCTGCCGCGCAGCACCGCCTCGCAGAACGCCGCGTAGGAAACGCCGTTATGCGCGCCCAACTCCACGATGCTCGCAGGCCGGTGCGCACCGACGATCCAGTGTGCGAAAGGCACGTGTCCATACCATGCGCTGTCCACCCCGCTTCGCGCCGGGTGCCAGAACAGCGGGTCGAGGGACGGGTCGGTCAGCGCGCCGAGGCTGTCGATGGGTGCCGCATCGTTCATCACGGACCTCCGGCCTGTGTTTGCCGCCCCGCTACACGCGCCAGCGTTTCGTGCAGGGCGGCGGTTTGCGCATCGTAGTCGTTGATGTCGCCGACATGCGGATTGGTGAAATTCGCCAGCCGGCCGGGATTGTCGAGCAGGGCTTCGACGGCGTGCTGCAGGCCGTCGTGCCGCCCGTCCAGCGGGATCAGCGTGCCGTTGACGCCGTCCACGATCGCCTCGCCCGGCCCGCCGCCATCGGTCGCGATCACCCACACGTCACGCACCAGCGCCTCGCGCACCGTCAGCCCGAAGCTTTCCTTCCATTGCGACGGGAACAGCAACACATCGATGCCGGCAAAGAACGCCTCGATCCCGTCCTGCGGATAGGCCGGCACGATGTCCAGCGATCCGCGAACATGCCAGTCAGCAGCATCGACCGATGAAAAGCCGAGATTCAGCGTGTTGTCGACCAGCACCAGTTGCCAGTCCTCGCGGGTCAGCGCCTCGAACGCCTGCTTGACGATCGAAAACCCTTTCACCTCGACGTTGCCGCCGACATAGGCGAAACGCAACGTCGCGCCGGGCTTGCGACGCGGGCGGTCGGCGGGCGGCAGGCGCACGCCGTTCGGCAGGACCTCGATACGCTCGGGCGGAACGCCGTTGGCAAGGTAAAGCTGACGATGCGCCTCGCTCGGCGACAGCAGCAACGCCGCGCCTTCGAGCGCCGCCCGCAGCAGCGTGTCCCGCTGTTCAAGATGCCGCGCACCCGGCAGGCAATTCTGGCACACATGCAGGTCGATGGTCTTCTGGAAACAATATTTTCCGTTCGCCTGCACCATGAATTGCCGCGCGCACACCCACCACGCATCGTGCACGGTGATGACGTAGGGTATCCCCCGTTCGGCGCACGCGGCCGTCAGGCTGGCGCTCAGCCATTGCACCGCATGCAGGTGCACCACGTCGGGCTGCACCGCGTCCAGCACCTGGCCGAACGCCAGCCCCGCGGATGGGTCGTCGAACTCCGCCACCGCATCGCCCGAGGCCACCGGGATCTCGAAGATCGTGACGCCCGCCTGATCCGATCGGGCGACCGCACGGTCCGGCGCGTCGACCGGCAACCCGGTCACCACATGCATGTCCACCCCGCGCGCGTGCAGGCGGCGCGTGGTCTCCTCGACAACCAGCGTCGCCCCGCCATAACTCCGCGGCGCATAATAGACGTTCGCTGCCAGCACGCGCAAAGGCGCATCGCGGCGCAGATCGGGCGCCTGCGACAGCAACGGCGCCACTTGGGCGTGTGCCACCGCTGCGGGATCGTAGCGGGCGAGCGTGGTGGTCAGCGCGGCCTGCCCGATCCTGCGGCGCAGGTCTGCATCGCCGGCCAGCGCCGACAGCGTTGCGAACCAAGCAGTCTCGTCGGCCGCCAGCATGCCGTTCTCGCCATCGACGATCACGTCGGTAAAATGCGAGCGCGGCGAGCACACCGACGGCACGCCCAGGATCGCCGCTTCCAGGAACTTGATGTTGCTTTTGGCATCGTTGAAGATCGTCGGTTCGAGCGGCGCGATGCTGATGTCGCTGTCGGCCAGCAGCCGCAGGTAATGCGCGTACGGCGTCGGCGGCAATTTCTGCACACGCTCGCCGAACAGGTCGAAGCCCGGCGGCAGGTTCAGCTCGCCCACGATGCGCAGCCGGGTGTCGGGCCATTCGCGAAGCAAACGCAACAGCGCAGGCGCCGCCTCGCGGAAATCCGCATCGTGCGTCTTGGTGCCGGAGCCGTAGGTGATCAGCACGCCATCGCGCGGCCGCGCAAACTCGCGGCTTCGAGCGTCCCGCAACGCCGCAGCGACTCTGAGCGTCTCCTCGTCCAGTGCATTCTCGACAACGGCAACCTGCGACAAGCCCGCGGTCCGCATCGCGTCCGCCAGGCAAGGCGTGCTGGCGATGCCCGCGCCACAGGCCAGCATGGCTTCGCGATACAGATCCACACCGGACAGGATGCCTTCGCGCAACTCCGGGTCCAGCTCGTCGACGTTGCGGTTCTGCAGGAACATCGCGGAGTCGAAGATCAGGTCGTCCACTTCCCACGCGACCGGAACGCGATACCGGTGCAGCCGCTCGATAAGATGCAGCACCGGCTCGTAAGCCGGAACGCGATACAGGATCGCCTGCGTGGCGAGGCTGGCGGCCGTCAGGCAGTCCTCCGCATGGCGCCAATCGACCACGCGGCACGGCACGCCCAACCGGTGGAAATGCTCCTGTTTCTGCCAGACGCGGTATTTGGCGCATTGCGGCAGCGTCAGTTCCGCCACGATCAACACCGAAGGCGCCAGGACGCGGTTCGGCGACGGCATTTCGGTCGAAGCTGGATCGATCGGGGCTTCGGCCGGAGCGCGCACACCGGGCGCCGCCCGGGCCGCTCGCCGCCGGGCCAGATGCTGCCGCACCCGCGACACCATCGCGCCCGGCCCCTCGTCGCGCGCCACCTGCAAAGCACGGCGGACCAGCAGCGCCTCGGGGGATGCCTGCGGCCCCACGCCGCGCGCCAGATCCACCGCAAGGCGCAGCGGCAAGGTCGCCTGCCAGAACCGGCTGGCCCGCATCGCCGACACCTGCTGCCGCAGCCCATGCGCTTCCGACGCCTGCGCCCCCGCCCGCAACCCCTGCGCCGCAGCACTCGCCGCAAGCTGCCGGTTCAGCGTGACTAGGCGAAGGTTCTCGCGCTGAAGCCGAGCGCTCTCCTTCCGTAGGCCGTTGTCTCCGATTGAACCAAGCGCGTCGTCAGGCATAGGCGGGAGTTATATTGCCTGACACCTGCGCACAAGACGACGATGAAGTGGCGTGATAAAGCGCCCACAAACACCAAACGAAGTTGGGAACTTGCACTTGGCCGTGCCTCGAAATCATCAGATCCCACGGCGGTGAGTTACAGTGATCCAAATCGGCGGCGTCTCCGCGCGATGCCATCCTGGCTTCCGGCGACGGCTCTACTTACGTTTGCTTCAGCATGGTTTGCGTTGCGTTGCCATAACGGCCTCCATTTTGGCGGGTTCGGAGACGAAAGCGGTCATCTGGTAGGTGCGCGAGCGATAGCGGCCGGCGATCGGCTTTATCGAGACTTCATCGACGCGCACGGCCCACTCAGCTTCATGGTTGCCCACGCCTATGGGACAGTCTTCGGGTGGCGAGAGCCACTTGCCGCCCGTTGGGTGACAATCGCCTTCATGATTGTTGCAGCAACGGCCATCGCAACTTCGACCGCATTGCAAAACGCGGTTGCACGACAGTGGGCGGCGGCCATTTTCCTTGGCGGAATTGCGGCTCCCTGGATTGTCGAGTCGCTCCAGATGCTGAACTACCATGCCCTTGGCGGAGCCATGGTTGCTGTGGCGTTGGCTTGGCTCATCGTCCCCGCCTGGACAGGCGCTCGCCTCATTCGCTGGCAAGCACTTTGCTCGGGCTTCTGCCTCGCAATGGCGTGCGGCGCCGCCTACTCGCTCGCGCCTACCGCACTGTTCTTTGGTGCAAGCGCCGTATTGTCCGTCAGGTCCCGCGATGACGGTGACAAAGGATACCCCGCGCTGCTGGCATGTGCTGCCGGATTCTTGAGCGGCTGCCTCGTGCTGCTGCTCTGGCTTCTATGGTTCGGCGATGTGGTCGGCTACTTTGTTTTCCACGTGATACAACAGCAGGTGAACTACAGCCGCTACACCAACTACGGCATAGGCGTCCTGGCCTCAGCACTCGAACCGTCGCTTGCGCCTATCCTGGTCACGCGGACGGTGTCGGTCATCACCGGTCTTCTTGGCTTCGTGCTCTTGGCGCTTACAAACAAAGCCAACGTCAGTCGCGATCATCTCGCAAAGCACTGGCTGGCATTCACAGCTTGTCTGCTCGGGGTGCTGATGCTCGAGTTTCGGGGGGCCGCGGGATTTCAGCAAGGCTCGTTCCTTGTTGCCAGTGTAGCGCTGGTCGCATTGTCGCTGCCGATGCGCCTAGCCGCACTGCCTTCACTTCCCAAATTCCTGCCGGCCCTTGCGGGAAGCATTGTCATCGGGCTCCTGCTTTCCTCAGCTGAAATAGCCGACCGCACCGCGCTGAACTCGCCCTTCGGCTACGACCGCCAGACTCTCGTTAAACAACCGAAAACCTCGTTGAAGGTCGACCGTGTATCACCTCTGACACGACGCATTCAGGCCGTTCTGCACCCAGGCGAACGGTTGGCGGTCCTGGTCTATAACCCCGCCCTGTTTCTGACATCGGGGTTCCTGCCAATCCGCCAATTCCACGAATATCTGCCGTGGGAGGCCGACTACGCCCGAGCGCCATGGTTCGGCCGAACGCGAGACCTATGCGCGACGCTGATGCATAATCCGCCTCCAGTCATCGTCGATGACAATTGGAAGGTATGGGGAATGTACTCTCCCGAGAGCTTCATGCCATGTCTTCAGCCATTGCTCGCCAGCACTTACGTCGCAGACGCAGTTCCGACCTTGTTCATCCGTAAGGACCGAGTTCCCGAAAAACCACCGATGCAGGTGCCCTGACCATGCTGATCGCCAGTTCGCTTGGGAGTGCGACGTTGTACCGAGCAGCAAGGCCGTTGGAGAATGCGCTAGGCCGAGTCGGCGCCGGACGGCCGGCCTAGGTGCACCATTGAACGGCCGCTCAGAATTGGCCGGGGTCG
>CAZZWO010000201.1:0-5660 GCA_964657885.1 uncultured Acetobacteraceae bacterium | reverse complement strand
GACGCGGCATTGGCCGAAGAAGCCACGCGCTGAACTGACCCGCGCGGCTCCGGGCCCGCAACGATGCCGAGCCAGGCCCGATGAGCCTCATCGCCTACGTGAACGGGCGCTACCTGCCGCATGCGCGGGCCACGGTCCATGTCGAGGACCGTGGCTACCAGTTTGCCGACGGCGTTTACGAGGTGGTGTACCTGCACCGCCACCGGCTGATCGACCGGGACCTGCATCTCGACCGGCTGGACCGCTCGCTGGCCGAACTGCGCATTGCGGCGCCGATGAGCCGCGCAGCGTTGCTGGCCGTGCTCGGCCAGGTGGCCAGCCGCAACCGGCTTTCGAACGGGCTGATCTACATCCAGGTCACCCGCGGCGTCGCCCGGCGCGAGCATCCCTTCCCGCCACCGGGCACCAGACCGGCGCTGGTTGTCACCGCGCGCCGCACCCCGCCCTTCCCGTCCACCCTCGATGGCTGGACCGCACGCGCGATCACCTTGCCTGACGAGCGCTGGGCCCGTTGCGACATCAAATCCGTCAGCCTGCTGCCCAACGTGCTGGCACGTCAGGCGGCCTGCGAGCAGGGCGCCATCGAGGCGATCCTCTACGATGCCGCCGGCATGGTCACCGAGGGTGCCGCGACCTCGGTCTGGATGGTCGATCGCGCCGGCACCCTGCTCACCCGGCCACTGAGCCACGCGATCCTGCCGGGCTGCACCCGCGCGGCGCTGATCGCCGAGCTGGCGGGATCGATGGGGCACACCCTGCAGGAACGCGCATTCTCGCTGGCGGAGCTGCGGGACGCGCGTGAGGTGTTCATCACGGCGGCCAGCACCTTCGTCAAACCGGTACTCGCGATAGACGGGCAGCCGGTCGGCGATGGCCGGGCTGGGCCCGTAGCGCGCGCCTTGTTCGCGATGTTCGCCCGTCATGTCGGGGCCGCGCCATAATCCTGCCGCTCTGGTAGGATACGGACAGGGCCGTGCCGATCGCAAGCGAGGTTGTCTCGCTCGCGGCATGAAGCTTGCAACCCGATTGGCACACGATTTCGTGCAACCCGGCCGGACCGGCTCGCCTCAGGCGAGCCCGCCTCAAATCAAGGCTAGCCAGACAAGAAGGATCAACTTCGTGGCCACTGAAAAAACCCAGAACGTGCAGGACGTGTTCCTGAACCACGTCCGTAAGGCAAAGACTCCCGTCACCGTGTTCCTGATCAACGGTGTGAAGCTGCAGGGCATCATCACCTGGTTCGACAATTTCTCGGTTCTGCTACGACGCGACGGGCATACCCAGCTGGTCTATAAGCACGCGATCAGCACGGTCATGCCGGGTGCGCCGATCCAGCTGTTCGATCCCGGCAGCCCGGAGCGCAAGGAAACCGCCGGCGGGTCCGGCAAGGAGAGCGGTTCTGGCGACAGCGATATCTGACGACGAGGATTCCGGCGCCGGCGCGCCATCGGGCGACACCCCGACGGGGCCGCAGCGCCAGCATGCCGGGCGTCCGGAGCCGACGCGCGCCGCGGTCATCCTGCCCTGGGAGCGCCCAAGCTCGGCCGAACGCACGGGCGTGGATCCGTCGCGCGCGGCCGAAGCGCGGCTGGCCGAGGCGGTGGGCTTGGCCGCTTCGATCGGTTTGGTCGTGGTGCACACCTCCATCCTGCCGCTGCGCTCGCGCCGGCCCTCCACCCTGCTCGGCCCCGGACAGATGGAGTCGGAAAAGCTCCGGTTGGAAGCCGAGCACGTGACCGTGGCCATCGTCGATGCCTCGCTCAGCCCGGTGCAGCAGCGCAACCTGGAGCGTGGCTGGGGCTGCAAGGTGATCGACCGCACCGGCCTGATCCTCGACATCTTCGGCGAACGCGCGGTGACGCGCGAAGGCTCGCTGCAGGTCGAACTCGCCCACTTGGATTACCAGCGCTCGCGCCTCGTGCGGTCCTGGACGCACCTTGAGCGGCAGCGCGGCGGCTTCGGCTTCCTGGGCGGTCCCGGCGAGACGCAGATCGAGGCCGACCGGCGGCTGATCACCGACCGCATCGTCCGGCTGAAGAAGGAGCTGGAGCAGGTGCGGCGGACCCGCGGCCTGCACCGTTCGGCGCGCAAGCGGGTGCCGTTTCCGGTGGTTGCGCTGGTCGGTTACACCAACGCCGGCAAATCGACGCTGTTCAACGCCCTCACCGGCGCCGAGGTGCACGCCCGCGACCAGTTGTTCGCGACGCTCGACCCCACGATGCGCGGCCTGGTGCTGCCCAGCGGAAGACGGGTGATCCTGTCCGATACCGTGGGCTTCATCAGCGAGCTGCCGACCGAGCTGGTCGCCGCCTTCCGTGCCACGCTCGAGGAAGTGGCGGAGGCCGACGTGATCCTGCACGTGCGCGATGCGGCGCATCCGGACAGCGCGGCCCAGCGGGCCGACGTGATGGCGGTGCTGGAAGGCATGGCGAAGGACGGCACGCTGGACGAGGATTTCGCCGTCCGCACCATCGAGGTGCTCAACAAGGCCGACCTGCTGGGCGGCGCCGGCGCCCTGCCCGCCAAACCCGGCAGCGTCGCGGTTTCGGCGATCACCGGCGAGGGGTTGGGCGAGCTCAAGGCGATGCTCGACGAGCGGATCGCCGCCGGCATGGAACAGGCGGAATACGACATCGGCCACGCCGACGGGGCGCGGCTCGCCTGGCTGTACGAGCATGGCGAGGTGATCGGGCGCGAGGATGGCGAGGACGCCGCCCACGTCACGGTGCGCCTGCTGCCGGCCGACCGCGCCCGTTTCGAACACTCGAATTAGGCTCTCATGACCCTGTTCACCGCTCGCCAGGCAGGCGAGCTCGACCTGCTGCTGCGCGCCGCCGCGCGTGCCGAGATCATGCCGCGGTTCCGCAGGTTGGGTGCCGCCGGCATCCGCGCGAAAACCGGTCCGCTGGATCTGGTGACCGATGCCGACGAGGCGGCCGAGGCGATGATCGCGCAAGGTCTGACGCGGCGATTCCCCGGCTGCGTCATCGTCGGCGAGGAGGAGACCGCGAAGAACCCGTCCTTGCTCGACGAACTCGAAGGCGCCGAACTGGCCTTCGTGGTGGACCCGATCGACGGCACCTCGAACTATGCGGCGGGCCTGCCGCTGTTCGGGACGATGGTTGCGGCGCTGGTCCGCGGCGAAGTGGTGGCGTCGGTCATTCACGACCCGATCGTCGATAGCTCGTCGCTGGCCGTGCGTGGCGAGGGCGCGTGGGAACAGGCGGCGGACGGCACGACCCACGATCTGCGCGTGGCCGATCCGGTTCCGGTGCACCGGATGACCGGCGCGGCGTCGTGGCGCTACCTGCCGCCCGGCCTGCGCGAGGCATTCCTCCCGAACCTGACGCAATTGGCACAGGCGTTCGACTTCCGCTGCGCCGCGCAGGGTTACCGGATGCTGGCGGCCGGCCACTGCCATTTCCTGATGTTCCACCGCCTGATGCCGTGGGACCACCTGCCCGGCTGGCTGTTGCATCACGAGGCCGGCGGCTACGCGGCGCGGTTCGACGGCTCGCCCTACCGTGCGGGCCTGACCGATGGCGGCCTGATCTGCACCCCCGACCGCGACAGTTTCGACGCCTTTCGCGATACGATGTTCGGCGTGCCGGCCGAGGCCTGACAAGCGAGAGCCGCTTGCTAACGCCAGGCCGATACACGGTGATCGGAAGCAAGCAGTCCTTTTTCGAGAAAAGGGACCAAAAAGCTTTTAATCGTTGTCGGGTGGCGGCTGGACGAACCCGCGACAGCGTAGCCAAAGGTTTTTGCTTCTTTTTGCAAAAAGAAGGCCTTGCTTGCTTTGCGGGTGTGGTCAAGGGCCGGTGCCGACCTCAACCCATCACGCTCTAATCGTGTTCAGGGCGCCGCCGCATCGCCTTGGTGCCCGATCGCACGCCCTTGGACTCCAGCCGGCGCTTTTGCGAGCCGAGCGTGGGCCGGGTGGCGCGGCGGCGTTTCGGTGGCGTCTCGGCCTCGCGGATCATCTCGAACAGCCGTTCCATCGCGTCCTCGCGGTTGCGCTGCTGCGAGCGGAAACGCTGGGCGCTGATCACCAGCACGCCGTCCTGGGTCATCCGGCTGCCCGCTATGCGCATCAGCCGCACTTTCACCGCATCGGGCAGCGACGGCGATGCACGCACATCGAAACGAAGCTCCACCGCCGTCGAGACCTTGTTGACGTTCTGCCCGCCCGGGCCGGATGCCAGGACGAAACGCTCGGTCAGCTCGGCCTCGTCGATCGACAGCGCCGGGCTGACCTGCAGGCGAGCCATCCGGGTTACCTGGCGGGTTTGCGGAACTTCAGGATGAAGTTGTCGGCCTCACCGATCGCGGCATATTTCGCGTGATCCTGGGCGCCGAGCGCAAAGCTCGGCGGCAACGTCCAGACGCCCTGTGGCCACTGCTTGGTGTCTTTCGGGTTCGCATTCAGCTCGGACGAGCCGTCCAGCACGAAGCCGGCCTTCTGCGCCAACGCCACCGTGTAGTCCTGGCGCACGTAGCCGCTGGCCGCCTTCGGATCCTGCGGCACGGTGTCCAGCCCGCGATGCTCCTCGACGCCTAGCACGCCGCCCGGCTTCAGCGCCGCGTAGAAACCTGCGAACGCCGCATCGGCATAGCCGCCATCCATCCAGTTGTGCACGTTGCGGAAGGTCAGAACGAAATCCGCCGAGCCTGGCGGTGCCACCTGCGTCTGTCCGGGACCCATCGCGGTGATCTGCACCGCCTCGTAGCCCGGCTTGCCGGCGAATTTCGCGCGGAACCTGGCGACATCGCGCTCCTCGTCGGCGCCGGCCGGCAGCGCCACCGTGTAATGGCCGGAGCGGGCCAGATAAGGCGCCAGGATCTGCGTCCAGTAGCCGCCGCCCGGCCAGATCTCGACCACGTTCGACGATGGCGTGATGCCGAAGAAGGCCAGCTCTTCGGCCGGATGCCGTGCCGCATCGCGTGCAACCATCTTCGCGTCGCGGCCGGGCGCATGCACCGCCGCTTCGAGCGCTGGGTCCGGCTGCTGTGAGGCGGCATGTCCCGCCGCGGTGAAGGACAGCATTCCGGCCGCCAGGACCACTGCGCTCAGGCGAAAACTCATGGCGTATCCTCATTCTTGTCGGTGGGCGCGCACCAGGCTGCCACGCGGACGGCCTGCTTGCGCCACGAAGCCGCCACAGGCCACGCCCATCCTTGTCTGGTCAAGGAGGACACCTCAATGCCTGACTTCCTGCCGTCCAGCTTCAAGCGCGCCACCTTCACCAGGCCGGCGCTGGCGCTCGCCCTGATCGCCGCCGCCGGGCTGGCCGCATCGCCGGCCGAGGCCCAGTGGCGCGACCATGACGGGCACGGATACCATCCCGGCTACGGCTATCACCCCGGTTACGGGTATCGCCCCGGCTATGGATATCGTGGCTACGGATATCGCGGCGGTTATGGCTGGGGGCCTGGCGCGGTGGTAGGCGGAGCGTTGCTCGGCCTCGGCATCGGCGCGGCGGTAGCGGGTGCCTATGCCCCGCCACCGGTTTATTACGCGCCGCCGCCGGTTGTTTATGCCGTGCCGCCGCCCCCGCCGCCCGTCGTCTATGCGCCATCGCAACCGGTTTACGCAGCGCCCACGGTTACTCCGGCTGACCAGACATCGGCGACTTTTATCGACCATCTTGGCCGTACCT
>CAZZWO010000200.1:0-5727 GCA_964657885.1 uncultured Acetobacteraceae bacterium | reverse complement strand
TCGAAGAACGTGTGGTGGCGCGCGGTGTAGCCGACATTGTCGAGGTCGTTGTGCTTGCCGCCGGCGCGCACGCATTTCTGGGCGCTGGCGGCCCGCACGTAAGCGCGGCGCTCCTGGCCGGTGAACACGTTCTTGAACTGCACCATCCCCGCATTGGTGAACAGCAGGGTCGGATCGTTGCGCGGCACCAGTGGCGAGCTGGCCACCCGTTCATGGCCGTGCGCTGCGAAGTAATCGAGGAATGTGGCGCGAATGTCGTTGCTGCTGGGCATGGCAGCCACGTAGCGCAGGGGCCGGGTCTAGGAAAGGCCGCCACTTGGCCGAGCCGGACACCATTATGGACTCAGGGGGGAGCAGGCGCTGGCAATGCGGGTTCCGGCAGCAGCAGGTCGGCGGGGTAGCCCTTCGGCACGATGCGGAAGGCGCCGGGCTGGCTGGCGCGCGCGGTGGTCACGGCGTGCTTCGGGCAGACGCCCAGGCATCCGACCTCGACGATGCCGACCTGGCCACGCCGCCCGCTGGTCCGCAGCGCGCCACGGACTGCCTGGCGCAGCGTGTCGTCGCCATCCGGGCCGAAGCCGCCGCGCAGCTTCTTGCTGCATTTGCGGCAGATCAGCAGCGCATCGGTCCAGCCGGTGGCGACGGTCCGCAGGGTGGTGGTGGCCGGTTTGTGCTTGCTCATACCGCGAGAACGCGGCGGCGCGGGCTTTGGTGCCTCGAAGCCTAGCGCCGGGTGTGGCGCCGGCCGCCGACATGGGAGAGCGGGTTGAACGGCACCTCGTCGGCCATCGGTCCACCGGGGATGTCGCCGGGGCTGGTTGCCGGACCGTTCACCAAATTGTCGGGCTCGCCGATATCCTGGTTCCAGCCCTCGTCGGCCTTGATCGGGCGGGCACGCGAAAGCTCCCCGTTCACAAGGTCGGTGATCACCGCCACCGACACGTCGCGTGCGATGCCCGCCTGCTCGGCCTCGGCCATCAACAGCGTTAGCTTCTCGCGATACCAGGCATGCGGGGAGACATCGGTCATCGTCGCGTCGGCCTTCCGATACGCCAGGGAGCCAGTGAGGCCGGGTGGACTGCCGCCTCAGCAGGGAGTGGTGCCCAGGAGTGGAATCGAACCACCGACACTGCGATTTTCAGTCGCATGCTCTACCAACTGAGCTACCTGGGCCTCGCCCGCACGCTTTAAACCGCCCGGAGGCGGGAGGCTTAGCCCAGCGGCAGGGACCGATCAAGCGGCCCATAAGCTGCCCCGTTTCGCCGCCTCAGTCCGGTTCGCCCCGATCGTCCTGGTCGGCCTCGCCGTCGCTTCCGGGCACCACGTATTGCGCCGATAGCCAGCGGCCGAGATCGATGTCGGCGCAGCGCTTCGAGCAGAATGGGGCGGCGATGGCCGCCTCGGGCGTGCCGGGCACCGGTTTGCCGCAGACAGGGCAGGGCTTCGTCACGCGGCATCCTCGATGGCCCAGCCCCGGACTGAAAGATTGGGAGCGGGCAGATTGGGGTCCGAACGGAGCATCAGGGGATGCACCAGCCGCCGCGCAAGATCGGCCAGCGCCACCGTATCGGCCTGCAGGGCGGCAACGATCGCGGGCGAGGCGCGCAACACCGCCCGGCGCTGCGGGTCGGCGGCGGCCGCACGCAAGGCGGCCAGCCCGGCGGCATGCGGTCCGGCCATCAACTCGTGCAGCGGCGCGGAACTGCGCGGCCGCAGGATCTCGGCCAACCCCAGATGGCTGAAGCCGAGCAGCCGGGGCCGGGCGGCGTCCCCGGCGAGTGCGGCCTGCAAATCCGGGGCGAGCGCCTCGCGCTTGCGGGCCGGTATGCCAGCGAAATCGACCAGGATCGCACCGGCGAGGTTCCGCAACGTGATCTGCCGCGCCAGAGCGGGGATCGCGGCGCGGTTCGCCGCCATCTGCGACACGCCCTTCGCCCCACGCTGCGCAGTCGCCGAACCGCCGTCGATGTCGATCGCGGTCAGCGCCGGGGTAGGTGTGAAGCTGGCGCGCATGCCGCCCGGCAGGCTCGCGTACGGTGTCATCAGGACGTCGATCTCTTCTTCCAGCGCGTCGTCGAAGGCGGCTGGGGCTACAGTCAGCCGGGCGCCGAACGCCGGCCGCAAGCTCGCGAGTAAAGCGGTGTCGTCGACCACGATCGGCGCTTCGGGATATGCCGCCGCGAAACGGTGCAGCGCGCCGGGACCGCGTTGCAGCAGGGATGGCGGCCCGGACGGGGCATCACCGGGCACGCTCGCCAGTCGAGGCCCTTTGCCGCCCTGCGACGAGCGCATCACCCGGACCGTCAGCATCGTGCCTTCGGTCAGGCCCGAGGCGCCTGCGCTGTCGGGCAGGAAGCCCGTCCCTCCCCCGATCTCGACGAAGGCTCCGGCCATCGCGGGCACCCGGGCAGTCACGCGCCCGGAATGGATGTCGCCCAGCCCGTCGGGGCTGCCGGGCCGCCAGATGCCGTATGCGGTCAGCAGATCGCCTTGCAGCACGGCCACCCGGATCTCGCCGGGACTGGCGGAAGCGCGAATGACGGTCACCGCCGCGCAAGCCTACGGGCGCAGGAAGCCACGGCCACGCAGCAGCTGGGCTGTCTCGAACAGCGGCAGGCCGACCACGCCGGAATAGCTGCCCTGGAGCACGCGGACGAATGCCGCGGCGGCGCCCTGGATCGCATAGCCGCCGGCCTTGCCCTCCCACTCGCCACTATCGAGGTAGGCCTGCTTCTGCGCATCCGTGAGACGGGCGAAGATGACGGTGCTCTCCGACGTGCGGCAGGAACGGGCGCCGCCGGGTGCGACGAGGACGAGTGCCGTCAGGACATGATGGCGCCGGCCGGAGAGCAGGTCGAGGCAGGCTTCGGCCTGCGCGCGGGTTTCGGCTTTCGGCAGGATGCGCCGGCCGACGCCGACCACGGTATCGGCGGCCAGCACGAATTCGCCCGGGCTTGCGGCGGCATCGGCCTTTTCGCGGGCCAGCCGCTCGGCATGGAGGCGGGGCAGCTCGGCCGGGCGGGGCGTCTCGTCGATGTCCTGCGGAGCGACGCGGTCTGGCACGATGCCGATCTGCGCGAGCAAAGCCAGGCGGCGCGGGCTCGCCGAGGCGAGAACGAGTTTAGCCGGGGGCTGGGTGCGTTCCGGCTGCAGGACGGCTACTTGAAGCGGAACGTGATGCGGCCCTTGCTGAGGTCGTAGGGCGTCATTTCGACGTTGACGCGATCGCCGGCGAGAACCCGGATGCGGTTCTTCCGCATCTTGCCGCTCACCTGCGCAAGAATCGAGTGTTCGTTGGTATCCAATTTCACGCGGAACATCGCGTTGGGCAGCAGTTCGGTGACGATACCGCTGAACTCGATCATGTCTTCTTTGGACATCAGGCCTCTTGGAAACAGTGCACGCGCGCGTTGTGCTGACCGGCGGGGCGCCGGTCAACCCTGTGGCAAGCTGTGCTGATGCGCTTTACTTGGTGACTTGGAAATCCAATGTCGAGGCCGCGAAAGCCTCGCGGGACTTCCCGGAAGTCTGTTCGCGATCCAAACGCACGGTCAGGCTGCGGGCATGCGCCTGCAGACCTTCCGCCTCGGCCAGCAGCGCGCCCGGCGGTCCGATCGCACGCAGGGCGGCCGCATCGGCGTCGATCCAGGTGGTGCGCTTGAGGAAGTCGAAGATCGACAGGCCGGACGCGAAACGGGCGGTGCGGCCGGTCGGCAGTACGTGGTTGGGGCCGGCGATGTAGTCGCCCAGCGCCTCCGGGGTGAACCGCCCGAGGAAGGCGCTGCCGGCGTGCCGGATCTTGGCGAACAGCGCGTGCGGGTCCGCCACCATGATCTGCAGGTGCTCGGGCGCCAGCCGGTCGGTCAGCCCTGCCGCCTCGTCCCAGTTGCGCACCAGGATGATCGCGCCGTGCCCATCCCAGCTCGCACCGGCGATCGCGGCACGCGGCAGGCTGGGCAGCTCCGCCCGCACGGCGTCGGCCACCGCGCGGGCGAACCCCGCATCGTCGGTGATCAGGATCGATTGAGCGGATTCGTCGTGCTCGGCCTGGGCCAGCAGGTCGATCGCCACATGGCGAGGGTTGTTACCCGCATCGGCCAGGATCAGCACTTCCGAAGGGCCCGCCACCCCGTCGATGCCGACGCGGCCGAACACCTGCCGCTTGGCTTCCGCGACATAGGCGTTGCCCGGTCCGACGATGCGGTCGACCGCGGCGATGGTTGCCGTTCCGTAGGCCAGCGCGCCGACCGCCTGCGCGCCGCCGACGCGGAAGATCTCGGACACCCCGGCCCGGCGTGCGGCGGCCAGCACCAGCGGGTTGAGCACTCCGCCAGGCGCCGGCACGCACATCGCGATCCGTCCCACACCGGCGACCCGGGCCGGAATGGCGTTCATCAGCAAGGAGGATGGATAGGCTGCCTTGCCGCCCGGCACGTAGATGCCGGCGCTGTCGAGCGGGGTCCAGCGCAGGCCCATCGTCAGCCCGGCATCGTCGTGCATCTGCATGTCCACCGGCATCTGTGCGCGGTGGAACGCCTCGATCCGGGTCGCCGCGAGGTCGAGGGCGGCCTGCAACTCGGGGGCAATCTCGCTGCAGGCCTGCTCGATCTCCTCGGCTAAGATGCGCAGGCGGTCTGGCGTCAGGGAGAGGCGGTCGAACCGCTCGGTGTACCGGCACAAAGCCGCGTCGCCATCGTTCCGGACATCGGCCAGGATCGCCGATACCGCCGCATCGACGCTGGCGGTCGTCTGCCGCGCCTCGTCCAGCAGGGCGGTGAACGCGGTCTCGAAGCCGTCGTCGGCGGTGGAGTAGTGCCTCATGCGGGCACGCCGGGGGCGGAGATGGCCGCGCGGAAGCAGGCGATCAGGGCGCCGATCTCCTCGGGACGGGTCTTCAGGGCGATCCGGTTGACGATCAGCCGGCTGGTGACGTGCGCGATCACTTCGGTTTCACGCAGGCCGTTTGCCTTCAGGGTCGATCCGGTCTGCACCAGGTCCACGATCAGGCTGCACAGGCCGAGGCCGGGCGCCAGCTCCATTGCGCCGTTCAGGTGCACCACGTCGGCGTGGACGCCGCGCGCGGCGTAGTGGCGGCGCGCGGTGTTGGGGTATTTCGTCGCGACCCGGATGGTGGACCAGCGCGCCGGATCGTCCAGCTCCTGCCCGATCGGGGCGGCCACCGACACCCGGCAGGCGCCGATGCCGAGGTCGAGCGGCGCATAGATTTCCGGGTAGTCGAATTCGCCCAGCACGTCGGCGCCGCAGATGCCGATCTGCGCCGCGCCGTAGGCGACGAAGGTTGCGACATCGAACGGCCGCACCCGCACCACATCCAGCAGCGGGTCGCCGGTGGGAAAACGCAGGCGGCGGCTGTCCTCGTCGGTGTAGTCGGCGGCCGGCTCGATGCCGGCGCGGGCCAGCAACGGCCCGCATTCGCCGAGGATGCGGCCCTTCGGCAGCGCCAGGATCAACGGGACGGTCAGGTCCGGCGTGAGCGAGGATTGAGCAAACGGGGCGGTCATGGCGGGCGCTTACCATGCCACCCCGTTCGTGTCAGGCGGGCTTCCGGCGAGAGGGAAGCGGGCCCCGCGCCATCAGTAAGGAGCGTAGCCGGGCGGCGGCGCGTAGCCGTAGGGCTGTGGCGCATACACGACAGGCGGCGGCGGTGCGTAATAGACCGGCGGCGGAGCATACGCCCCGGCAACCGCCGCGCCGATGCCAAGGCCG
>CAZZWO010000199.1:0-5763 GCA_964657885.1 uncultured Acetobacteraceae bacterium | reverse complement strand
CGATCCGGCCGCCGACATCGATCCGGGCGCCGAAATCGGGCCTTATGCGGTCGTCGGCGCGCAGGTGCGGATCGGCCCCGCCTGCGTCATCGGGCCGGGGGCCGTGATCAGCGCCGGCGTCGTCATGGGGACGGGCTGCCGCGTCGGTGCATGTGCCACGGTCAGTCACGCCATCCTCGGCGACCGCGTCTATGTCTATGCGGGCGCGCGCATCGGGCAGGAGGGCTTCGGCTTTGCAATCACCGCGTCCGGGTTCGTGACGGTGCCGCAGCTCGGCCGGGTGATCCTGCACGACGATGTCGAGATCGGCGCCAATTCCTGCGTGGACCGCGGCGCCAGCCACGACACGGTCATCGGCCGCGGCTCACGGATCGACAACCTGATCCAGCTCGGCCACAACGTGCAGCTCGGCCAAGGCTGCGTGATGGCCGCGCAATCCGGGATTTCCGGCTCCACCATCCTCGAGGATTACGTGCAGATCGGCGCGCAGGCCGGCCTGACCGGGCACATCACCGTCGGGCGCCGCGCCCGCATCGGTGCACAGGCGGGGGTGATGTCGAACGTTGAGGCGGGTGCGGACGTTGTAGGCAGCCCGGCCTTGCCGGTTCGGGAGTTCTTCCGCAACGTCGCGGTGTTGCGCCGCCTGGCCCGACGTGGCCCCGCCGGCGCAGGCAGCGAGAAGTCAGCAGGCTGAAAGCGATGGACGGGACGGCACAGGACAGCAAGGCGATGAGCGATTCCGGCACCACGTCCTCGGTTCGGGATGTGGCGGATGGGATGCATGCCCCCAACGCTCCGACAGGCCAAGGCGCTTTGCCCAGCCATAGCGCTTCAGCGGGCGAGGCGGGGTCCCATGCGGCCGGATCGCTCGAGATGACGGGCGCGCCTCCTGATGGCGCGGGGTCGCCGACCCACGTTTCGCCGGAGCGCATCGATGTGCTCGACATCGGCAAGATCATGCACTCGATCCCGCATCGCTTTCCGATGCTTCTGATCGATCGCATGGTCGATGTGGTGCCGAACGTGTCGGCGGTGGGCGTCAAGAACGTCTCCGCAAACGAGCCGTTCTTCCAGGGCCATTTCCCCAACCACCCGGTGATGCCGGGGGTGCTGATCATCGAGAGCATGGCGCAGACGGCCGCGGTCCTGGTGGTGCAGTCGCTGGGGATGCAGGCGGCCGGCAAGGTCGTCTATTTCATGACCATCGAAGGGGCGAAATTCCGCCGTCCCGTGGTGCCGGGGGATCAGTTGCGCATCCACGTGACGCGCGAGCGCCGCCGGGGCAACGTGTGGAAGTTCTCGGGCGTGGCGAGGGTGGACGGCGTGTCGGTGGCCGAGGCCACCTATTCCGCCATGATCATGGATGCCTGACACCCTCGTTCCTGCGCGCGCGATGGACGTGGATGCAAGCCGGCGGGCCGGGGAGGCGTGCGGCGCGTGTTGAGCAAGCCGTTTCCACCCGCCCGCACGGAGGGCCAGATCAACGAGATGGCTCAGCCGGCCGTCCTTCCGGAGCTGTCGCCGACCAGGCCCGAGCCTGCCCCAGCGAAAGCCGGTGGCGTGCACCCGACAGCGATCGTTGCGCCCGGCGCGTGCGTGGCCCCCGATGCCGAGATCGGGCCGTGGTGCGTGGTCGGCCCCGAGGTGGTGATCGAGCCGGGAGTGCGCCTGATCAGCCACGTCGTGGTCGACGGCGACACGGTGATCGGCCCGGGCGTGGTGGTCTATCCGTTCTGCACGGTGGGCCTGGCGCCGCAGGACCTGAAATATCGTGGCGAGCCGACGCGCACGGTGATTGGCGCCCGCACCCAGTTGCGCGAGCACTGCACCATCCACCGCGGCACCGTCACCGGTTCCGGCGTCACCCGCGTCGGCGCCGATTGCCTGCTGATGGCGGTGGTTCACGTGGCGCATGACTGCGAACTCGGCGACGGGGTGATCGTCGCCAACAACGTGGTCATGGGCGGCCATGTGACGATCGGCGACGGCGCGGTGATCGGCGGGGCGACGGCACTGCACCAGTTCGTGCGCATCGGGCGTGCGGCGATGGTTGGTGGCGCATCCGGCGTGGAGGCGGACGTCATCCCGTTCGGGACCGTGCTTGGCAACCGCGCGCGGCTGACCGGCCTGAATGTCGTCGGCCTGAAACGGCGCGGTGTCGACCGTGCCGGGCTGCACCGGTTACGCACCGCATTCCGGCTGCTGTTTGCGCGCGATGCGGCCGCCGGGCAGGTGTTCGCACAGCGTCTGGCGGAAGCGCGTTCGCTCGCCGACGACCCACTCGTGGCCGAGCTTCTGGCCTTCATCGATGTCCCGAGCCGTCGGGGCCTGGTGCGGAGCAACGCCCAGCTGGACGAGGAAACATCCTGATCCCAAGGGCGGCCGGCCGCCTGTCGCGTGAAATAAGCCGTCATCCGAGGCAGGCGCGGACTGGAGCGTCCCGCCCGGCCTTGCGGATGATGCCTTCAGTGCACCAGCGGGCGGGGCAGCTCGAAGCGCCGGACGTTGATGGACTCGGCGCCGCTCTCGGAAGCTGCCATCTCGAGCGCGTCCTCGATTGCCGTAAGGGTGCGTGTGAGGTTGAGCGACGCCGCTTCCTGCGCCAGGAGTTTGAGGCAGTTCAGGATGCCCGTGGCACTCGCGGGTGCCGCGCTGTCGTTGTTGTGCATGTCGTGAAAATCTCCTGCTCACATTTTCGTGAGCGATACCGTTAATTATGCTGCTTGAAGCTGTCAATCAAGTGTCAAAATCTGGACCATATCGACGTCAAAATCAAAATCGTTGCGGAAGTGAAGCTGTTCAACTCCAGGTTACCTGTTCGCCAGTGTGTCCGGTGAAAGTTGATACGGCGTGAACGCAATCGGCCAGCCGGGAACGAAGCTGGGTATCCTGGCGGGTGGTGGACCGTTCCCCGGCCGCGTAGCCGAAGCCGCGGTTAATGGCGGGCGCGAGGTCTTCGTCGTCGGCTTCGAGGGGTATGCCGAACCGGACGTCATCGAGCGGTTCCCCCACGAGTATGTCCGGCTGGGTGCCGCCGGCCGGATGCTGCACCTGCTGCGGGAACATGGCTGCCGCGACCTGGTCCTGGTCGGGCCGGTGCGGCGTCCGTCCCTGTTGACCTTGCGCCCCGACGCCGAGGGGTTGCGGATCGTCGGGCGGATCGGCCGCGCTGCCTTCACCGGCGATGATGGCCTGCTGGCGGCCGTCGTCCGGGTGCTCGCGGAGGAGGGTTTCAACATCGTCGGTGCGCATGAGGTGCTGAGCGACGCCGTGGGTCCTGCAGGCCTGCTCGCGGGCGAGCCGCCCGACGCCCAGGCGGAAACCGACATCGCGCGCGGTGTTGCCGTGGTGCGTGCGCTCGGCGGCGTCGATGTCGGGCAGGCCTGCGTCGTGCAGATGGGATGCGTGCTCGCGGTGGAGGCGATCGAAGGCACCGACCAGATGCTGGCCCGCGCCGCCGGCCTGCTGCGTCCCGGTGCCGGCGGCGTGCTCGTCAAGCTCGTCAAGCCCGGGCAGGACCGGCGGGCGGACCTGCCCACGATCGGCCCGCGGACCATCGTCGCCGCGCATGCCGCCGGTCTGCGCGGCGTGGCGTTCGAGGCCGGTGGCACGTTGATCACCGACCGCGATGCCTGCATTGCCGAAGCCGCCAGGCTGGGGCTTTTCCTGCTCGGGCTGGATGCCGAGATGGTGCACGGCAATCGCCCGGCCACCGGGCAGGGCGACAAGGAGAGTTAGCCATGGGGAAATTCCTGCACACGATGCTGCGCGTCCGCGACCTGGACGGCAGCATCGCCTTTTATCGCGACCTGCTCGGGATGCGCGAATTGCGCCGCAGCCAGGTTGCCGCCGGCCGCTACACGCTGGTTTTCATGGGTTACGCCAGCAATGCCGAGGGACAGGCCGAGATCGAGCTGACCTATAACTGGGACCAGGAAGGCCCCTACGAACTGGGGACCGCGTTCGGCCACCTCGCGGTCGGTGTTCCCGACGTTGCGGCCGCCTGCGAGCAGGTGCGTGGCGGCGGCGGCCGGGTGGTGCGCGAGGCCGGGCCGGTCAAGCACGGAACCACGGTGATCGCTTTCGTCGAAGACCCGGACGGCTACAAGATCGAGTTGATCGAACGCGTGTGAGCATACTCGGCGAGCTCAACCAGGGCTTCCAGAGCCTGGTCACTGCCGGGCAGGGGACCTGGCCGTTTCCGCCCGCCACCGTTCGCATCGGCGTCACCGGCCTGTCGCGCGCGGGCAAGACCGCATTCCTCACTTCGGCTGCGGCAAACCTGCTGGCGCGGCGCTTTGCCCTGGCGCCGTCGGGCGCGAGCGAGGTGCCGCGGTTCGACCAGGCGCGCCACCTGGCCCGGCTGGCGGCCGACCCGCCCGCCTGGCCGGAACGCACCGATGCCGCCTCGCTGCTGGCGATGACCACCAGCGTCAAACGCGGCCTGCTGCCGGCGCGGCACGTCCGCATCGAGTTCCTCGACTATCCCGGCGAGTGGCTGATCGACCTGCCGATGCTGCAGCAATCCTTTGCCGCCTGGTCGGCCGCCACCCTGAAACGTCTGGCGGCTCCCGAGCTGGCGGACGAGGCCGGCGCGTTCCTGTCGTTTGTGAACGGCATCCAGGCGCGCGCGGCGGGCGACGAGGCGTTGGCTCATGCCGGCACGCGGCTTTACCGCGACCTGCTCGGCCGCCTGCGCGCGCGCGGCCTCTCGTTCCTGCAGCCCGGCCGGCACTTGATGCCCGCGCCTGGACCCGAGCCGCCCTGGATGGCATTCTTCCCGCTGGCCGGCGATGGCGCCATGCGCGCGCTGCTCGCCAGCCGTTACGACGCGTATGTCGAGGCGGTGCGGCGCGACCTCGCCTCGCCGCTGTTCGCCGACGTGGACCGGCTGGTGATCCTGGCCGACGTGCTCAGCGCGTTGCATGCCGGGCCCGCTGCCTTCGCCGACATGCGCGCCGCGCTGTCCGCCGCCTCGGGCTCGCTGCGCTGGCAGTTCTCGTGGCTGGAGGCGGTATCCGCGCTGGCTTCGCTCCGCCTGCCGCCCAGGGTGATCTCGCGCGTGGCGTTCGCCGCAACCAAGGCCGACCACGTCGCCGACCGGCAGCGCGGCAACCTCGCGGCCCTGATGCGCTCGCTCACCGCGGTGCCGGGCACCGACGTCAAGACCGGGCATTTCGCCATCGCATCGGTCCGTTGCACCGAGGATTTCGTCTGGACCCTGGACGGCCGGCCGGTCTCGGCGGTGCGCGGCCGCGTGCTCGGCCAGCAGGTGATGACCCGGTCGTACCCCGGTGAGGTGCCCGACCGTCCGCCCGACGGGGATTTCTGGGCGCACCCGTTCCTGGCGCTGCCGCAGTTCGAACCGATGCGCCTGCCGGACGGCGGGCGTATGGGCGTGCCCAATATCGGCCTCGATGCCCTGCTGGATTTCATGCTGGAGGACGTGCTGTGAGCCAGACGGCGGAGCGCTATCCCGCACCGCGGATCGAGACCGAGGAACTGCCGGCCGCCCGGCTGGAACCGGCGCTGGCGATGGTCGAGCTTGCCGTGCCGTCCAGGGAACGCTGGGCGATGCCGGCACTCGTGGTCGGCGGCGCGTCCGTTCTGATGCTGGGTTTCTCCGCGGTGGGTGCCTTCGAGCTGGTGGCCGATGTGTTCGCGCGGTCGGCCTTCCTGGGCGGCGCGGCGGCAGGCATCGCCGGTGTGGGCTTCTCGATGGTGGGCCTGGGCTTCTGGCGCGAATGGGCGGCGCTGTCGTCG
>CAZZWO010000198.1:0-5801 GCA_964657885.1 uncultured Acetobacteraceae bacterium | reverse complement strand
GGGTCGAAGCGCTTGACGGCCTGCATCATGCCGACATTGCCTTCGCTGATCAGCTCGCCGACCGGCAAACCATAGCCGCGATAGCCCATGGCGATCTTCGCCACGAGACGCAGGTGCGAGGTGACGAGCTTGTGGGCGGCGGACATGTCTTCCTTGTCGCGCCAGGCATGGGAGAGCGAAAGCTCCTCCTCAGGCGTCAACATCGGAAACTTGCGGATTTCCTGCAGGTAGCGGGAGAGATTGCCCTCTGGGGCGACATTCACAAAGGCTGAGGCCACGAAACGGCTCCTTCTACTCCGGCGACGTCACACGGTGTCTGCCCATTACGGCGCAGGCGGTGTGCAGTTGCGGATTGACGGGGTGGAGCGCGGGGACGTTATCACGCCAGCGCCCCGGTCCCTCAAAGGCAACCCAGGCGAGACGTTCGACCGCCTGGCACGCCCGCCAGGCTGACGAGGTATTTCATACCGGACCGGTGCGGTCCTGTCAAGGAAAGCGAAGCGCCTGCAACTTCGGATCGCGCTGGTCTGGTTTGCTGCACCCGAATGGATCTTCGGCCAGCCTAGGCGAGGCTGGTTAACAACGCCTTGAAATCAGGAGGTAGCGGAGTTGAAAAGCGCATCTCGGCGCCGCTCGAGGGATGGCGGAATCCAAGAGTGGCAGCGTGCAGCGCCTGGCGCGGAAAATCCAGCAGCAGCGATCGGGCCGGCTCCGGGACCGCACGGCTGATCGCCGGTATGCGGCGGAGATAAACCGGGTCGCCAACCACAGGATGTCCGCCGGCAGAGAGATGCACGCGTATTTGATGCGTGCGGCCGGTCGCCAAGCGGCATTCGAGCAAGCTCACCGACCCGTGGAACACCCGTTGGAGTGTGTAGCGGGTCAGCGCAGGTTTGCCCCCGCGCGACACCATTGCCATACGCTTGCGATCCCGCGGGTCGCGACCGATCGCACCTTCGATCTCGCCGGTTGCCGGACTGGGAACGCCCCAAACCAGCGCGGTATAGGCCCGCTCGATGTCGCGCGCGGCGAACGCGGCCGACAGCGTTGCCAGCGCGTGCTCGGTCTTGGCGACAACCATGACGCCGGATGTATCGCGATCCAACCGGTGCACGATACCCGGCCGCCTTTCGCCGCCGATGCCGGGCAGCGTGTCGCCGCAATGCGCCAGCAGCGCGTTCACCAGCGTGCCGTCCTGGTTGCCGGGCGCCGGATGCACCACCAGCCCCGCCGGTTTGTCGAGCACGATGAGTTCGCGATCCTCGTACAGTATCTCGAACGGGATACGCTGTGGCAGCGGGATCGCCGAAACCGGGTCGGGCTGGGTCAGCACATAGGCGCTGCCGGCGCGGATCGGCTCCGCCGGCTGGGTGAAAACAGTGCCGTCGCGCGTGGCACGGCCGGCTTCGATCAGCGTCTTGACCCGGGAGCGCGATAACACCCCGCTGGCCTCGGCTAAATAACGGTCGGCGCGCGCGCCGGCAGCCTCCGGCGGCGCCACGATCTGCAAGGTTTCCGACATCGCGCGGCTCAGGCCGGCCGTGCAGCCGCCTCCATCTCCGCGATGAAGGACCTCGCCGCCGCTGCCGGGTCGGGCGCTTCCACGATGGGCCGGCCGGCGACCAGGTAATCGGCGCCGCTGCTGATCGCCTCGCCCGGCGTTGCCGTCCGCTTGTGGTCGTTCAACGTGCCGGCAGCCTGCCGCACCCCAGGCGTCGCGATCAACAACCGGTCCGATCCCGCCAGCCGCCTGATCGCGTCGGGATTGTCGTCGGCCGATGCGATGATCCCGTCGCAACCGTGCGCCACCGCGCTGGCCGCCCGCATCCGCACCAGCTCGCGCGCGGGCACCGCATAGCCCATCTGCGCACAGGCCGCGTCGTCCAGGCTGGTCAGCACGGTGACGGCGAAGATCTTGAGCGGCGAACTGCCGCGCGCCTGGACCGCCGCCTCGATGATCCGGTCGTCGCCGTGCACCGTGACGAAGCTGACGCCCCGGTTGGCGGCGGCGGCGACCCCCTTCGCCACCGTCTGCGGGATGTCGAACATCTTGGCGTCGAGGAACAGCCGCTTTCCGGCGCCCGTCAGGCTATCGATCAGGCGGTCCACGCCGGGCGCGAATTGCAGCCACAGCCCGACCTTGAAGAAGGACACCACGCCGTCCAGCCGTTCGACCAGGGCGGTTGCCGCGGCGACGCTGTCCACGTCCAGCGCGACGATCAGGCGGTCGGCCATGTTGGCCGGCAGGTCGCGTCGATGCGTTCGTTCCAGCACGTTCGGCATGCGGCAGTCATCCCGTGGCGGCCGGATCGGCCGATGTGGCGGTCAGGTAGAGGCTTTCCCGCTTCGATAGTAGCACCGAAACCTCATGCCTGCCCGCAGCGGCCGGCTCCGATTGCGGCTGTCCATTCACCTGACGTTAAGGTGCGACAAGCAAGCTTGAGGATACCGGGGCGCCATGCGCGGATTGTTGGTTCTGGTGATAGCGATGGGCGTGCTGATCGTCGCGGGTGTGGCAACCATCGCTGTCACCATCCTGCATCGCATGACCACGGCCGCGATCATCCATCCCGCGCCGGTCTCCGCGGTGCTGGACCAGCCGGCGGGAACGCAGATCGTCGCGGCATCGGCCGAAGGTGGCCGGATGGCGCTGGTGCTGAGGGGCGGCGGTCCGGACCGCGTGGTCATCCTCGATGCCGGCACCGGCCTCCAGGTCGGGGAGGTCCGGCTGGCGCGTTGAACGGCTACGCGGCCGACTCGGCGGCTTGCCTGCTGTAGCCTGCTGCCTCGACAGCGGCGAGTGCGGTGATGTTGACGATGCCGCGGGCGGTGACGCTCGGCACCAGAACATGCGCAGGCTTCGACATGCCGAGCAGCAACGGCCCGACCGGCAGGCCGTCGGCGGCCGCCTTCACCAGGTTGAATGCTATGTTGGCCGCATCCAGCGTCGGCATCACCAGCAGGTTGGCGACACCGTTCAGCGTGCTCGCCGGCATGATGCGGTCGCGTATCGCTTCCGACAACGCGGCATCGGCATGCATCTCGCCGTCCACTTCGAGGTCGGGGAAGCGGGCGCGGATCATGCCCAGCGCCTGCCGCATCTTGCGCGCGGTCGGGGAGTTGCTGGTGCCGAAGCTCGAATGTGACAGCAGTGCCACTTTCGGCACCATGCCGAAACCGGCGACGGCATTTGCCGCAAGCCCGGTCATCTCGGCAACCTGCTCGGCGGTCGGGTCGACATTCATGTGAGTGTCGCACAGGAACATCGCGCCGCTCTGCAGGATGATCCCCGACAGCGCGAAGATGCGCGTCACCGCCGGCGATTTCGGCACGATCGGCAGCAGGTACTCCATCTGCCGATACCATCCGCCGGTGCCGCCGCACAACGCCGCCTCCACCTGCCCGGTGTGCAGCAGCATGGCGCCGGCAACGATCGTGCGCGAACGCAGGCGGCGGGCGGCCGCGTCCGGGGGCACGCCGCGGCGCGCGACCAGCACCTGGTATGGCGGGATCAGCTTGTCGAACACATCGTCGTCACGCGCCGGATCCAGAACTTCGACGTTGTCGCCGAGCCTCATGCGAAGGCCCATCTCGCGCACCCGGCGCGCGATCTCGTCGCGCCGGCCGAGCAGCACCGGCTGCGCGATCCCGTCATCGACCACCGTCTGCACGGCTCGCAACACCCGTTCGTCCTCGCCCTCGGTGTAGACCACGCGGGCGCGACGCTTGCGGGCGGCTTCGAACACCGGGCGCATCAACTGGCCGGAGCGGAAAACAAAACGCTCGAGTTCCGAGCGGTAAGCGTCGAAGTCGGCGATCGGGTCGAGTGCCACGCCGCTCGCCATCGCAGCGCGCGCGACGGCGGGGGCCACCTGCAGGATCAGCCGCGGGTCGAACGGCTTTGGGATGATGTAGTCGGGGCCGAACACCGGCGCCGATCCGCCATAGGCGCGCGCCACCACCTCGCTCGCTTCCATGCGGGCCAGTTCCGCGATGGCTTCCACCGCGGCCAGCTTCATCGCTTCGTTGATCGTGGTGGCGCCGACGTCCAGCGCGCCACGGAAGATGAACGGAAAGCAGAGTACGTTGTTCACCTGGTTCGGGAAGTCGCTGCGCCCGCTGGCGACGATCGCATCCGGCCGCGCGGCGCGCACCACCTCCGGCATGATTTCCGGTTCCGGGTTGGCGAGTGCCAGGATGATCGGCCGCGGCGCCAGCAGCGGCAGCCATTCTGGGTGGAACACGCGCGGTGCGGACAGGCCCATGAAGATGTCGGCGCCTTCGATCACGTCCCCAAGCGTGCGCGCATCGGTGTGCCGTGCGTAGCGCGCCATGTTGGCGGGCATGTCCGGATCGCGGCCGGCGAACACCACGCCCTGCACATCGGTCAGCGTGACGTTCTCCGCACGCAGTCCCATCGCCACCAGCAGGTCCACGCAGGCCAGCGCCGCGGCACCGGCGCCGGATGTGACGAGCCTGACCTCGTTCAAATTCTTCTCTTGCAGCACGAGCGCGTTGCGGACCGCAGCAGCTACCGTGATCGCCGTACCGTGCTGGTCGTCGTGGAACACCGGGATGCGCATGCGTTCGCGCAGCCGCTGTTCGATGATGAAGCATTCGGGGGCCTTGATGTCCTCCAGGTTGATCGCGCCGAAAGTCGGCTCCAGCGCCGCGACGACGTTGATGAAAAGCTCGGGGTCCTGCGCATCGACCTCGATGTCGAACACGTCGATGCCGGCGAACTTCTTGAACAGCGCGGCCTTGCCCTCCATCACGGGCTTGCCGGCAAGCGGGCCGATATTGCCGAGACCCAGCACGGCCGTACCGTTGGTGATCACAGCGACAAGGTTGGCGCGCGCGGTGTAGTCGCGCGCCTGGCGAGGGTTCGCGACGATCGCCTCGCACGCCGCCGCGACGCCCGGCGAATAGGCCAGCGCCAGGTCGCGCTGTGTCGCCATGCGCTTGGTTGCTTCGATCGCGATCTTCCCGGGGCGCGGAAAGCGATGATAATCCAGCGCGGCCTGGCGGAAATCGTCGTCCATGAAAACTCCGGGGCGGTGGCGAACCTTCGAAGGCTGCCGGCGCGACGCCTATTGCGTCACGTTCGGTCCTTTGACCACCTGGGCCAGGTCGTCGGCCCGCAGGTACTTCTTGAACGCCGCACGCACAGTGTCGGCGGTCGCATCGTAATAATGCTGGGCGGCGTTCTGTGGTTCACCGAGCGACAGCCCCAGGTCGATCAGGCGCAAGTACAACGTCGCCACCGCATCGACGCTGGCGCGCTGCATCGGCAAGCGGCGCAGCATCTGCGCTTTTGCACGCGTCAGCTCGGCATCGGTCACCGGATTGGCCTGCATGTCGCGGATGTTCTGCACCACCAGCGCGTGCGCACGGCCGACCTTGTCAGGGTCGGCGCCGAAACCGACGCTGTAGTTGCAGCGCGTGCGCGACCAGTCGAGCTGGCTGTCGACGCTGTAGACGTAACCGGACTTCACCCGCAGGTCGCGATACAGCCGCGATGAGAAGCCGCTGCCGAGGATCGTGTTGCCGACCATCAGGTTGTAGCGGTCCGGGTTCGTCACCGGCAGTTGCACGGATTCCGCCAGTGCCACGGTGTCCTGCAGGCTGCTGCTGTCGGGCACGTGCGACGAGGCGGGCTTGTTCGCGCCCACCGGCGGCAGGTCGATCGCGGGTGTCGCACCGGCCGATTTCCAGCCGCCGAAAGTGGCTTCCACCACCCGCCGCGCTTCCTGCGGCGTGACATCGCCGGCAACCACAATGGTTGTCAGGTCGGGGCGATA
>CAZZWO010000197.1:0-5804 GCA_964657885.1 uncultured Acetobacteraceae bacterium | reverse complement strand
AGGGCATGATGGGCGGCGCCAAGGCGCATTACGACGGCATCGTCGCGTTCTCGCAGACCGACTTCACGGCCGATCTCGAGACGATCAATGTCCCCGTGCTGGTGATGCACAGCGAAGACGATCAAATCGTTCCGTACGCCGACGCCGGACCACTGTCGGCCAAGTTGCTGAAAAACAGCACGTTGAAGACCTACAAGGGCTATCCGCACGGCATGCCGACCACTCAGGCGGAAACCATCAACGCCGATCTTCTGGCGTTCATCGAGAGCTGAAGGATCGAGCGATGCGGGACGGGAGCGACAGTGCCATGGACGTTCCAAGAGGAAGGTTTCCGTCTCGGCGCGGCTTCTGCCTTTGCTGCATCGGCGGCGCGACCGCCGCGGCTGCGGGGGCTTGGCTCACGCCACGCCAGGTGTTCGCGGAGGCGCGCGGCCTTGTCAGCCTGATCAAGGACAGCGCCGCCGTGTCGCCGATCGTCACCCACAAGCTGCGCGGCAATATCAGCGTGCTGGAAGGCTCAGGCGGCACGGTCGCCGTGCTGACAGGTCCTGACGGCAAGGTGCTGATCGACGCTGGGATCGGCGTCTCGCGCCCGCAACTGACCAAGGCTCTCGCAGGCCTCGGCACTGATCCGATCACGCACCTGATCAATACCCACTGGCACTTCGACCATACCGACGGCAACGCTTGGCTCAACGCGGCCGGCGCCAAGATCATCGCGCAGGAGAACACACGCAAGTATCTCTCCCAAGTCCAGCGC
Source organism: uncultured Acetobacteraceae bacterium (assembly GCA_964657885.1). Taxonomy (GTDB): domain Bacteria; phylum Pseudomonadota; class Alphaproteobacteria; order Acetobacterales; family Acetobacteraceae; genus BOG-908. Next base: position 5,044 of record CAZZWO010000197.1, on the reverse strand, counting down.
GTGGACGATTGGGACTACAACTTCCTCCCGCCGCCGGCAGGCGGAGTCCCCAGCGAGGTGTTTGCCGAGGAGCGCAGCCTCAGGCTCAACGGATCGACGATTGCGCTCAAGCATTACGGCCCGGCCCACACCGATAGCGACCTCTCCGTGACGTTTGCAGAAGCAAACGTTGTTCATGTGGCCGACACCTTCTGGAATGGCGTTTACCCGTTCATCGACTACTCGACCGGCGGCAGCATCGACGGGATGGTCGCGGCGTCGGAGGCCAATCTCGCCGCGACCAACGACGACACCATCGTCATCGCCGGCCACGGCAAAGCCGTCGGCACCAAAGCCGAGCTGCAGGAATTCCGAGACATGCTGGTCACAGTCCGCGAAAAGGTCGCCGCGCTCAAAAAACAGGGACGTTCGCGTGATAATACTGTGGCGGCGAAACCGACGGCAACCTTCGATGCCAAGTTCGGTAATTTCGTGATCGATCCCGACTTCTTCACGAGACTGGTTTACGAGGGCGTCTGAGAGGACAGACCATGCAAACATCCCGGTATTCCGAGCGCGGAGGCTGACGTGAAGCCTGTTCATTCGACGAAGATGCCGGGTGCGCGAGGCCGCTGGAGATCCTGTCCGCAAAATCTTCGAACAAGGCGCTTTTTCGTGCTGTGTGTCGCGGCAGCTTGCGCCGTTGCGTTGATGCCGCTCAAGCTCAGCGCGGCAGACGATGACAGCTCTCCGATATTTGGCGTCAGGATTCCCGCCGGATACCGGCACTGGGAGTTGATTGCACCGTCCCACGAAACCGGCAGCTTCAATGAGCTTCGCGGCATTCTTGGCAATCCCGTCGCGATGAAGGCCTACCAGGACGGTACGCTGCCGTTCCCGGATGGCGCAATCCTCGTCAAACTTGCGTGGAAGCGAGAACCGTCGACCGAATTTCCGGGCGCCTTTGTGCCCGGCCAGGCGACCACAGTTCAGATCATGGTCAAGGATTCAAAGACATATGCGTCGACCGGCGGCTGGGGCTTCGGTCGCTTCATTGATGGTATGGCAGTCGACCGCGCGCAGCACGAGACGTGCTTTGGCTGCCACCAGGCCAATGTGAAGAACCATGACTATGTCTACACGCGGTTTGCGCAATGACAGGCGGGCGCTGTCCGGAGCCGCCGAAATGATTGGGGACGCCGTAGTGCGGTCTTTGCCCTCAGGCGGGGCGTCTGGCGTGCAGTATGCGCCAGGCAAAAGGGGAGAAAGTAACACCATGAAAGAGCAAGTGCCGGCCGATGCCTCAAGACATGGCAATGCAGTTCCCGCGTTTGGGGAGACTCCGATCTTTCGGCCTGGCGAGCATGTCAGGGTCGCTGAGCGGTTCCCACTCGGTCATTACCGAGTGCCTCTGTATCTTCGCGGCAAGGCCGGTGTCGTCGAGAGGCTCGTCCAGCCGGCAGTCGACAACGAGGAGGAGGGCTTCGGCCGAAACGCCGGCATGAGGCGACATTACTATCGGGTCGCCTTTCCGATGACCGAAGTCTGGCACGAGTACGCCGGCGCTCGGCAGGACCAACTCTACATCGAGGTATTCGAGACCTGGTTGGAGCCCGTCCGCCATGGATGACCACGACCACGATCATTCGCACGTCGAAATCAGCGAGACCGAGCGACCTGGCTATTTCGACATGCTGGAATCTGCATTGGAGGAATTGCTGATCGAACGGCGGCTTATCGCAGCCGGTGAGATCAGGGCCCAGATCGACGTGCTGGATTCGCGGACACCCGCCCTTGGCGCCAGGGTCGTCGCTCGCGCGTGGACGGACCCCGCGTTTCGGGCGCGCCTGCTCGCGGATGGTCGTGCTGCTTGCGAGGAGTTCGGCATCACCTTCTACGACGACACCGGTCTTGTCGTCCTGGAGAACACGGCCGCCGTCCACAATCTGGTCGTCTGCACACTTTGCTCCTGCTACCCACGCCCTGTCCTCGGCTTGCCGCCGGACTGGTACAAGCTGAAACCCTATCGGGCGCGAGCAGTCGTCGCGCCGCGCGCGCTGCTCGCCGAATTTGGCACGATCATCGCGGACGATGTGGAGATCCGCGTCACGGACTCGACGTCGGCACTTCGCTTCCTGGTGCTGCCGCTCCGTCCGGAGGGGACCGACGACTACACCAAGGAAGCGCTGGCTGCACTCGTGACGCGCGACGCGCTGATCGGGGTCGTTCCAGTCAGAGTTGACGGAAGGGGAAGTGCCGCATGAATACGATCGAAGACTTCATGCACCGCATGCCGAACGACGTCGGCGGGCTGCCTTCCGCTTCCTTCGAGCGCGTCGAGCACGAGCTGAGGCCGTGGGAGAAGCGTTGCCACGCGTTGGCCGACGTTCTCGACTTCCACAAGATCATCAACACCGAGGAAAAGCGGCGCGGCGTCGAGGCGCTCGGTGCGGAGATGATCGGCAGGCTCGGCTACTACGAACGGTGGCTCACGGCCTTCGCCGTGATCCTGTTCCAGAAGGGCGTGCTGACACCGACGGAACTTGCTAGGAAGATGCAGGAGATCGAGGAACGATGGCACGCGGAACCGAAGCAAGCGGACGCCGCGGTCCCATGACCGCGGAACCGGTAACATTCACCTCGTCCGCCTCCGGCGCGGTCGCGCGGGATAGGTCCCCCGACACAGTGAGGGGCAGCGGAGCTGCATCTGTCCAAGCAACGGCGACCCACGCTGCGTTTGACCTGCCCACCATCGCTTCTCCCGAGACGCAGAAACCGGCCCGGTTGATCGTGGAGCGGCCGCTGCCGGAATTACTCACCCGCGGTCTGGTCTGTATCCAGTACCGTGCCGAAAACCTCCGCATCGTCCCGGTCTTTGGTTCCGCGGCGCTCGAAGTGAAGCCTCGCATCGGCCATGTCCACGTCACGGTGGGCGATGCAGGGTGGCATTGGGCGGATGCCAGCGGCGAACCGCTCATCATCCAAGGACTCGAGCCCGGGCGGCCGCTCGGTGATGGATCGAGATCCCAAGGCAGGACGCATCAATGACGACACCCTCCGGAATGTCGATACTGCGCAGTTCCCATGGACCGCGAGAGACTATGGACCGCCTCGTGGACGCGGTTGCGGCACGAGGCATGACCGTCTTCGCTCGCATAGATCACGGCGCGGGTGCCGATAAGGCGGATCTCGTGCTTCGTCCGACCGAATTACTCGTCTTTGGAAGTGCCAGGGCCGGAACGCCGCTGATGCAGGCCGCTCAAACCTTTGGCATTGACCTTCCTCTCAAAGCGTTGGTTTGGCAGGACGCAGGTGGAACGACGTGGCTTGGCTACAACGATCCGCTCTGGCTTGCGAGCCGACACGACATGGCTGCCGACTGCGCCGCTGTGCTTTACGGCATGGGCGAGGCTCTCGCCGCCATCGCGCGTGAGGCGACCGGAGACGGCGGGGAGGCCTCCTGATAGGCAATCCTCTCAGCGGTATGACCAACGTCGATGTCGTCCCGAAAGACCGGCCGTTGGTATCCGAGGAAGGGCAAATGGCACAAAGAACCAATTATCATCGGCGACCTCTCCTTGGCGCCGCGGTGATTACCACTGCCGCAGCGCGCCTTGGCACCGTGGCGGCCGCCACCGCGAACGCTCCCGCAGGCGAGGCGACGCGGGCACGATTGCCCGCGATCAAGCCAAGCACCGACACCTCCTTCGGACCGCTGAAGCAAATTGACGCCGGCGTCCTTAACATCGGATACGCCGAAGCCGGCCCCTCGAACGGCCGTCCGGTGATCCTCCTGCACGGCTGGCCTTATGACGTCCACAGCTATGTGGACGTTGCCCCCATCCTGGCCTCGGTGGGATATCGAGTGATTGTGCCGTATCTACGCGGCTACGGCAGCACGCGCTTTCTGTCGAACGAGACAGTCCGGAATGGCCAACAGTCAGCGTTGGCGGCCGACATCATTGAGTTGATGAATGCCGCCGGAGTCCAAAAAGCGATTGTTGCCGGTTACGATTGGGGCGCCCGGACCGCCAACATCATGGCGGCGCTTTGGCCGGAACGGTGCAAAGCTCTTGTGTCGGTCAGCGGCTATCTGATCGGCAATCCTGAAACCAACAAGACCCCACTGCCGCCCAAGGCAGAACTCGCATGGTGGTATCAGTTCTACTTTGCCACGGACAGGGGCCGGGCCGGCTACGAGAAGTATCGCAGAGATTTCGCCAAACTGATTTGGCAGACCGCCTCCCCGAAATGGAGTTTCAACGACGCGACCTTCGACCGAAGCGCGACGGCACTCGACAACCCTGACCACGTCGACATTGTGATCCACAACTATCGCTGGCGGATCGGTCTGGCGCAGGGCGAGTGGCAATACGACGTCTTCGAAAGGCGGCTGGCAGACGCTCCCATCATTCGTGTGCCTACCATCACCCTTGAGGGCGACGCGAACGGCGCTCCACACTCGGAGCCGGCGACGTACGCCGCCAAGTTCTCGGGCACGTATGCGCATCGGCTCGTCAGGGGCGGTGTCGGACACAACCTACCGCAGGAAGCTCCAAGTGACCTCGCCCAGGCGCTGATTGACGTGGACACGTTTTGACTGCTGGTCGGTCGCCAATGCCTGTCGAGAGACCCATGCCGTCTCGCTGGTCACGTCGCATCCCGCTGCCCGCGACCGCTTGCACGACCAACGATTGGCTTCCTGCCGGTTACGATTTGGCCAGCGTCGGCGTTTGCCAAAGAGAGCGTCTGAGTGCCTTGCGGCACCTTGAATTCAGCTGGAAGCTCGTGGAATGAGTAGGCTTCAAGACAAGGTTGCCGTGATCACCGGCGCAAACAGCGGCATCGGCTTGGCCTCTGCCAAGCTCTTCGCGGCGGACGGCGCCCGCGTCTTCATGACAGGACGTCGCAAGAAGGAATTCGACACGGCGGTCACCGAAGTGGGCGGGAGTGCCCGCAGTATCCAATGCGCCATATCCAAAGTTGCCGACCTCGGCCATCTGGTTGCGACGAGGCAGGCACAATAGAAGTGCTATTGGTTTCGTTGCAAATGCTGGATCGGGGC
>CAZZWO010000196.1:0-5906 GCA_964657885.1 uncultured Acetobacteraceae bacterium | reverse complement strand
GTCGCTGGCGGACCGCCGGCTGCGGGTGGGCGCGCCGGCGCGGCGGGCTGTGGCGTCGCGGCGGCGGGCGGGGGCGGCGCAGCGGGGGCGGGCGGCTTGATCTCGACTGGCGCCCAGAAGCCGGCGAGCGGGGTGCCAGCCAGCGACGTGAAGCCGCCGAGCCGCACTTCCGGCCGTCCGCGCAGGCTGAGCAGCGGCATCACCTTGTAGGCCGCCGTCTGCACCGCCTGGCGTTCGCTGTACATCCGCTCGGTGCAGGGCAATGCGGTCTGGTCGCCGTCCTGATCGAAATAGACGTAGTAAGGGATGTCGCCGACGCCCATCACCGAGCCGAGCTTCATCTTGTTGCCCTGCTGCTCCCACGTTTCGGCCAGCAGCAGCGCCGGCACCAGGGCGGCATGGCCCCACAGCATGCCCGACAGCCCGGATTGCCGGGTGAACTCCTCCAGCGCGAAGGCGTCGATCGGGTCGGTCTTCTTGCCGTAGGGCATCCGCAACAGGAACCGCGGCGTGGCGAGCCCGAGATAGGCCGAAGCCGGCAATTCCTGCAGCCCGGTCCAGGCGGACTTGATCAGCGGATGCTGGTCGTGGAACGGCGTTTTCAGCGGGTCGGGCGAAATCGCCGCAATGAACGGTGCGTTGGCCGAGGCCGCCACCTGGGCGATGCGCCCCAGCAGGTCGGCGTGCGGCGGCGACAGCTCGAACCCGTACAGCCCGATCACCGCCGACAGGGCGCCCTGCCCCGCATCCATCGCCGGCTGTTCGACGAGCATCGCATACAGCCCGGTATCGGCCAGCGTGTCGGTCGCCGCGAGGTCGGCCGCCAGTTCCTCGGCCGACACGTCGTACAGCACGATCTGCATGCGCGCGCCGGTCTCGATGCGCCGCGCCAGGAACTCGACACCGCGCCACAGCGCCTCGGCGGTCTGGAAATCCGGGTGGTGCAGCACGCGCCGCATCGCCGCCGACAGCGCCTCGTCCACCCGCGCCGTCAGTTGCTCCTGCCGTGCATCGCGCGCCGGCTGCACGAACGGCCCGACCAGCCGCTTGATCAGGTCCTCGGTCGAGCTGTCCACCGGAGCGGCCTTCGCCCGGCCGGTCAGCCGCGCGAAATCCGACAGCTTGCGGTCGGTCGCGATAGCCGCGCCACGGGCCTGGCGGGGCGGCGGCGGCAACGGTTCCTCGCCGCTCCAGGACAGCACTTCGCGCGCGGCGCGGTCGAAACCGGCGCGGCTCGCCAGGTTCTTGCGCAGGCTCAGCAATTCCTCGAACAGCTCGACATTCTCGACGATCTGGTCGGGATGGAAGTCGTCCAGGCTACCGATCGGCACCTGGACCGCGGCGCCGTCCTCGTCGAGCTTCAGGGTCAGCGAAAGCTTCATCCGCGCCAGCACGTCGTCGATCGTATCGACATCGATTTTCAGCGGCTTGCGCGATGCGAGAGCCGCCCCGGTCTGCAATGTTCCGGCATTGGCGCGGCCGGAGAAATCGCCCAGCAGCGCCAGGCGGAACACCTGCCCCGGCGTGACGGCGGCGCGGGGGCGGTTGGGAACGGTGCCGAAATTCACTTCGTAGTCCATGTTCATCACCCGCAATGGCGTGAAATGAGGGAGCCGGTCGTTCTGGCCGGACGCCCCGTTAATCAGGAATTCGGACGGTTGCCCATGCCCTCTCCGATCACCGCGAGCGCCGCCCAGTAGAACGGGTGCGCCTGCACCGCGAGATCGCCCTTGGCATCCGAAAGCAGCCGGCGTTGGGCCTTCGCCAGGGCGCCCGCCAGCCCGATCCCCGGATCCGACTTGGCACCCGACAGGGTCAGCGCCACCAGGTATGCGGTCGCGCGGTCGTTCACCGACCAGTGCGTCACCAGCAGCGCCCGCGCGCCGGCGTAGAAGAAGCTGCGCGCCAGGCCGGTGAGGCTCTCGCCCGACGTGGTGCCGCCCGGCCCGCCGGTGTTGCACGCCGACAGCACCACCGCATCGGCATCCAGTTCGAGGCCGGCGACTTGCGAGGCGGTCAGCAGCGCGCCGCTGGCATCGAGCGCGCCGGGCGGCGGCGAAGTCACCAGTGCCGGCTCATTCTGGCAACGCAGGTCGGTGGGCAGCAGCGCGTGCGTCGCGAAATGCAGCACCCGCACGTCCTTCAGCTCCGCTTTCTGGACCGCAGATGCGGTGAAGGCGCTGCCCAGCAGTTCGTCCTGCGGCGACGCACCGGTGAGCCGGCGGACCGCATCTAGTTCCACCTGCGCACCGGGCAGCGGCGGCAATCCGGCGAGCAAGGTTGCGCTGTCGGCACAGGACCGGCCGGGGAAACTGCGCTCGGCCTGCCTGAGGGTGACCGGGTGGAAGTCGCCGAAGCCGAACCACGGCCGCGTCGCCCGCGAGTTGCCGGCGATCTTGCGCAGGCTGATGAAGTTGGCGGGCGCCGGGACGTGCTCGACCGACACCTGCCGGATCAGCCACGGCGCGCCCGCGAGGTCGGTCTGCGAGGCATGGCCGGTCAGCATCATCCCGAAGGGCAGCGACAGCAGCGGGCCGGAGGGCGCCACCGACAACGCGGTCGCCCCCTGGAGGCCGGGCTCCACGCCGCGCAGCACCAGGTCGTACAGCCGTTCCGCCGCGCCGGTGTCGAACGGCGGCGGCGGCTCGGTCTCCGCGTCCATGCTGACGCGCACCTGGTGCACCAGGGCGGCCAGCGCCTGGCTGCCGCCGGCGATCGGCGCCACCGAGATCCGGCCGTGGCTCAGCAGGAACGTCCAGCCGGCGTCGCGGCTCAGCACGGTCGCCGCGAACGCCTCGCCGGGATGCAAGGCGGCCAGCACATCGCGCGCCGGCACCACTTTCTGCACGAGCTGGCCGAAATTGGGCGACGCGGCCTGCAGGAGCTGTTCGTTCTCGGCCTGCTTGGACTGCAGCGCGGTGACCTTCTTCTCCAGGTCGGCGAGCGCGCCCGCCTGCGCGTTGGGAGCGGCCCGGGCCTCGTCGCGGGCCTGCAGCAGGTCGGCGAGCTGCGCCGCCTGGTCCTCGCGCGCCCGCATCAGGGTGGCGACATGAGGGTCGCGGGCGTTTTCGGTCAGCCGCGCGCTGGCCGTCGCGATCTGCTGGCTGGTGATGCTGCTGCGCGCGAGCTGCCCCATCTCGAACATCTCGCCGAGCAGCGCCTGGGACTGCGCCGGATCGGCCGCGGCGGCTTCGGCCAGCACCTTGAGGCACGGCTGCAGCCACTCGCCGTTGGTGCCGCCATCGGCTTGCCGCAACACGGCGGCGGCACTGCGGCAGGCGGCCAGCGCCTCCTGCTTGCGGCCGTCGGTTGCCAGGCGGTCGGCCCAGAGCAGCGAGGTTTCGGCATAGGTGCGGCTGCCAGGCACGGCGCGGCCGAACGCCTCGGCCGATGCGGAGAAACCGGACAGCGCGGCCGCCTTGTTCCCCTGCGCGTCGTCGATGAACGCGGCGGTGCGGAACAGCCTGGCGCGCACCTGCGGCTCGTTGACGCCGCGCGCCACCGCCAGCCGTGTTGCGGAGGCGGCCAGCGCATTGCTCTCGGCCAGCTTGCCCGACAGCCGCTCGGCGCGGGCTTCGGCACGGCGCGTCTCGATCACCCCGAGCAGCGCCCGGCTCTGGGTCTGGTCGAACAGCAGTTCCTGGTTGTCCACCTTGCCCGACAGGCCGGAGGCGGCGGGGGCGGACAAGCTTTCGGCCGGCAGTTGGGCTGCGAACCCATGCTCGGCGCGGGTCAGCAGGGCGAAGCCTTCCGGTATGCGCCCCTGGTTGAGCATGTGCAGGCCGCGGTAGTGCCACAGCAGCGGCATGGCGAGCGGGTCGGTCTGCCGCGGCGAGGCAGCCAGCACCTCGGCGCGGATGAAGATCGACTCGGCTTCCGCGAACCGGCCCTCGTCGGACAGTTGCAGCGCCTCGGCGGTCAGCGTGCCGGCAAGTGCGGGGGTATCGCGGCCCTGCACCCGCTCCTGCAGCGTGGCGGCGGCCGCGAGGGCCTGCTCCGCATTGGCGAAGTTGCCCTCCATGTTGGCGCGGTTCGCGAGGCGGACCAGCCCGAGATACTGGCCGATGTCGTTGGAGCCGAAGCTGCGCGCCGCCAGCCGCTTGGCGGTCAGGCCCGCGCTGACCGGCTGCGAGGCGATCGCGTTCGGCGCAACCTTGCCCGACAGCACGCCGATCGACCGTTCGATCGCGGGCAGCGCCGGGCGCACCCCGTCGGCGAGCCAGATCCGGCCATCGATGTCGGCGGCCATCGCCACCTGCGGCCAGCCGCCCAGCCGCGTCGTGCAGGTCAGCAGCGCGGCCGGGTAGCGGCCGAGGATGGTGGTTTGCGCCTGTCCGGTGCAGTCCAGCCGGCGTTCCAGGTCGTCGCGCCAGGCGCCGGAAGCGGCCACCGCCGACACGCTGGTGCCGGCGCCGGTGTTGGCGGCCACGTGCGCGCTCGGCTGTTCCCACGCGCCGCAGTAGATCGCGGCGGCGCTGTCGCCCGGACGGCCGTCCTGCGTGCAGGCCTCGCCCGCCTCGTTGGCGCCGAGCGGGATGGTGGCGGTGTGCACGGTGCCCGATGCCGAGACATAGGCGCCGGGGGGCGGGCCGGCACAGCCCTGCGCCAGCAACGCGGCCGTGCAGGCGGCCCACAGCGAGCGCCGACGGAAGACGGACGGCATCTGGAGGGATCGGGCCATCAGAAATCCTCCTCGCCGACGTTCGGGATGATCAGGTCGTCGTCCTCGCGCCGGCGGTGCGGCGTGTCGACCGTGACGTCCTCGGCCGGGTTGTAGATCGGCACGATCACCGGCGAGAGCAGCACGCAGTTCACCGACGCGATGGCGCAGGCGTTGAACCGGTAATTCGCGTTCGGCAGCGGTGCGATGTAGGCGCGGCCCGATGCCGACTGGCCGCCGAGGCCGCCGATGGTGCCGAACAGGTCCGACAGCGTGGGGGACGCCGGCGGGATGTAGGTGATGCTCAGCCCCGCCACGACCACGTCGCCCGAGGCGCTGCCGCCGGCGTTCAGGTTCAGGAAAAGCTGCGCGCTGGGCGCCACCAGGCCCGAGCCGAAGCCCGGGTTGAAGGCGACCGTCTCCTTCGGTCCGGCCAGGGTGATCTCGACGGTAGCGGCCTGCGCGTTCGCGTTCACCAGGGTGACACCGGTTTGCTGGAAGCCGTCGGCGAAGACGAAGATGCCCGGCGCCGAGCCGTTCGCCTTGGGGAATAGCGGCTTCTTCGCGTTCGCCGCGATGCTGGAGCCGGTCAGCACGCTGCCGCCGTCCCAGGCGACCATCAGCGGCTTTTCCGTCTCGGTGCCGATCAGGATGGTCGGCGCGGTCATCGCCCCGGACATCGTGATGGTGCCCGGCGAGCCCAGGGTGATGCTGCCGGACGCCGTCATCTGGCCGGACGCCGACAGGTCGGTGGCGGTCAGGTCGACCGATCCCTGGGCCGCGGTCAGCGCACCGGTGGCCGACAACGCCACCCCGTCCAGCATGGTGAAGCCCGCAGGCGTGGTGACGTCGCCGAGTTCGGCCACCTGGTTGGCGCCGGTGAGGTTGCCGCTCCCGGCGGCGGTGAGCGACAGCAGCGGCGTCACGAGCTGCCCGGTAGCGGCCACGTTGCCCGACATCGCGGTCAGCGACACCGAAGTGCTGCCGGACACCGCGCCCGCGACGCCGATGTCGGTGGCGATGAGCGAGGTCGCGCCGGCCGCGACCTGGCCCGGCACCTGCAGGCCGCCCTGGGTCGTGATCCGCGCGCTCTGGCCGCCCTGGACGTTGCCTGTCACCGCGAGTGCCGAGGCGTCGTTCAGCAGGAACCCGGCGCTGGTGAAATCGCCGAGGCTGGCGATGCTGTTGTTGCCCGACAGGTTCGCGGTGCCGCTGGCGCTGCCGGTCAGCAAGGTGGTGGCGATCA
>CAZZWO010000195.1:0-5934 GCA_964657885.1 uncultured Acetobacteraceae bacterium | reverse complement strand
CGTCTCGTCGCGCACCGACCACGAGACGATCTGGCCCATCCCCTTCAGCTTGTTGAAGCGTGGGAAGTTCAGCAGGATCGCAAACGATGCGAACAGTTGCAGGCCTTCGGTGAACGCGCCGAAAGCCGCCAGGGTCTTGGCGATCTCGTGCTTGCTGTCCACCGTGAAGGACTGCATGTAGTCGAACTTGTCCTTCATCTCCTTGATGCGCCGGAACGCCTGATACTCGATCTCGGGCATGCCGATGGTGTCGAGAAGATGGCTGTAGGCGGCGATGTGCACCGTCTCGATGTTGGAAAACGCAGACAGCATCATCAGCACTTCGGTGGGTTTGAACACCTGGCTGTAATGCTTCATGTAGCAATTGTTCACCTCCACGTCCGATTGCGTGAAGAAGCGGAAGATCTGCGTGACGAGGTTGCGCTCCCCATCGGTCAGGTTGCGATGCCAGTCCTTCACATCGTCGGCCAGCGGAACCTCTTCCGGCAGCCAATGCACGCGCTGCTGTGTCAGCCACGCATCGTACGCCCACGGGTAGCGGAACGGCTTGTAAACCGGGTTCTCCGTCAGCAGGTCGAAGCGTACCGGCGTCTCATCGATCGTGAAGGTCGGGGCATTGCCGAGGGAGGCAGGCTGGTGCTGGTCCATGAAACATCCTGGCTGAGCGGGCGATGGCCACGCGCATCTCGCATCGAGGTAGGCGAGGAATGCACGAGTGCGAGATCAACATAACAGCGATTCCGCATCTAGACCATGCCGCCCAAACATCGTGAACACAATATGAGGTGGGCAATCGCCAGCTGAATACCTGATCTGGTGAAGCTCCGCCAAAGCTGCTGCCCGCAGACGCATAAACTGCACACCACCATCATCAGTGCTTTAATCCTATGACACCGGTAGGGATTGCAGCCTCGGGTTGCATGGCCTAGAGGTTCGGATGTCCGGCCGTCCGAACCTCCTGGTCGTCAGAACGGCCGAGAGGCTCCCCGCCTTCCTTTGGCCGGGTGACTGGCCGTGCGAGGTGAAAACCGATGCAAATGCAATATGCCTTGGCCGTAGCAGCCTTCCTGCTTTCCAGCCCGGCACCGCTGCAAGCGGCACCGGTGTTCAAGCACATCGTGGTGGTCATTCAAGAAAACCGGACCCCCGACAACCTTTTCGGCAGCAACCCGACTTTCGAGCCGGGTGTGGACATCGCCACCGAAGGCCGGCTGTCGAACGGCAAGATGGTCCCCCTCACCGCCCGGCCTCTGGCGGACTGCTACGACATCGCGCACTCCCACGCTTCGTTCGAAGCGGCGCTGACACACGGGTTCGACACCGAGCCGTTCACCAGGAAGGCAGGCTGCGCGCTGCCGCCCAATGTCGCCTACGTGTATGCGGACAATTCGGCCGGCGACATGCAACCTTATTTCGACCTTGCTCTGGCCAACGGCTTCGCAAACCGCATGTTCCAGACGAACCAGGGCCCGAGTTTCCCCGCACACCAGTTCCTGTTCGGCGGCACCTCGGCGCCGTCGGTGTCGAGCCCGCTCTTCGCCGCGGAGAACACGCATCACGCCGGCTGCACGGCAAGCCCAGGTACGACCGTGGCGGTGATCAACCGATACGGCAGCGAGACCGCAAACGCGCCGGTCTTTCCTTGTTTCGAGCATCCTACCCTGCCCGACGTACTGGCTTCGGCAGCGGTTCCGATCACCTGGCGCTACTACGCGCCCGGCCCGAACTCGATCTGGACGGCGCCCAACGCCATAAGACACATCTGCCAGCCCGGCAGCCCGAACGGCAAGACCATCTGCACCGGCCCTGATTGGACCCACAATGTCGTGGCAGACAACCCGGCGCACGTATTGTCGGCAATCGCGGCGTGCCACCTGCAAAACGTCAGCTGGGTGATCCCTTCAGCGGAAAACTCCGACCACGCCATCATCAATACCGGCGGCGGCCCGAGCTGGGTCGCGTCCATCGTCAATGCAATCGGCAGCCAGACCTGCCACGGTGAACCCTATTGGAAGGACACCGCGATATTCGTGACCTGGGACGATTGGGGCGGCTGGTTCGATCATGTCGCGCCGTTCAAGCTGACGAAATCCATCAAATGGGGAGCGGGCTACACCTACGGCTTCAGGGTACCGCTGCTTGTGGTGTCCGCCTATACGCAGCCGGGGCAGGTCAGCAACGGCGTGTTCGACTTCGGCAGCATCCTGGCATTCATCGAACATAATTTCGGTGTAGGCTTCATCGGCAGTGGCGCCACCGTCTTCGACCGGTATGCCGACTACCAGGCGACCCGGGCCGGGCGAGCCGACCTCGCCACCTTCTTCACCTTGAACAGACCGAAATCGTTCACGCCGATCGCCGCAAAGATGACGGCGCGCGATTTCCTCGCCGCGCCGCCCTCATCGGCCCCCCCGGACGACGATTAGGTTCGGAAACCTGGCCGAACGTCAACGAAACCCGGCTTTGAGTTAAGCCGAACCTACTGGCAGGACAGGCACTCTTCGTAATTCGTGCTGGCCGGCGCCGCCGCAATCTGCAGCGGGATCGGGTCGTTGACCGGTGCCATGTCGATCAACGAGGATTTCGGCATGTCGCTGACGGTGTCCGCACGCTGGATCGACAGCGAGCGGCAATAATACAGCGATTTCAGGCCGCGCTTCCAGGCGAGCATATGGATTTCGTGCAGGTCGCGCTTGTGCACGTTCGCGGGCAGGAACACGTTCACCGACTGGCTCTGGCAGACGAACGGCGTGCGGTCGGCCGCATGCTCGATGATCCAGCGCTGATCGAGTTCGAACGCGGTCTTGTACACGGCCTTTTCCTGTTCGGTCAGGAAATCCAGGTGCTGCACGCTGCCGGAACGCAGGGTGATGGACGACCAGACCTCGTCGTTATCCATGCCGCGCAACGCCAGCAATTGCTGCAGATGCCGGTTGCGTACCGTGAAGCTGCCGGACAGGGTTTTCTGCAGGAACACGTTCGCGGCGATCGGCTCGATCCCGGGGCTGGCATTGCCGGCGATCACCGAAATGCTCGCCGTCGGCGCGATCGCCATCTTGTTTGAGAACCGCTCCATCACGCCGAAATCGGCGGCATCCGGGCACGCGCCACGTTCTTCGGCGAGCAGGCGCGATGCAGCGTCGGCCTGCTCGCGGATCTGCTTGAACATCCGCTTGTTCCAGACTTTGGCGATCACGCCTTCGAAAGGCACGTTCTGCGATTGCAGGAACGAGTGGAATCCCATGACGCCGAGCCCCACGGACCGCTCGCGCGCAGCGGCATATTTCGCCCGATCCATGTCCGATGGGGCGCGGTCGATGAAGTCCTGCAAGACATTGTCGAGGAAACGCATCGTGTCCTCGATGAACAGCGGATGGTCCTTCCAGTCGAACCACGTCTCCAGGTTCACCGATGACAGGCAGCACACCGCGGTGCGTTGCTTGCCGTATTGGTCGAGCCCTGTCGGCAGCGTGATCTCGCTGCACAGGTTGGAGGTTTTGACTTCCAGTCCGGCCAGCTTGTGGTGGTCCGGCCGTGCGTTGTTCACGTGGTCCGAAAACACCAGGTAAGGCTCGCCGGTTTCCACCCGCGCGATCAGGATGCGTATCCACAGCGAGCGCGCGGAAATCTGCCGCACGATGCTGTTGTCTTTCGGCGAGCGCAGTGACCAAAGGTCGTCGGCTTCCACCGCGCGCATGAAATCGTCGGGCACCAGGATGCCGTGGTGCAGGTTCGGCGCCTTGCGGTTCGGGTCGCCACCGGTCGGCCGCCGGATTTCGATGAACTCCTCGATCTCCGGGTGCTGCACGGGCAGGTACACCGCCGCCGAGCCGCGGCGCAGCGAGCCCTGGCTGATGGCGAGCGTCAGGCTGTCCATCACCCTGATGAACGGGATGACGCCGCTCGTCTTGCCGTTCTGCCCGACCTTCTCGCCGATCGACCGCAAATTGCCCCAGTAGCTGCCGATGCCGCCACCCTTGCTCGCCAGCCAGACGTTCTCGTTCCACAAGCCGACAATGCCATCGAGGCTGTCGGACGCCTCGTTGAGGAAGCACGAGATCGGCAGGCCGCGCTGGGTGCCGCCGTTGGACAGCACCGGCGTCGCCGGCATCAGCCACAGGCGGCTGATATAGTCGTAAAGACGCTGCGCATGCGCCGCATCGTCGCCGTAGAAGCTGGCGACCCGGGCGAACAGATCCTGGTAGCTCTCGCCCGGCAGCAGATACCGGTCGTCCAGTGTCGCGCGGCCGAAATCCGTCAGCAACACATCGCGCGAGCGGTCCACACGGACCTGGTGGCGCCCGCGCATCTGCACGGTGTTGTCCAGCAAGGCGGCTTCCAGTTCACGATTCATCATGCCGTCCATGCCACCCAACCCTCGTTCATTAACCGACTCGTCAGACGACGAGCCATACCACATCTAGCGCTCCAGCCGCCGGATCGCACAAGATGCGGCCGTAAAGCCACAATACGATCGGCTTCAGGTGGTGCTGATTTGTCCCGTATTCAGGGTGAACAGCCGCATGGAAGCAGGCCGAACCGGCGACCGTCCCGGCGTACGCATCTAAGCAGGAGAACGCTTGAGGAACAACGGAAATGGAGCGGTCTTCGAACCTTGCCCCTAAAACAGGGCGATCAGGACGATGCCGCCGGTCATCAACGCACCACCCAGGATGCGCCAGATGTTGAGGCTGTGCTGCTGGATGCCGAACAGGCCGAAATGGTCGACGGCCAGCGACATCAGGATGTTGGCGGTGATCGTCAGGCCGGCAAACGGCCCGGCGCCGATCTTGTCCACGAACAGCAGACCCATGACGACCGCGAATGCGCCGAGCAATCCGCCGAGCGGTGCCCACCACGGCATCGACGACAAACCCTTGGCCGACGGCAGCGGGTTGGGCAGGCAGAAGAACAGGACCGTCAGGAAAGCGACGATCGGCAGGAACGAGATTGTGCTGGCGAGCCAGGGGTTCTCGAGCGACTTCCGCAGCGCGCCGTTCATCGGCGGTCCCCAGGCCTGCAACGCGCCCGCGATCAGGATCAATGGATAGAGCCAGGCGGCACTGATGGACTGCATATGTTGGTCTCCCAGGGACAAGGGTCAGCCGAGCGCGAAGGCCCCTGCCAACGCGAGGAGGAGGGCCGGCGGCATCACCAGCACGCCGAGCTTGAGGAACGCCCATGCGCTGACGCTGTGCCCTTCCCGCCGCAACACCGTCAGCCAAAGGATCGTCGCCAGAGAGCCGGTGACGGACAGGTTGGGCCCGAGATCCACGCCGATCAGCACGGCGCTGCGCACATGATCCGGCACTTTCGCCAGCTCGGTCACCCGCCCCGCGACCAGACCGGCGGGGAGGTTGTTCACCAGGTTGCAGCCGACCGCCAGCACCGTGCCGGCCATCCAGGCCGCCCAGGTCGTGGATCGCGCAATCGCAGCCTGCAGCAAGCCCGACAGTTCACGGGTGACGCCGGTCTTTTCCAATGACTCCACCAGCACGAACAACCCCGCCACGAGTGGCAGCACGCCCCAGGAGATCCCTTTGACGATGTCGGACAAGCCGCATCTCGAGCGCGTCAACACCAGGATCGTTGTGCCGAGCCCCGCCGCGAAAGTCGGCAGCCCGAGTTGGACGTCGAAGCCCGACGAGATCAGCAGGACAATCGCCGTCATGCCGATGCCGACAGCGGCCATCCTGCCCGCCGCGGACAGCCTGGGGATGTCGATGTCGGCGGCGATGTCCTGCTTCAGGGCGCGGCGCTGACTCCATCGCAGCACGCCGTACGTTGCCGTCACCGAAAGCACGGATGGCAAGGCGTAGCGCGCGAGCCATTGCAGAAGCGGCGGCATGTGGCTGCCGTAGATCACCAGGTTTGCGGGATTGGAGATCGGCAGCACGAAGCTCGCCGCGTTGGCGATGAAGGCGCAGATGAACA
>CAZZWO010000194.1:0-5950 GCA_964657885.1 uncultured Acetobacteraceae bacterium | reverse complement strand
GGACGGCACGGTGCCGTCCGCACGACACCGCACCGTCGCGGACTTTGCCGGATTGGCGACCTTCATCTCCTGATCAACCGCAGCGCCGGTCCGTTACACGACCGAATTGTTGCGACCTTTCGTCTCCGACGTCGTCGCGACCACCAGGTTTTGTGCCCTGGGCGAAGTTTTCCACAAGTTTTTGTGTTTGGGCAGTTGAGCTCAGGGCAAAACTGCGTCAGGCTGATAACATCATCTGGTGGTCAGGCTGGTCGGGGGACGCAACATGGAGTGGAACGACGAGACGATCGGCCGCTTGCGCGCTTTGTGGTCGGAAGGCCATTCGACAGCGGAAATCGGCAGGCGCATGGGCGTGTCGAAGAACGCCGTCGTCGGCAAGGCACATCGCCTCAACCTGGCTGCCCGTCCATCGCCGATCCGCCGTGACGGCGAGAAAACGCCTCGCCGTCGTCAGCCCCGCCGCGCTCAAGGATCGACCTTGCCGGCCCTGGCCGCGGCACTCAGCCCGATGCCGGTGGTCGAAGCATCACGCCTGCCGATGCGGGCGGCGGCACAGGCGCCGGAACGCGTCGCACCTGTCGTGCGCGCCGTTCCCTCGCCGCGTCCGGGTGGCCGGGTGACCCCTTGCTGCTGGCCGATCGGAGAGCCCGGCACACGCAGCTTCCGCTTCTGCGACGACGACTCGATCGGCGGCAAGCCATACTGTGAACAACACGCAGCTTTGGCCTACGTGAAGGTCCGGGACCGCCGCGACGACGCTGCCTGACCCCCTTCCGGCAGAAACTACTTCTTCTCCCAGGAATGGGCAGTCTGCTGCCAATATGTCAGCGCATGACCGCCCGCCTTGGCTGATTTCCAGCGATCCCTGGCGTCTTGCAGCGCGCTATCGTCCTGCCCGTCGAAAAGATCGAACACCCGGTCGAAGCTGTCGAGGCTGGCGCTACGCCTGCCGTCCAGCAGAAACAGGTAGCGCGCGCCGTTCGGCGCCTCGTCCTCCTGCGTCAGCCAGATCGGCTGCAGATCCGGATCGCCCGATGCGGCGGTTCCATGCGGCAGCCAGTCCGGATCGGTGCAAAGCCAAAGCGCCGCGTCGAGCGCCGCTACCCGTTCCGCGTTTCCGCACAACACCACGGCGCGATGCCCTGACTTTAAGGTCCTGCCCAGCAAGGCCGGCAGCGCGTCCACAGCCGCGGTCCGGGTCAGGTGGTAAAAGCCGATCTCAGCCATCAGCCATCCGCGTTACGCGCCCCGGAACGCGGGCCGCGCCTTCGAAGAACCGAGCAATCAATCTATCCAGCAGCTTGACGCCGAAGCCGGTGGCACCCTTCGGCCAGCGCGGCTCGGCCTCCGCCCGGTTCTCGACACCGGCAATGTCCAGATGCACCCAGGGCTTATCGCCGGCAAACTCCCGAAGGAAAGACGCTGCCTGACACGCATCGGGCTGCCCCTTGCCATCGACGCAATGCTTGATGTCGGCGATGTCGCTGTCCAGGGCGCGGCGGTGGCTCTCGTCGATCGGCATGCGCCACACCCGCTCGCCGCTTTCCTCGCCGGCCTCCCGCACCGCGTGGCCCAGTGTCTCGTCATTGTCGAACGCGCCGGCCATCTCGTGGCCGAGGGCGACGACGATGCTGCCGGTCAGGGTGGCCAGATCGACGATGGCCGCCGGGGACTGACGCACGGCGAACGCAAGCGCGTCGGCCAGCACCAGCCGCCCTTCGGCATCGGTATCGACGACCTGCACAGTGCTGCCGGACAGCATCCGCAAAACATCCCCCGGCCGGTAGCTGTCGGCGCCGACGGCATTTTCCGCCAGGGCCAATACCGCAATGACCGGCGCCACCGAGCCCCGCTGCGCCACCGCCAGCATCGCGCCGGCACAGGCGGCGGCGCCTGCCATGTCGGCTCGCATCTCCCACATGCCATCCGCAGGCTTGATGCTGACGCCGCCGGTGTCGAAGGTGATCCCCTTGCCGACGAGCGCCAGCGGCGCTCCGCCCTGGCTTCCCGGCCAGCTGAGCACTGCCAGGCAGGGCGGGTGGACCGAAGCACGCCCTACCGCCAGCAGACCGCCAAACCCGTCATGCGTCAGCCGGTCGCGATCGAGCACCTCGACCGCGACCCCCGCATCGCTCAACCGGTCCAGCCGCGACACGAAACCGGCCGGCGTGAGGCTGTTCGACGGCTCGGTCACCAGGTCGCGGGCAAACAACGTGCCTGCAACGATGGCCGAAACCTCGGCCCAGATGGCGGGGGTCTCGGGATCGTCCGAAATCAACTCGAGCTCGTCGAGCAGCGTGTCGTCTTCGTCCGGCTGCGTCCGGAGCCCGCCGCTGCGCCAGGCACGCAGGCAGGCGCCGGCGGCCAGCTGACTGGCCGTACGCGCCGGCAATCGGCGCGCGTCGATCGCCACGCGCACGCAACGCAGGACGAGCGACGCGGCACACGCGCCCGCCGCTTCGGCGTCGCCGCCCAAGCCAACCAGCACCACCCGGCCGTCCGGCCCCGCTATGTCGCAGGTCGTTTCGGGCTCGCCGGTGAACTCCCCCGCCGCCGCCTGCAGCACCCAGGCCGGCGGAACACGGCCCTGAACCACCGGAATGATCGTCACCGCCGGTTGCACGGGGCGCGGAACGACCACCACCTTCAGCATCGGCACGCCAATCGGACGCTGCTGCTCAGACGGCGTTCAGGCTTCGAAATGATCGGCCACCAGACGGTCCAGCAGACGCACGCCGAATGCCGTCGCACCCTTCGGTATCACCGCGGAATCCTTCGTTGCCCAGGCAGTACCTGCGATGTCGAGATGCGCCCAGGGCTTCTCGTTGACGAAGCGCGCCAGAAACTGCGCCGCGGTGATCGAGCTGCCAGGACGGCCGGTGATGTTCTTCATGTCGGCGATGTCGGATTTCAGTTGCTTGTCGTATTCCCGGCCCATCGGCATGCGCCACAGCTTCTCGCCCGTCGCCGTGCCCGCCGCCGTCAGCTTGCCGGCCAGGTCATCGTCGTTGCTGAACAACCCTGCATGTTCGTGACCGAGCGCCACGATGATCGCTCCCGTCAACGTCGCCAGATCGACCATCCAGCGCGGCTCGAACTTCTGCTGCGCGTACCAGAGCACGTCCGCCAGAACCAGGCGGCCTTCCGCGTCGGTGTTCAACACCTCGATCGTCTGGCCGGAGTAGCTTTTCACCACATCGCCGGGACGCTGGGCGGTGCCCGACGGCATGTTCTCGACCAGGCCGACCAGCCCGACCGCGTTGACCTTTGCGCGCCGCCCGGCCAGGGCCGCCATCAACCCGACAACGGTGCCAGCGCCGCCCATGTCCCACTTCATATCCTCCATGCCGGCGGCCGGCTTGATGCTGATGCCGCCGGTGTCGAAGGTCACGCCCTTGCCGATGAACGCCACCGGCTTCTCGTCGGCCCGGCCTTCAGGCGCGCCGTTCCATTGCATCACCACCATGCGCGGCGGCTGCGCGCTGCCCATCGACACGCCGAGCAGCGAGCCGAAACCGAGCGCCTCGAGCTCCGACTGGCCGAACGTCTCGATCTTCAACCCGAGTTCCGTCAGCTTCTCGATCCGCGTGGCGAACTCGGGCGGATTGAGGATGTTGGCGGGCTCGCTCACCAGGTCGCGGGTGATGAACACACCGCGGGCGATCGCCTGCAGCGCCGGCCAGGCGGCCTCGGACGCAGCACGGTCGCCGGCCAGCACCTTGATCGATGCAAGCTTGGGCTTGTCCTCGGGCTTCTGCTTCGTGCGGTAGAGGTCAAACCGGTAGCTGCGCAGCACGGCACCCAAGGCCGCATGCGCCGCGTGGGCCGCCGCCAGCGTGTCGGCGGCGATTGCTACCTCGGCCTCGCGCACCAGCCCTGCCGCAAGCGCGCCGGCAGCCTCCTCGACCCGCCTCGGCGACAGCTCGGCTTCCTTGCCAAGCCCTGCCGCGACGATGCGCGACAGCCCCGCCCCGGGCGCTAGGATGGTGCAGCTCTGCCCTTCCTTGCCGGTGAACTCGGCCGCGGCAAACGCCCGCGTCACCGCCCCTCCGGTCGCCTCGTCCGCCGCGTGCCACAGGCCCGATGCGCCAGCCCCCTCCGCCACCAGCAGCCCCAACGCTCCCGATTGAGGCAGGGCGGCATCGGCAAAGGTCACATCGAGCATGGAGTATCCTTCTGAACGGATCAGGTCTGCGGCATCGAGGCCGACATACGGGAGAGGCGCGAATGTAGCAGCCGGACCGCAGTTTGCCAGGGCCGCACCCCAACGCTTTGCAACAGCCGCCATCCGGGGCGTAAACGCGCCCAATGAGCGATCCCGACGACGCCGCCCTGCTGGACGTGGCTGCCAGTCTCGCCTGGGCAGCCGCGGAGCTGGTGCTGGCCTTGCGTGCCCGCGGCTGCCTGACAGAGTCGAAACCCGACCTGTCGCCCGTCACCGAGGCCGATCGCCAGGCCGAGGCCCTGATCGTCCGTGCCCTCCGCGACGCCACGCCACACATCGAGGTGGTGGCGGAGGAGGAAGTCTCGTCGGGTCATCAGCCTGCACGGTCGGACGCCTACTGGCTGGTCGATCCGCTGGACGGAACGCGCGATTTCGTGGCGCTTCGCGACGGGTTCACGGTCAATATCGGGCTCGTCCGAAATGGCCGCCCGGCGCTCGGCGTCGTCGCGGTCCCGGCCTCCGCCCAGCTGTTCGGCGGCATCGTCGGCCAGGGCGCCTGGCGGCAGGATCGCGCCGGCCGCCACCACATCCACGTGCGCCAGCCCCCAGATGCCGGCCTGGCTGTTCTGTCGTCCCGGCACAGTGCCGATGATCCGGCCCTCCGTGCGGCGTTGGGCGACGCCGAGATCGCCAGCATCACCCATCTCGGTTCGGCGCTGAAGTTCTGCCGGCTCGCCGAAGGCAGCGCCGACGTCTATGTCCGGCTCGGCCGCACCATGGAGTGGGACACCGCAGGGCCCGAAGCCGTGCTGACCGCCGCGGGCGGCAGCCTACGCCTGCTCGACGGCGCGGTGTTGCCCTACGAGAAACCCGGCTGGGCCAATCCTCCCTTCATCTGTCGAGGCGCTACCAGGGCGAACGGCGGCACGTGACTGTCACCTTGCGAGCCGACACCGGCGGCATCGAGGCCGCTGCAGCATTGATCCGCTCCGGCGAGCTGGTCGCCTTCGGCACCGAGACAGTCTACGGCCTCGGAGGCGACGCCACCCAGTCATGCGCAATGACGGCAATCTTCACCGCCAAGGGCCGCCCCCATTTCAACCCGCTGATCTGCCACTACCCCGACGCCGGACACGCGTTTGCACAGGTGAACGCCACCCCCGCCGCCATCCGCCTTGCCGAGAGTTTCTGGCCGGGACCGCTGACGATGGTGTTGCGGCGACAGCCCGGCTGTCCCGTGGACCTGCTGGCAGGCGCTGGCCTCGACACCCTCGCCGTCCGCGTGCCTGCGCACCCGATCGCCCGCGCGATGATCACCGCAGCCGGCTGTCCGGTCGCCGCTCCATCGGCCAACCGCTCCGGCGGCGTCAGCCCAACCACCGCAAGCCACGTCCTCAGCGATCTGGACGGGCGGATCGCGGCCGTCCTCGATTGCGGCCCCTGCCCCGTCGGCCTGGAGAGCGCCGTGCTCGACCTGTCAGGCGAACAGCCGTTCCTGCTGCGTCCCGGCGGCCTGCCGGTCGAGGCGATCGAGGCGGTCATCGGGCCGGTCGGCCGCGGCCTGACCCTCGCGCAAGCCGGGCAGCCTGCCAGCCTGCGCTCGCCTGGCCTTCTCGTCTCGCATTACGCGCCTGCACTGCCGCTCCGTCTGGATGCAGCCGGAGCCCGCGAAGGCGAGGCGCTGCTGGCGTTTGGCCCAGTCGCCGCTGACGCACCCCTCGTCTGGAACTTGAGCGAGACAGAAGACCTCACCGAAGCCGCCAGCCGGCTGTTTGCCGGCCTGCG
>CAZZWO010000193.1:0-6011 GCA_964657885.1 uncultured Acetobacteraceae bacterium | reverse complement strand
TGCTCCCCGACATCGACAGCAACGTCAACATCCTGATCCGCGGGCAGTCGAACGCGGCGTATTTCAGCTTGGATGCCGGGCGGGCGATGGCCGGGGAGGTGGCGGCCCTGCTCGGGTTCGACGGCAGGACCGCGACGGTCACGCTGATCGGGGGTCCGGGACGCACGGAGCACGCGGCCACCGCGCTGATCTGGGACCAGGTAGGCGGCCGCGCCTGGATCAGCCGCGCGCCCGGCGGGCAAGGCTGGGCCGCCACCCCGTACGAGCAGCAGGTGCTGGACACCATCAAAGCGCTGCCGGCACCGGTCCGCCGCTCTCCCACCCTGACGCTCTGGCTGCACAACGAGAGCGACTGCAACAACCCCGATGTCACGCGCGAAACATGGGCCAGTGCGATCCGCGCGGATGCCGGCTGGGTGCGCGCGGCGCTGGGGCAGACGGCCGCGACCACGCCCTACCTGTTCGCCTGGGTGCCGTTCGAGATCGGCGCCGGTCCCGTCGCGCTGGAGGTGCAGGACCGCAAGGCCCAGGCGATGCGGCTCGGCATGCAGGACCTCGCGGCCGACCAGTCGTTCCACGCGGTTGCCGCTCCGCAAACCGGCGACCTCGACATGAACGGCGCCGGCGGACGGTTCGGCGGCATGCACATGAGCGTGCCCGATGCGTTGGTGCTGGCCGACCGCCTCGCCCGCGTCGCCGCCTGCGAATTGTCCGGCTATGCCCGTCCCGGCGCTCCGGTGCGGAGCCTCGATTGCGGCCACCCCGGTCCCGTGGCGCTCGCCGCCACCCGCCTGGCGGCTGACCGGGTGGCAATCGAGGCCGCTCCGCACGGCGCCCCGATTGCGCCGCTGGGGCTTGCGGCAGCGCACGGCGCCGGCTGGGTGGCGCGGCTTCCAGGCGGCATTTCCGTGCCCGCCCGGGCCGCACGCCTTGTCGCGCCCACCCGGCTGGAGCTGGTCTTTTCGATACCGCTGCCTGCGGATGCACGCATTCATTACGGCTACGGACATGGCAGGATCAGCGCCGAAAATGGCACTGGCGCGGGAGCGGCAATCTATGATCAGAACGGCGAGCCAATGAGCGCGCCCATCGAGGGCCTGCCTGTTCGCGACTGAAGCACAATCCTCCGGCAAGCAAGGGCGTTCCCGATGACCGACCTGACCCGCGGGCCTGTGGGGCGGCACCTCGCCGGAATGGCCGTCTTCATCGGCGCGGGACTGGTGTTCCAGGCGGCCTATTTCATCGTCGACCTGTATTTCGTCTCACGCATCGGACCGCAGGCGGTGGCGGGCGTCAGCGCGGCCGGCAACTTCATGTTCCTCGCCCTCGCCGCCGCGCAACTCGTCAGCGTGGGCGCCCTGTCGCTGATCTCGCAGGCGGCCGGCCGGCGCGACGAGACCTACGCCAACCTGGTGTTCAACCAGGTGTGCGGCCTGTCGCTGATCATGTCCGCAGCGATGCTGCTGCTCGGCTACCTGCTCGCCGGCCCGGCCAGCCTGTCGCTCGGGGCCGATGCCGCATCCGCGGCGAGCGGCCGCGCCTACCTGTATGGATACATCCCTGCGCTGGCCGCGATGTTTCCAGGAAATGCGATCTCGTCCGCGCTGCGGGCCACCGGCATCGTGCGGCCGACCATGCTGCTGCAGACCGCGTCCGTGCTGGTCAATGCCCTGCTGGCGCCGGTGCTGATCGCCGGCTGGGGCACCGGGCACCCGCTCGGCGCGTTCGGCGCCGGCCTCGCAAGCTCGATCGCGGCGGTCAGCAGCCTGATCGCGATCGTCCTGCTCCTGCCACGGCTGCAAACGCTGCTGCGGGCCGACCGAGCCGCGTTCCGGCCGCGCGTCGCGGTGTGGATCAGCCTGATGCGCGTGGGGCTGCCCGCCGCCGGCGAGTTCCTGATGATGTTCCTCGTCACCGCCATCATCTACCTGTGCATCCGCCGCTTCGGCGCGCAGGCGCAGGCCGGCTACGGCATCGGCACGCGGGTGATGCAGGCGGTGTTCCTGCCGACCATGGCTGTTGCTTTCGCCGCCGCCCCGATCGCCGGGCAGAATGTCGGTGCCAGGCGGCGGGACCGTGTGGTGCAGACGTTCCGGCTGTCGGCTGGTTTGGGCACCGCGTTCATGGTCGCTCTCACGGTGCTGTGCCAGTTCAGGCCGGCGCTGCTGGCGGGCCCGTTCACCAGCGACCCCGGCGTGCTGGCGGTCGCGGTGCAATTCCTGCGCGTCATCTCCTGGAACTTCGTGGCGGTCGGCCTGGTGTTCGCGGCGTCGGGCATGTTCCAGGCGTTCGGCGACACCAGGCCGTCATTCCTCAGCAGCGCCAGCCGGCTGCTGACCTTCGGCCTGCCGGCGATCTGGCTGACCGCACAACCCGCCGCCACGCTGCTGGATTTCTGGCATTTGTCACTGCTGTCGGCCGGCATCCAGGCCGTCATCAGCATGGTCCTGCTGCGCCGCGCCTTCGGCCGCCTGCTGCCCGAACCGGCTTTTGCGCAGCAAGGCGCGATGCAATCCTCGCCCTGAAACCTCCTGGTTCAACCAGGAACCGTGCCGTACGCCTGCCCCATCTGCTCTATCTGCGCGAGCTTGTCGTGGAACATCGTCCAGTCATCGGCGTCCGCGATCGGCGCCCAGATGCTCTCCACCTCGTCGATCAGCATGGTGCAAGGTGCTGTCCGCGCGAAATAGGGATGTGCCAGCCGGCCGGGATCCGCTGGCACGGCCTCATCGAGCGCCGCGCGGAACACCGCAAAGGCCTCACCGGCGTAATGCGCCGCGGCCGGGCTCTGCGCCGCGCGCCGATCACCGGCCGCCCCGCCGAACCAGTCGAAGAACACCTGCTCGAACGGCGCACCGGATTCGCGCAGGAAATCCAGCAGCGCCTTGCTAAGCGCCGCATCCTCGGCCGGGCTGCGTGCTGCCACGCCGAGCCGCCGCGCCAGGCACAAATCGAGTTCGCGGCGGAACGCCGGCACGAACACAGACAGCGTCTCCTCGAGACGCGCCTGGCCGGTCAGCATCAGCAGACATTCCGCCAGCCGCACCAGGTTCCACAGCAGCGTGTCGGGTTGCCGCCCATACGCATACAAACCGGAATGATCGAAATACGCCGCCGTGAAGTTCAGGTCGTAGGTCGGCAGGAAACGCCACGGCCCGTAATCGAAGCTTTCGCCGGTGATGTTGATGTTGTCGGTGTTCAGCACGCCGTGCACGAAGCCCGCCGCCATCCATTGCGCGCCCATCCGCGCGACACGCAGGCAGACTTCGCCGAGGAAGGCGAGCACCCGTTCCTGCGGATCGTCACGCCAGCATCCCGGCATCGCCACCGCGATCGAATGGTCGACCAGCCGCCGCAGCGCGTCCGCGTCCTGCAGGAAGGCCATGCGCTGGAACGTGCCGATGCGGATGTGCGAGTGGCTCAGCCTGACCAGCACGGCCGAGCGCGTGGGCGAAGGTTCGTCGCCCCGCACCAGCGCCTCGCCGGTCTCGATCAGGGAGAAGCTCTTGCTGGTGTAGACGCCGAGCGCCTCCAGCATCGAGGTCGCCAGCACTTCCCGCACGCCGCCCTTCAGCGTCAGCCGGCCATCCGCGGTGCGCGACCACGGCGTCGTGCCGCTGCCCTTGGTGCCGAGGTCGAGCAGCCGCCCGTCCTCGATGTCGTGCAGCTGGGCAAACAGGAATCCGCGGCCGTCACCCAGTTCGGGGTTGTAGGCGCGGAACTGGTGGCCGTGGTAACGCAGGGCGAGAGGTTGTTCGAAACTGCCCGGCAGCGGCGTGAACCGGCCGAAATGGTCGATCCAGCTTGCATCGTCCAGCCCGTCCAGGCCGACGCGGGAAGCCCAACGCTGGTTGCGGTAGCGCAAGATGTGCCGGGGGAAGATGGCGGGCTGCACGGCATCGTAGAACGCGTCGCCGAGTTCGGCATGACGGCGCGACGGTGTGTAGGGCACAGGTGATCCTTAACGGCCGGGTAGGTGGATGCGCCGGATGCAAGCGTCACGGCGCACGCCCGGAACTCCGGACAGTCCGCCAGATGGCCGCTCGATGCGCCCGGGCCAATGCCCGGGATCACCTTGGATTGTCACAACCGCCTTATAGCGCCGGCCGTTGCGCCAGCTTATCGCGCCACCCGCTCCACCCGTTGCCGACCGTGGAGCGCGCGAGCCGAAATCAGGTAGCGCCGTGCCTGCGGGTGCCGCTGAAATCGGTGAAGGTCACCCGCCAGCGGTGGTCCATCAGGGCGGCGGTGCCGGAACGGGTTCCCGGGGCGTATTGCACGTTCATCTGCTGCAGCCAGTTCATCGCGGCGGCCGAAAACGCGTCCGAGCCCTTGGTGTCGGTCACCTGGCACGACGGCTTCGTCAACAGCGCGCCCAGCGTGCAGTCCACCGTGACCTGTCCGTAGCGGGCTTCATGCGTCAGGCGGGCCGGCGGGTTGACCGTATCCGCCGGTGCAGCCCTGGCCGGAAACGCATGCTCGGACACCAGGATCGGCGCCATCGCAACCGTTGGAGCGCCGGTCCGGACCGGGCTGGCCGGTGCGTCGGGCAGCAGGGCCGTGCGCGCGGCCGCAAGCTCGACACGGGCGGCTTTCGATGCGCTGTCCACCGCCTGCCGCACCACCGGCTGAACCCGGCCGATCTCGTAACCGGCACCCAGGGCCACGGTCATCCCCGCAGCCAGCACCACGATGCGTGCGGCGGGCAGCACGGCCGCACGGCTCAACCCCGGCACGCTGCCCGGCGGCCGCAGGTGGCCGCTGCATTCGGGGCAGATGAACTTCTGGCTGACCGGCACCTGCACCAGCACGCGCTGCATGCCGATCGAGCAGTAATCCAGGTTGTTGCAACGTCCCGGCGTGGTCTCGCGATCCACGCGCCGGCGTGGTGGGATCGCACCGGCTTCGAGGTGATCGGGCGGCACATCGGCCTTGCCAACCTTGGGATAAAGCCGCGGCAAGGCGGTGCTGCCTGCCTGCGGATACCGCAGCAGATCGGCCGAGCTGACATGGGGATTATAAGCGGTGTGATGGCGATCGTGGACTGTCATTTCTGGTGACCGGCTGATTATATCGGGTTGTCGTTTCGGGGCCAATCTTATCTCTTTTCCGTACGATTGCCCACGCTTTTGGGCGCATCACACCCATCACGTTAATGTTTGTTTGTTTCGATTGACTTAATATCGGGCGCATTCAGGCGCCCCGCTCACGGGCGAACGAATCGCCCGGCTACTCGTCGCCGCCTGCTTGCATGGGCGGCCCCTCGCCGCTACAACGCCGCCTCCGATCGCGCGTCCGGGCCTGTATGGGCATGCCCGGCCGCGACGCTCGCGCTATCGCCACCCCGGCGCCCCGCGCGAGGCCTTATGCAAGGAGCCACAAAATGCCCAAGATGAAGACCAAGTCTTCCGTCAAGAAGCGCTTCAAGATCACCGCCACCGGCAAGGTGCTGGCCGGTCCCGGCAAGAAGCGCCACAACCTGTCCGCCCGTTCGCAGAAGGCCATCCGCTCCAACCGCGGCAGCCAGACCCTCACCCACGCCGACGGCATCACCGTCAAGCAGTGGGCCCCCTACGGTCTCGGCTAAGCACAAGGGAGCAGACAGATGGCACGCGTAAAACGGGGCACCACGTCCCACGCCCGGCACAAGAAGGTCCTCAAGCAAAGCAAGGGCTTCTTCGGCCGGTCATCGACCAATTACCGCATTGCGCTGGAGCGGCTCGAGAAGTCGCTGCAATATGCCTATCGCGACCGGCGGGTTAAGAAGCGCGAGTTCCGCGCGCTGTGGATCCAGCGGATCAACGCAGCGGTGCGCGAGCACGGCATCACCTACAGCCGCTTCATCCACGGCCTGAACCAGACCGGCATCGAGATCGACCGCAAGGTGCTGGCCGCGATCGCGTTCGACGATCCCGCGGCGTTTGCCGAGATCGTCAAGGCCGTTCAGGCGACCATCGAAACCCAGCCGGCGCCCGAGGTCCAGGTGGCGGAGTAGGTGAGTGGGGGGGGGG
>CAZZWO010000192.1:0-6014 GCA_964657885.1 uncultured Acetobacteraceae bacterium | reverse complement strand
AACGAGATGTGGGCAGGCACGCCGGCCAAGCTGGTGCGCGTGCTGAACGAGGAAGAACGGCTGCGTTTCTCGATGAACGCGCCGGCTTACGTGCAGAACGCCATCCGCTTCCGCGCGGGGCTCGCCGCGACCTGAAGAACCTGGGCGCGGAACAACGGCTTTCGTAACGTCTGCTTGGTGTTGTCGCCGATAGCGCGTAATCCCCTCCGCAATGCACGCAATCGAGGTCGTCACTCTCACCAAGCGCTACCGCGCGGCCCTCGCCGTTGATGGCATCAGCTTCTCGGTGCCGCGTGGCGAAACGGTCGGGCTGCTCGGCGGCAACGGCGCGGGCAAGACCACGACCATTGCCATGCTTCTCGGGCTGCTGGTGCCGACCAGCGGGCGCATCCACGTGCTGGGACACGACATGGCGCGCGACCGGTTCGCGGCGCTGGCGCGGGTCAATTTCTCGTCCCCCTACGTCGCCCTGCCGCACCGGCTGACGGTGGCGGAGAACCTGCGGGTGTACTGCCATTTGTATAACGTGCACCATGTCGAGCGGCGGATCGGCGAGCTGGCCGACGAGCTCGACCTGCATGCCTTCCTGAACCGCCCGGCCGGGCAGCTCTCCGCCGGGCAGAAAACCCGTGTGGCGCTGGCGAAGTCGCTGATCAACCGGCCCGAGTTGCTGCTGCTGGACGAGCCGACCGCCAGCCTGGACCCCGACACCGGCGACCTGGTGCGAAGCTGGCTGGAGCGTTACCGGGCCGAGAGCGGCTGCACCATCCTGCTCGCCAGCCACAACATGGACGAGGTGGCGCGGCTGTGCGGCCAGGTGCTGATGATGAAGCAGGGCCGCATCGTCGATCGCGGCACCACGCCCGAGCTGCTCGCCCGCTACAACCGTGACGACCTGGAAGATGTGTTCCTCGACATCGCCCGATCGCGCGACCGGGGCGGCGAGACCGAGCCTCGGAGCGACACCGGCCTGGTCGCCGAAATGGGCGAGATGTCGGAGTTGGGCGAATGAGCTCGCTTCGCCGCATCTGGGGCCTGATGTACCGCCACCTGACGCTGTTCCGCCGGTCCTGGCCGCGGCTGCTCGACCTGGCCTACTGGCCGGTCCTGCAGATGACGATCTGGGGCTTCACCAGCCAGTTTTTCGCCGCGCGCATCGGCAACCACGGCGCCCTGACCGTCGGCATGCTGCTGGGTGGGGTGCTGCTGTGGGAAACCGCGCTGCGCAGCCACCTGGGTTTCGCCGTGACCTTCATGGAGGAGATCTGGTCGCGCAACCTTGGCCACATCTTCGTCTCGCCACTCCGCCCCTGGGAATTGCTGGCGGCGCTGGTCGGCATGTCGGTGGTGCGCATGCTGCTGGGCGTGGTACCGGCGGCCGTGCTGGCGGGCCTGCTGTATCACTTCAACATCCTCAGCGTCGGGCCGGTGGTGGTGCTGTTCGCGATCAACCTGATCCTGATGGGCTGGTGGATCGCGCTGGGCTGCATCTCGCTGATCCTCAGCCAGGGCGGCGGCGCCGAAAGCCTGGTGTGGTCCATGCTGATCGGGCTCGCGCCGGTCGCTGCCGTCTATTACCCGGTCGCCGTACTGCCCTGGTGGCTGCAGAAGGTGGCGCTGGCGCTGCCCGCCGCGCACGTGTTCGAGGGGCTTCGCGCGGTCATCGGCCAGGGCGTGATCCGCTGGGACCACCTGGCCTGGGCGCTCGGGCTGAACGTGATGTGGATGACCGCGGCCATGCTGCTTTTCACGCAGCAGTTCCACGTTGCCAGACGTAATGGCTCACTGATGAACATCGGTGAGTAAACCATGGACTGCACGCGTTTCTGGCTGATCCGACACGCCATCGTGGATGCCGCGTCACGTGCCGTGCTGTACGGGCGGATGGACGTGACCCTCGCAGCCGACAGCCTGGTGGAGCAGGCGGCCACCCATCGTGCGCTGGCCGCCCGGCTACCGCGCGACGCCGTCTGGCTGGTGACCCCGCTGCGCCGCACACGCGACACCGCCGAAGTGATCCACCAGGCTGGCTACCCGGCCTGCGAGTTGCTCGTGGAGCCCGGGCTGACCGAACAGGACCTCGGCGAGTGGCAGGGGCTGCGGCATGCCGATTTGCCGGCGCGCCTCACCGATCCCGCACACCCGTTCTGGCCGCTCAGCGCCGGCGAGACGCCACCCGGCGGCGAGAGCATGGCGCATGTGCTCAAGCGGGTCGGCGCCACGCTGGAGCTTTTGGCGGAAACCCATGCCGGCCGTGACCTCGTCTGTATCAGTCACGGCGGCGCCATCAGGGCGGCGGTCGCCCACGCCCTGCACGTCGGCTCCCACGCGGCGTTGCACCTCTCGATCCAGAACCTCTCGCTGACGGTGCTGGAGCGCTTCGAGGCAGGATGGCGGGTGGTCATGGTGAACGAGGGCGCGGAGATCTGACCGTCTGGTAAGTAACGATCTCTTTCTAAAGATAAATAGAAAACAAAAGATTTCGATCGGTGCTGTCGCGGTATTATCAGGCAAGGTCCGCACTACTGCGACGACGATGTCGTCCTTCTCCAGGTGGAAACCGCGGCCGAGTTCGGTGCCGGCGCGGCTGTTCACGTAATCTGGCCGCCTCGGTTTTCTCGCATCGAGTCGTTTGTTAACTTGCCCTGATAACGCCATCATGTGCCAATAGAATCGGGTTGGGCGACAGGCCCGACCTAAAAGAAGGAACGCCCCCGATGCGCATCCCCGGGCGAGTGTTGATCCTCGCAGCCTTGCTCAGCCTTCCCGCCGCGGCGCGGGCAGTCACCCCCGAAGGCCAGCAGGAGCTGGTGGACCGGGCGACCCTCGCGGCACAGGAGGTCCTGTCCGACCGTGAAGGCCACGACGCGCGGGCGCTGCTGCCGCGTGCCCGCGCGGTGATGATCTGCCCCCGCATCTTCCACGCCGGCTTCCTGTTCGGCGGCGAGGGCGGTGGCTGCGTCCTGCTGGCGCGGGGCGGGCAGGGCACCTGGTCCTCGCCCGCCTTCTACAGCGTGGGCGGCGGCAGCTTCGGCCTGCAGGCCGGCATCCAGGACGCCGAGGTCATGATGATGATCCTGACCGATAACGGCCTGCGCTCGGTCATGGACAGCCAGTTCCGGCTGGGCGCCGACGCGTCCGTGGCGCTGGTGACCATCGGCGGCGGCGTCGAGGGTGCGACCACCACCAACCTCAACGCAGACATCGTGGCGTTCGCGCGCACCCGCGGGCTGTTCGCCGGCGTGTCGTTGCAGGGCAGCGTGATGTCGTCGGATAGCGGCGGCGACCAGGTGTATTACGGCCAGCCGGTCGGCCCGATCGACATCGTCATGGCCATGCGGGTGAACAATCCGGCCGCCGACCCGCTGCGAGCGGTGCTGATGCGGAGCGGGTCGGCCGCCCCGGCGCTGCCGCCTCCGGTCGCCAATGGCTACTACCAGCCGCAATCCGAGCCGCCGGTCGGCTATGCCGCCGCACCGCCCGGCCCGATCCAGCAGCAGAGCCTGCCGCCACCGCGTTAACCGCCTGTCAACCAGGCCGAGCTAGGATCGGCCCCGCCCGGCCAAGCCTTACTTACACCCGCATTGCTGCTATAGGCCGCGCGTGGCGGAGGACCTTGGACATGGCCAGGCGGCGGCAGCTTTATGAGGGCAAGGCGAAGATCCTGTTCGAGGGTCCGGAGCCCGGGACCCTCGTGCAATACTTCAAGGACGACGCGACAGCCGGAAACGGCACCAAGAAGGGCGTGATCACCGGCAAGGGCGTGCTGAACAACCGGATCAGCGAGTATCTGATGCTGCGGCTGGCCGAAGTCGGCATCCCGAACCATTTCGTGCGCCGGCTGAACATGCGCGAGCAACTGATCCGCGAGGTGGAAATCATTCCGCTCGAAGTTGTGGTGCGCAACGTCGC
The DNA here is from genome assembly GCA_964657885.1 of uncultured Acetobacteraceae bacterium. GTDB lineage: Bacteria > Pseudomonadota > Alphaproteobacteria > Acetobacterales > Acetobacteraceae > BOG-908. Next base: position 2,102 of record CAZZWO010000192.1, on the reverse strand, counting down.
CGCGGGCTCGATCTGCACGCGCCTGGGCATCCCCGAGGGCACCCGCCTGCCGCGCAGCATCATCGAGTACTATTACAAGAACGATGCGCTGGGCGACCCGATCGTCGCCGAGGAGCACATCACCGCGTTCGGCTGGGCCAACACGATGGACATGGACGACATCGTGGCGATGACGTTGCGGACGAACGACTTCCTCACCGGGCTGTTTCTCGGCGTCGGCATCACGCTGGTGGACTTCAAGCTGGAGTTCGGCCGCCTGTGGGAGGGCGAGGACATGCGGGTGGTGCTGGCCGACGAGATCAGCCCGGATAATTGCCGCCTGTGGGACAGCAAGACGAACGAGAAGATGGACAAGGACCGTTTCCGCCGCGACCTGGGCCGCGTCGAGGAAGCCTACCAGGAAGTTGCCAAACGCCTCGGCATCCTGCCGGAGGCGGGCATGCGAGACATGAAAGGCCCCGAGCTCATGCAGTGAAAACTCGCCTTGGCGGCCATCTGACGCGCGTGCGCTGCGCTTCGGTGCTCATGGCCTTGCGGCCACTGCGCTCCGGTGCTCGCGCACACACGCCAGCCGACTCGCCAAGCCGGGTTTTCGCACCCGAGAATTAAGTTCAGAGGTTAGGGGGGGTGGTGTTTTGAGGGCTCGGGTTACGGTTATGTTGAAGGATGGCGTGCTTGATCCTCAGGGACGGGCTATTGGGCATGCGCTGGGGAATCTGGGGTTTGCGGGCGTGGGCGAGGTTCGGGCCGGCAAGGTGATCGAGCTGGAGCTGGCCGAGACCGATGCTGCGAAGGCCAGGGATCAGGCCGAGGCGATGGCCCGCAAGCTGCTGGCTAACATGGTTATCGAGCGTTTTTCGGTGGAGGTGTCGTGATGCGCGGATCCCTTCTGGTGTCAGCGTTCGCCCTGGTGGCGAGCGCATTCCTTGCAACGGGCGCTCTTGCCCAGCGGGAGTCGAACGTGAACGGCAGCAAGCTGCTCGGCTTCTGCACCTCGAGCGCCACCGCGAACTGCGACGCCTACCTGTCCGGCGTCGCCGATGCGGTTGCGGCCGGCGGACCCAGCCACGCCGAAGCCTGCATCCCGACCGCGGTCACCGGCAAGCAACTGCGCGAGGTGGTGGTCAAGTACCTGCACGACCATCCGCAGGACCTGCAGCTCAAGGCGGGCACGCTGACGCTGCACGCCTATGCCGGGGCGTTTGCCTGCCGGAAATGATCCGGCGCCGGATCAGCTCCGGGTCCACCTTCGAGCGCGAAATCGGCTACGCGCGGGCTGTCGTCGAACCGGATGCCGGCGGCGACTGGATTTTCGTCAGCGGCACCACCGGCTTCGATTACGCCACCATGACGATCGGCGACGGCGTGCTCGCGCAGGCCAGGCAGGCGCTGGCCAACATCGAAGCGGCGCTTGCCGAAGCCGGCGCCAGCTTCGCCGATGTCGTTCGCGTCTGCTACATCCTGCCCGACCGGGCCGATTTCGAACCGTGCTGGCCAATGCTGCGCGACGCGTTCGGTGCGTCGCCGCCGGCCGCCACCATGATTGTCGCCGGCCTGTCCGACCCCCGCATGCGCATCGAAATCGAGGTTACCGCGCGACGGAGGACACGGCCTAACTCAGCCAATCTTCCGCCCGCAGGCCATCCACACGCCTGAATTCACTCAGGTTACCAGTCACTACGATCAGCCCCTTGCTGCGCGCGTGGCCGGCGATCATCAGGTCGTAGGGGCCGATCACGCAGCTCCTGCGCTCCAGATCTGCCCGGATATCCGCCGAGTGCGCTGCTGCATCATCATCGAACGGCAAGACGCTCAGGCGGGCCGCGAACCCTTCCACCTCCTGGCGGAGTTGCGCCGGGCGAGTGGATCGCTCGGCGCCGTAAAGCAATTCGTAAAGCACGACACTCGACAGACAGAGCGCATCGGCCTCGGCGTTGAACCGGGGCCGCAGCCCCTGCGGCCGGTCGCGGATCAGGCGGATGCACAAATTGGTGTCGAGCAGGTAGCGCAACATCAGAACGCGTCGCGCACCTGCATGGCGGGCTCGTCTCTCGGGCCAAGATCAACGCCCGGCCGGTCGAAGAAATCGTCCCACACGGCAT
>CAZZWO010000191.1:0-6064 GCA_964657885.1 uncultured Acetobacteraceae bacterium | reverse complement strand
GTCGAATTACGGGCTGTATTTTGCGGTGTTCGGTGTCGTGGTGTTCCTCGCCATCCGTCAGATGCTCACCCGCCCGGGTCCGCGCCTGTGGTGGGACCGCACCCTGCTGCGCCTGCCGGTGTTCGGCACGCTCGCCCGCGAGGTGCTGGCCGCCCGCTTCGCCCGCACGCTGGGAACGCTGCTGCAAAATGGCGTGCCGCTGGTGTCCTCGCTCGGCATCGTCGCCGACGTCATCGGCAACACCGCGGCAACCAGCGCCGTCCGCGCCGCCACCGAGAGCGCCAAGGGCGGCGCCGGACTCGCCCGTCCGCTGCAGTTGTCGGGCATCTTCCCGATCCGCACGGTGTACCTGCTGCGGCTGGGCGAGGAGACGGCACAACTCGGCGGCATGTCGCTACGGGCTGCCGAGATCCACGAGGAACAGTCGCGCATCGGCATCCAGCGCATGACGGCGCTCCTCGTCCCGGTGCTGATCCTGACGATGGGCGTGGCGGTCGCCGGCATCGTCAGCTCCCTCCTGTTGGCCATGCTGAGCCTCAACGACCTGGCGCAATAAGGCACCTGGTTCCGCGCGGGGATCGTGGATGACCGATGCAGGGCACGCGCGGGCTTCCTGCAGGTTGCGGGTGAAACCAGAACGCTGCGTTCTGCCTTACCGGACAAGGCCGATAGGAAGATGAAGAGATGAATCGTAGCGCTTTGTTCGCCGTCGCAGGCGTTGTGGCTTTGGCGTTTGCCGGGTCCGCGAATGCGGAAGCGACTGCCGGGACGATGGTGCTGCTGAAGGACGACAGTGCAGCGTCTTGGGGTCCAGCGCCGGCGTCGCTGCCAAAGGGCATCCGCTTCAGCGTGCTGTCCGGCAATCCCGACCAGCCGGGGCCATTCACCTTGCGGCTGCAATTGCCGGCAAACCTGGTGATCGCACCGCACACCCATGCGACATCGGAAAACCTCACCGTGCTGTCGGGCTCGATCGTGCACGACATGGGCAACACGATGGTGCACGGCCGCGGCAAGCTGCTCGATGCCGGCGGCTTCGTGTTCCTGCCGGGCGACACGCCGCATTCGCTATGGACAAATGGCGCGCCCGCCGAAATCCAGGTGACCGGCACCGGTCCGTTCGGCCTGCATTACATCGACCCGAAGGACGACCCGCGGAACGCGCGCTGAACGGCGGTTTACGTCAGATGAGCCAGGGCCAGGTATTCCTGGCTCTGCATCTCCTCCAGGCGTGACGCGGTGCGCTCGAATGCCTGCGCTCCTTCGCCGCGCTGATACAATGCGTCGGGCATCGCCTCGGCCGACGCCACCAGCTTGACCCGGTGGTCGTACAACGCATCGACCAGCACGATGAAGCGTCGCGCCTCGTCGTAATTGTCCGGCGACAGGCGCGGCACCTCGTCGAGCACCAGGGCGTGGAAGTGCGTCGCCAGCGCCAAGTAGTCGCCGGCGCCCAGCGCCGTTCCGCATAAGGTGCTGAAATCGAAGCGCGCGACGCCGGCTGCCGCCAACGGCACATGCAGGGTGCGCCCCATGACCAGCAGGCGGTCCGGAGCGGCACCCGCGCCGCCGGTCAGCGCGCGGAAGGCATCGTCCAGCGCGCGTTCGGCGCGGGCGCCGGTGGGCACGTGCCAGACCGCCATGCCGCGCAGCCGCGCACGGCGGAAATCCCGGTCGCCCGCCAGGACCAGCACGTCCAGCCGGGACTGCAGGAGTTCAATAAACGGCAGGAAGGCGTCGCGCCCCGGCCGCCCGCGGAACAGATCGGCCGGCGCGGTGTTCGAGGTCGCCACAACGATCACGCCGCGTTCGAACAACGCGGCAAACAGCCGGCCGAGGATCATGGCGTCGGCGATGTCGTTCACCTGGAACTCGTCGAAGCACAGCAGAGCGGCCTCGCCGGCGATCCGCTCGGCGAGCGGCGGGATGGGGTCGTCACCGCCAGGGTTGGCAACTTTCCAGGCGTGGATGCGGGCGTGCGCCTCCTGCATGAAGCGGTGGAAATGGATCCGCCGGCGCCGCTTTACGGTGGCGCAATCGAAGAACAGGTCCATCAACATCGACTTGCCGCGCCCGACCTCTCCGACGAGGTACAGACCGTTCGGATGCTCATCCGGCGCACCTTCCGCCGGGCGGCGGCGCCACAACCGCGCGAGCAGTCCGCCGGGCGGCGGCGTCGCCGGCGGATCGTAGCCGCGCAGTTTCAACCACAGATCCTGCAGCCGCTCGATCGCCAGCCGCTGCGACGGGTCGGCGGTCAGCGCGCCTTTTTCGACGAGGTCACGATAGGCGGCGAGCGGACCACCGGTGCCCGCGGACGTCCGGGCTGCGCGTCCTGTTTCGGCCGGTGAGATCGATACGCTGTCCATCCTGGCCCGCGCCATAGACCGCCCGGTTCCAGGCGGCAACCACATCAATCAAACGCGAGGGTTAATCCGTGTGCAGTTATTTCGCGTTACGTTCTCCAGAGAAACCCATTGACCGTCTCCGTGAGAGCACAGATGCGCATCGTCATCATCGCCGCCGCCTGTTTGGGATTAGCCGGCCTGACATCGGGGGCATCGGCTGCCGCGCCGTCCATGCCGAGTTCCGAACGGGCTGCTCCCACGCAGGCTCCGGCCCGCAATGCGTTCGACGCCGGGCAGACTGGAGCCGACCAATCCTGCATGAACGGATCACGGCTGCTGTCCCATGCCGCGTATGTGCCGGCGGGTGCCGAACGCGCGGTGAAGTGTGGGCAATTGCTGTCCACCGACACGCTGGTGACGGTCCATCGCTGGGATCATACCTGAGACGCGGAGCGCGCCTGCCGCTTGCAGCCGTTGGTCCGTTGTGTATCTGAAGCTCCATGAGCACCGCACAGCACGAGCTTTCCGACGCAGCACAAGGTGGTATTGCCGCCGTCCCCGGCCAGTTGTTCGATTACGGTGCGCTTGAAGCAACGCCGGTTTCAAACGACCCCTTTCCGCACGTCGTCGTTCCGGACTTCCTGCCGCCGCATCTCCTCGCCCAGGTGCATGCCGAGCTGCCCGCCTCCGAACGTGGCGGCTCATTTCCGCCCGAGTCGCTCAAGATGGGTCCGACGGCACGCGCCATGATGGCTGAGCTCGAGGGCTCCACATTGCGCGACGCCATCGCCGCTAAATTCGGTCTCGACCTGCACGATGCTCCGTCGATGCTGACGGTACGTCTCGCCACGCGGGAGAAAGACGGCCAGATCCACACCGATTCGGCCGCCAAGCGGGTGACGGTGCTGCTCTACCTGAACCCGCCAAATCCCAGCTTCTCGCAGCAGGATGGCTGCCTCCGCCTGCTTCGTTCGGCCACCGACCTGGAGGATTACGCCGTCGAGGTGCCCCCGACCCGCGGCACGTTGCTGGTGTTTCCGAACGGGCCGGCCACTTATCACGGCCACCGCACTCATGTGGGTCCGCGCCACTCCATCCAACTCAACTACATGACCAATGACGGCAAGGCGCGCAGCGAATTGCGGCGCCACCGGCTGAGCGCCATCGTAAAAGGCCTGTTGCCGCGCGCGTAAGCCGATGGTGTGATGTGTCCAACGATAAAAATCGGGGACACGTCACACATGCCTACACCGACCGCCGCGCGTCATGGCGCGCGCGCCTGCCTGATTGCCAGCGCTGCACTGCTGATCGGCCACGCCGCCTCCGCCCAGACCGTCAGCCCGGGCACCATCCGTTGGGACACCTATGGCGTTCCGCACATCTTCGGTGCCGACGTGCCGACCGTGGAACGCGGCCTCGGCTATGCGCAGATGGAAGCGCACGCGGAAACCATCCTGAACAACGTCGCCCGCGCGCGTGGCCGCGCCGCGGAGTATTTCGGGCCGGGCGATACCAACGCCAATATCGTCAATGACACCAACGTCCGCACCTACGGCATCCCGGCCCGTGCCGCGCAGTGGCTGTCCCAAGGCGGCAGCGAGCAATCCAGCCTGCTCGCCGCGTTCTGCGCCGGCGCCAACGAGTATGCGCAGCGCAATCTGGCGACGATCGACCCGCTGCTGCGCCCGATCCTGCCGCTCGTCCCGACCGACATCACCGCCAGCGAGCAGTACACCATCTGGTTCACCTTCATCCCGAACCAGGACAACATCGGTGGCGCGAACCCGTACACGCCTGGGCTCCTGATAACCGACTGGTTGTCGGGGGGCATCGCGGCCGCCAATGCCGCGGCCCGCAACATGGTGCCGAGCGGGTCCAACGGATGGGCCATCGGTCCCTCGAAGAGCACCACCGGCAACGCGATCCTGATGGGCAACCCGCATCTGCCCTGGGGCAACAACCAGCCGGCGGGCGGCCTCGGCATCTATCAGTGGCTCGAGGTCAACCTGGTGGTCGGCAATCCGTCCGCGCCGACAATCAACGCGAGCGGCGTGACCTTTGCCGGCGGTCCGTTCATCGGCATCGGCTTCAACGACTACCTCGGCTGGACGCACACCAACAACACCATCCAGGCCGGCAACCTCTACCAGCTCACGCTCGACGCGACGGGCAACAAGTACAGTTTCGGTGGCGCCACCCTGCCGCTTGCGGTGCACACCGACAGCTTCAAGGTGAAGCAGGCCGACGGCAGCCTGACCACGCAGACGATCACCATCAAGTCGAGCGTGCACGGGCCGGTGGTGGCCACCAGCACCGACGGGCACACCGCGCTCGCTTTGCGCGTCGCGGGGCTCGACCAGCCATCGCTGGTCACCCAGTACTGGCACATGATCGAGGCGACGAACCTGCAGGATTTCACCGCGGCGGACTCGATGCTGCAGATGCCGTTCTTCAACGTGATCTATGCCGACCGCGCCGGAAACATCATGTACAAGTTCGGCGGCCGGCAGCCGGTGCGGAATGGCGGGACCTGGGGTGACTACTCGGGGATCCTCGACGGCACCGATCCCGCCAAGCTGTGGACCAGCACGTTCACCTGGCAGCAGCTTCCCGGCGCGGTGAACCCGCCCGGCGGCTTCGTCGCGAACAGCAATAATCCGCCTTGGACCAGCGCCTTTCCGCAGCCGGCGACACTCGATCCGGCGAACTTCCCGGCCTATGTCGCGCCGCAATTCATGGATTTCCGCCCGCAGCACGGTGCGGCCTTCCTGCTTTCGCAAAAGACGTTCACCACCGACGAGTTGCTGGTCGGCAAGATGTCGACGCACATGCTGCTCGCCGACCGCGTGCTGCCCGACCTCATCGCCGCAGCCAACAACTCCGGCGACGCAACCGCAATCGCTGCCGCCAAGATCCTGTCCGCATGGGACCGGACCGGCGATGCGGACAGTGTCGGCGGCGCCTTGTTCGAGGAGTGGTGGGACCTGGTGGTGGCCGACGTCTCGGCGGGAAAAATCCCTGCTGACACCAGCGACAATTTCTACAGCCCGCACCCGGTGTTCCGCACGCCGTGGAGCGCCGCGCACCCGCTGATGACGCCGGTCGGGCTAGCCAACGCCGCGCAGCTGGTGCCTTACCTGACAACGGCGGCGAACACCCTGAACACCGAGTTCGCGTCCAAGGGTGGAATGAGCGTCAAGTGGGGTGACGCGCACTACTCGCTGCTGGTGTACCGCGACGGCCAGACGCAGAACATCACGGGCCTTGCAGCGAACGATCCCCAAAGCGGCGCCGACGACCCGTTCGGCCCGATCCGCGTCACCAACCCCGCCTATGTCGCAGCCCTGAACGAATACATCACGTTCGGCGGCGATGGCTGGGTGCAGCTCGTGGAGTTCACCCCCAGCGGTGCCAGTGCGAGGGTACTGCTCGGTTACGGCAACTCGTCACGGCCGAACTCGCCGCACGTCACCGACCAGTTGCCGTTCTTCAACAACAAGACGTTGCGCCCGGCCCTTCGCAACCTCTCGGAGATCCAGGCGGCCACGGTCACCACGGAAAGCTACTGAACCACCGTCCAGCCGATCACGCCGTCGTGAGATGACGATGGCGTGATCGGCTGGATGCGTGCTATGGAACGGCGCTGCGCCCCCGGTCGAAAGGGCGCGGCGTTCCGTTCCGCCCGCGAGGCCATTCATGCACCTGCCCTCCATCGC
>CAZZWO010000190.1:0-6077 GCA_964657885.1 uncultured Acetobacteraceae bacterium | reverse complement strand
CGCTGAGCGTGACAGCGCCTTCCTGCATATGCTCGATCAGCACGCGATAGGGACGGTCGGCGCTCTCAAGCGTGTAGACGCGATGCTGGTCGGCATCGACACGGACGACCAGCGCATCGATGTCGCCGCGCCGGATCGCCTCCAGCGTTTCCTCACTCTCCTCCAGACGGGCTTCCAGTTCGCGGATGCGCGCTTCGAGCGTGCCGGATGGCACGGGCCGGCCTCCGCTCACGGCACGGCCGGCATTTGCGGCAGGTCCAGTCCGCGGAGCAGGCGCTCGGTATGCGACAGGTCGCCGACGATGCGCCGGACCGGGGCGGGCGTGAGCTTCAACAGCGTCGGCGCGGCGACGACCTGGTAGCGTGAGGCGAGTTCGGGCTGCTGGTAGATGTCGATCACTTCCAGGTCGAAGAGGCCGGGGAGCCGTTCGTTGCAGACACGGCGAAGGTTTTCGATGGCATTCTGCGACCGCCATGTCGTTCCGGCGACGAACAGCCGCAGCGTGTAGCTCCCGGCCGGTGTGTTGCCCGGTGTGTCGTCGAGTGTCGCCTGGCCGGCGGTCAACCTCTCATGCTTCTTGATGGTTCCGGGCTTGCCGCAGTGCCGGGACCGGCCGGCGGGCGTGGCCGGATGTCGAGGCCGACCAGCACCTTCTCGGTGTTGGACAGGTCGCCGATGATGCGCTTCAGCGGCGCCGGCAGCTTGCGGACCAGTGTCGGGATGGCGAGGATCTGGTCGCCCGCCGCAAGCTGCGGGTTGGTGACCAGGTCGATGACTTCGATATCGTAACGGCCGGCCAGATGCTCCTCGCAGACCCGCTTAAGGTTGGCGATCGCGGCGAGCGACTTCACCGTCTGCCCGGCCACATACAGCTTGAGGTGATACTGGTTCGGGTCCTGGTAGTCGGCGATGTCCTCGCCTGCCTCGGGTGCCGCGGCGGGATCGGGCGGCGTCGCGCCGGTCATCGCGGGACACCGGCCATGCCGCGCTGCTTCGACAGCTCCAGCCGCTCCTGTGCCAGCGCCGCCTCGCGCGCGTCGCTCTGCCGGAGCAGCGCTTCGGCTTCCTCCTCCTCGCGCTCCAGGGTTTCGCGAAGCTCGGCGATCTGCCGCTCCAGCGATGCGCGCTTGCGGGCGAGCTCCCGCCGCCGCCGCTCGATCTCCTGCGTGCGGAGCGCCGTCTCGGCCCGCTCGCGTGCCTCCTGGACATGCCGCGCGGTGCCGGTCAGCACGCCTTCCCGCCCGACATACGCCTCGATCAGTTCCACGCCCTGCGCGGTGATCCGGTACTCGCGCATCTGGTTCGAGTGACTCATTCCGCGCGACTTGATGATGTACATGACGCGGTTGCGTTCGCCGTTCGCTTCCACGTCCATGAGCTTGATCCATGTGTCCATCAGCGACGACAAGCCCTGATCGGTTCCATCGCCGGCCGAGCCGTCGGTTCTCAGGCTGGTGAACAGGCCCGAGATGCCGCGGCTTTTCAGCAGGTCGATCATCCGCAGCATGGTGGCGTGCACCTCGATCGACGGTCCCCGGAACGCCGAGAGGGGGTCGATCACCACCAGCGACGGCTTGAACTGCTCGAGGTCGCGGTTCATCCGCGCCAGGTGCATCTCCAGGCCGAACAGGCTGGGCCGCGCAGCCTCGAACCGGAGCAGCCCGGAGTGGACCCTGGCCGCCAGGTCGATGCCGACCGAACGCGCGTTGCGGACGATCTCGGTGGCGCTCTCCTCCAGCACGAAATACAGGCAGCGCTCGCCGCGCGCGCAGGACGCCTCGGCGAATTCGGTGGCGATCGTGGTCTTGCCGGTGCCGGCGACGCCGGACAGCAGGATGCTCGAGCCGCGGTAGAAGCCGCCATGTTCGAGCATGGCGTCCAGCCCGGCGATCCCGGTCGAGAACAGGCCGTCGTCGGATTTGCGGTCCAGCCCTGAGGAGGTGACCGGCAGGACGCTGATGCCCTGGTCGTCGATCAGGAAGGGGTACTCGTTGGTGCCGTGCGCCGAGCCGCGATACTTCACCACGCGCAGCCGGCGGGTGGTGATCTGGTCCACTACCCGGTTGTCCAGCAGGATCACGCAGTCGGAGACGTATTCTTCCAGGCCGTGCCGCGTGAGCTGGCCTTCGCCGCGCTCGCCGGTGATGATGGCGGTCAGCCGCCGCTCCTTCAGCCAGCCGAACAGGCGGCGCAGTTCGGCGCGCAGCACGGAGGCGTCGGTGAAGCCGGCGAACAGCGTCTCCAGCGTGTCGAGCACCACGCGCTTGGCGCCGATGCTGTCCACCGCGTAGCCCAGCCTGACGAACAGCCCTTCCAGGTCGTAGGCACCCGATTCCTCGATCTCGGACCGCTCGACCCGGACGTGATCGACGACCAGGCGCCGCGATGCGATCAGCCCGTCGAGGTCGTAGCCGAGGGAAGCGACGTTGGCGGCGAGGTCTGACGCCTGTTCCTCGAAGCTCATGAACACGCCGGGTTCGTCGTTCAGCGTGGCGCCGTTCACCAGGAAGGTGACCGCGAACAGCGTCTTGCCGCAGCCCGCGGCGCCGCAGACCAGCGAGGGCCGTCCGGCCGGCAGCCCGCCCAGGGTGATCTCGTCGAAACCGGCGATCCCGGTGGGCGCCTTGGGCAGGCCGGGCCTGGAATCGCTGTGCGTTGCGGGGAGGGCCTCGGTCATTCGGCGGCGTACCTTCGGTGTCGTTGCCCTGGTGTTCCACGCTTTAGGTCAACATACCAGCCGAACGGCGCCCATTTCCGGCTGTCAGGATGGTTCACGGCCTTAGCCGGGTTCGCCTTGCACCGGGTCGGCGCCGAGGGCGCGGAACAGGGCGGTGACCTCGCCGATCGCCGCTTCCGCGGATGGCGCGTCGGTGCCTTTGGCGACGATCGCCACGCCCGAGTTGCCGTCGCGGAAATACGGGTAGCTGCCGATATCGAGCGCGGGGAAGCGGTCCTGGACCTGGCTGAGGCGTTCGGCGATCTCGCCCTCGCGCACGCCGGTGGCATGCACGCTGCGAGACTGCACGGGGGCGCCGCCCCGCAGCGTCGGCGCCAGCGCCTCGAACATGTGGCGCATGATGCTTGGCACGCCGGCCATGACGTGCACGTTGCCGATCGAGAAACCAGGGGCGATGTGCCCGTCGCCGATCAGCACGGCGCCGCGCGGCATGGTCGCCATGCGCTGCCGCGCCGCGTTGAAATCGCCGGGCGGGTAATGCGCTTCCATCCGTGCCCAGACTTCCGGCTGCGGTTCCCAGGGCACGCCGAACGCCGCGGCGATGCACTCGCTGGTGATGTCGTCGTGGGTGGGGCCGATGCCGCCGGTGGTGAACACGTGGTCGAAGCGGGCGCGAACCTCGTTCACCGTGCCGATGATGGTGCGCGCGACGTCCGGGATGACCCGCACCTCGCGCAGCGGGATGCCGAGCTCGCCCAGCCGGCGGGCGAGATAGACCGTGTTGGCATCCTGCGTACGGCCGGACAGGACCTCGTTGCCGATGATGACGATGCAGGCGGTCGGATTCATGGCGCGGAAGATAGAAGCGGCTTCCGGCGAAGGAAAGTCGGCCCAGCGGCGGCGCGGTCAGTCCAGCTCCGGCTGGCTGTCGACCGTCCCCACGCCGACCACGCCTTCGACCGCGCTGAGCTTGGCGACCAGGTGCGAAACCGGCCGCTTGCCCCTGACCTGCAGCCGCAACACCACCAGCCGCTCCGGGCGGGGCGGCCGCACATCGACGCCTTCCTCGTCGGCCGCATCGCGCGCCTCCTCCATCCGGTCGTGCAGCAGGTCCTCACGCTCGATCTCGACGTTGTCGATGGCGAAGCGCAGCCCGGTGCAGGCGATCAGGATGGTGCGCAGCAGGCCGCGCCCGTCGTGATAGGCGACGCGGATGCGGGTGCTGGTGCGGCGGTCCCTCGGCAGCGCGCGGACCAGCCGCGGGAAGCCGAGCATGATGACGAAATGGCCGATCGTGGTCGCCACCGCCAGCGCGGGCAGTCCGGCGCCGCACGCCATGCCGAGCGCCGCCGTCAGCCAGACGGATGCCGCGGTGGTCAGGCCGCGCACCACGTCCTGGCGCATGAAGATGACGCCGCCGCCGATGAAGCCGATGCCCGAGACGATCTGCGCCGCGACGCGCGACGGATCGACGACGACCCGGCCGCCGGCCAGCACGTCGTTGAAGCCGAACTTGGAGACCAGCATGAACAGCGCCGCCGAGACGCCGACCAGGGTGTAGGTGCGCAAGCCCGCGCTTTTCTGCCGGATCTCGCGTTCCAGGCCGACCAGCGCCGACAGCACGAAGGCCAGCGTCAACTCGCCGAGCTGTACTGCGGTCGAGGCGGTCAGGCCGAAACTGCTCCACATCGTCGTCGTCACCCCTGGCGGTCCGGCCTGGTCCGGCCGGACGAGGGAGGTTGTTACAGAAAATCCCGCAGCAGCGGCACCAGGGGCTTGTCGGCCGCCGGCATCTCGTAATCGGTCAGCTTGGCGGGGCGTACCCAAGCCAGGGCCTGCCCTTCCAGCGGCTGCACGAAGCCCTGCCAGCGGCGGCACAGGAACAGCGGCATCAGCAAATGAAAGCGGTCATAGGCGTGGCTGGCGAAGGCGAACGGCGCGAGGCACGCCTCGGCGACGTCGATGCCCAGCTCCTCGCGCAGCTCGCGGATCAGCGCCACCTCGGGCGTTTCGCCCGGATGCAGCTTGCCGCCGGGAAATTCCCACAGGCCGGCCATCTTCTTGCCTTCGGGGCGGCGGGCCAGCAGCACGCGGCCATCGACATCGACCAGGGCGCAGGCGGCGACCAGCAGCAGCGGCTTCTGGCCGGCTTCGGGTTCACCGGTTTCGACATGGCCGAAGATGTCCTCGCGCGTCGCCTCGAACACCAGCACCTCAGCCTCCGCGTCGCGCGCCAGAAAGTGCTGGGTGTCGCGCCCGATCTCGCGGAACCCGAGCCGGCGCAGGACGGAGGCCGAAGCCGGGTTGTCGATCGACACCTGCGCAACCACACGGTCGATCGGCAGGTTGGCCAGCCCCCAGCGCAGGGTCCGCCCGGCGGCCTCGCTGGCGACGCCGTGCCCCCAAAAGCGCTCGCCGACCCAATAGCCGAGGCTGCCGGTGCGCGGCCCGGCATCCAGCCGCAGGCCGACGCAGCCGATCACCATCTCGCGCCCGTCTTCCTGGCCGGTGATCGCGAGGTGGTAGGCGGTGCCGCGCCGGCGCTGTTCGCCGACCGATGCGATCCACTCGTCGGTCAGCGAGCGCGGATAGGGGTAGGGCAGCGGCGCCAGCATGCGCACCACCGGCCAGGTGTTCACCAGCCTGTGGATGGTCTCGGCGTCGTCGGCCACCGGCGGCCGCAACGTCAGACGCTCGGTGACGAGTGGCTCGAAGCTGTCGGCAGCGGCGTCGATGGCCTAGCTCCTGTAGCTTCCGTTGATGTCGATGTAGCCGTGCGTCAGGTCGCAGGTCCATGCGGTTCCGCGCCCGTCGCCAAGCCCGAGATCCACCGCGACGCCGATCTCCCGGCCACGCATATGCGCGACAACCGGCGCTTCGTCATAGCCTTGGACGACGGTGCCGTTGCGGGCCATCCAGACACCGCCCACCGCGATGGCCAGGCGGTCCCGGTCGGCCGGTTCGCCGGCGCGGCCCACCGCCATGACGATGCGGCCCCAATTAGCATCCTCGCCGGCGATTGCCGTCTTGACCAGCGGCGAGTTGGCGATGGCCAGCGCTACCCGCCGGGCGGAGCCGTCGTCGGTGGCGCCGGTCACGTCGATCCGCACCAGTTTCTGCGCGCCCTCGCCGTCGCGCACCACCATCAGTGCGAGGTCCAGCAGCACCTCGTCGAGGGCGCGGGCGAAGTCCGAGGTATCCGACGCGCTGTTCCCACCTTCGCCGGTCGCGAACAGCAGGACGGTGTCGCTGGTCGAGGTGTCGGCATCGACGGTTATGCAGTTGAAGCTGCGATCGACCGAGGCGGCCAGCATCGGCTGCAGCACGGCGGCCGGGAGTGCGGCATCGGTGAACACGAAGCACAGCATGGTCGCCATGTCGGGCGCGATCATGCCGCTGC
>CAZZWO010000189.1:0-6145 GCA_964657885.1 uncultured Acetobacteraceae bacterium | reverse complement strand
AGTGTTGGCGCTCTGGCAGGCCCTCATTGGACTGCCGCGAGGTTGCAGGCGTCACCGCCCTCTCGGGATACGCTCGCCGTTGAGCGTTCCGTGGCAGGCATTCCGCCGGCCACGACCATCGCTTCGCAAGGATTGTGCCACACTCGAAGATACATCGTTTAAGGAGAACATCCGCCCGACCAGCGTCGCTTTTCGCGCCGGCATACCACCTACCAAACCTCTAAACCCTGGTGGAGAGCTGTGGATTTTGCCTGCTCAGAAAGCAGTTTACCCAACTCTGATCAATGAATGGGCACTTCGCTCATGCCGATCGGATGGTCTTCGCTCACGAGCGCCGGCTGCAGAAGCTCGGGGCGGTACAGTTCGTTGATCTCCGCAAAGCCTGTTTCGGGGGCGATCCAGCCCCAGCGCTGCATCTGACCGAGGAACCACCGCGCATGGTCACGATCGGCGATTGCGATTGTCCGGGGGCCGGCGTCCTCCGCCGGAATGGCGGCAAAGCGGATGCGCTCGGCTCCGGCGCCACCGGGCAGGGCATTGCGGCATGGCTGGAGCGGCAGCCCGATGCCGGCCAGCAGAGCCGCGACGCCATCGGCCTCGGAAGCGGTCTCGCAAATTCGGCCGGCCTGCAGCAACGCGCTGGTGAGACCGGCCAGCGCCTCGGGCTGCGCCTCGGCCCAGGAAGCTGCGACAGCCAGGCACTTTTCGGGGTGCCCGGGCCACAACGCCGAGCTGCCGAGCAGCACATGCCCCGCACCGGCTGCCGCCGCCACGTCGCCCCACGGCGCGCCGGAGCAGAAACCCGCAATCCCGCCCTGCTGCAGCACGCCCACAACCTGCTCGGGGGGCACCACCACGGTTTCGTAGTCCCGCTCCGGGTCCGCACCGGCTCCGGCCAGCCAATGCCGCAGCAGCAGATTATGGGTGGAATACATGTGGACCACGCCAAGCCGCGGTGGCGCCGGCTGCGCACGGATCCACCCGAGCAGGCGGGCGGCGAGCGCGCCCGGTGGCAGCGTTGCCGGTTCCACCGCCTGCCAGGCCGCGTGGCCGAGCACGATGCTGTTGCCGCCGCTGGTCAGGCCCATCGGTACCACCAGCCGCGCCCGCGCACCGCGCAGGCCGAGCGCCGCCGAGATGGCCAGCGGCGGCAGGATGACAGCCGCGTCCAGCAGCCCCCAGGTGAGCTTGTCGAGGATGTTGGCCCAACTCGGCTCGACCAGCACCTGCACGTCCAGACCAGCCGCCGCGAACAGGCCTCGCGCATCGGCCACCAGAACGGCGGCGCTGTCGGCCAGCCGCAGCACGCCGATCCGCACCCGGGTTCCGGCCGCAAGGCTGGTCATGGTGGCGCTTCCTTGTTCTGCGTATCCTGCCCCGGCGTCCCCTGCACCAGGTCCCGTGCCACATCCACCAGCCGCCGGCCGCCGGCCATGGCGTGGCGTTGCAGCCAGCGATGCGCGTCCGGCTCCGGCAGCCGCCGCTGCACCATCAGGATCGATTTCGCCCGGTCGATCAACGCCCGCTCACGAAGCCGCGTCTCGGCCGCCCGTAACTCGCTTTGCACCGCCTGGTGCCGCCGGAACAGTGCCACCGCCGCGCGCAGGATCGGCTTGATGTCGGGCGGCGGCAGGTCGAGCACGTTGTAGGAACACACGCCGGCGCCGATCGCCTCCTCCATGAAGCCGGCATCGTCCTCGTCGACGAACAGCACGATCGGCCGGGCTTCCGCCCCGCCCAGGCTGCGCAGCCGTTCCAGCGCATCGCGGTCCGGACGGGACATGTCGATCAGGATGAGGTCGGGCGCATGGTCCCGCACCGCATCGGCCAGCAACTCCCCGCGTTTGGTCCGCACGAGTTCGATGGAGGGATCGGCCGCCAGGACACGAGCCAGATCGCGTGCGCGCCCGGCATCGTCATCGGCGAGAAGCAGCTTCACACCTGCCGCGGATGCAAGCCAGGGGCCATGCCGCGGGGTGTCCGACCGCCGCGCCGCCGAACCGCGTAATGGCTGCAGACCGTCGGGTCGGCGTGCCGGGATCAGCCGAGCGGCGGCATCTCCGCGACGGTCACGAGGCGCTCGAGGGCAGGTCGCGCGAAGTAGAAGCCCTGCACGAAATCGATGCCGGCGTCCCGCACTACGGCCAGTTCCGCCTCGTTCTCCACGCCCTCGGCGACCAGTTCCACGCCGATCGCACGGCACAGCCGCGCCATCGACATGATGATCTCGCGCCGGACCGTATCGTCCCCGCAACCGGCGATCAGGTCGCGGTCGAGCTTGAGGATGTCCGGATGCAGCCGCGCCAGGCGCGACAGACCCGAGTAGCCCTTGCCGAAATCGTCGAGTGCCACGCGGAAACCGCGACGGCGGTACTCCGTGATGATCTCGCGCAGATGGTCTTCATCGGCCACCTGCTCGTCCTCGGTGATCTCGAAGGTGATACGGTCGGTGTTGAAGCCGGTGCGCGAGGCAGCGTCCAGCGTCTTGCGGATGCACGCGCGCGGGTCGTACACGGCGTTGGGCATGAAGTTGATGTTGAGCCTGGTGACGACGCCCAGACCGGCCGCCGTCTCGATCGCCTTCACGCGGGCGGCCTGGTCGAAGGCATACACGTTCTGCGCGGTCACCTGCTGCAGCACCCGCTGAGCCGCGCCGCCATCGGGACCACGCACGAGTGCCTCGTAGGCGTGGATCTCGCCGCGTCTGATATCGACGACGGGCTGAAACGCCATGCGGAAGGGGAACACGAAAGCGGTTGTGCTGCAGGCGCGGCAGCCCGGTTTCCGGATCGCTGTCATATCGTTCATGGGTTAGGACGCCTGCCTTCCCGACCGGCGCCTTTCGCCAATCGTAACGAACCTCATATTCACACCAGCGGTGTATAATACACAATAGCGTGATTGAAGTTTTTTGCGCTCTCGCGTGGCGGAGTGTGGAATTGGCGCAACGGTAACAATCCGGACATCGTGCCGCCGCATTTGGGTCGCTAATCGAGGCCTATGAGTACGCTTCTGCAAGCTGTCCCCGACCTCGCCGCCGCCCGTTCGCGGAACCGGACGCAACTGCCGTCCCTGGACACTGGCCGTGACACGCCGGCCCCCGAGTGGCGGCTCGCGCGCCAGTTGCTTGCGGCGCGACGGGTCGCGTCGATCCTGCTGTTCACCCCCGTCGCCTGTGTGATCCAGGCCGTGCTGCTGCTGTTGCGCGGCCGGGCCCGCGTCGGGTTCGCGGTGTTCTACTGGAATACCGTGGCCCGGCTCCTGGGCTTGCAGGTCCGCATGCTCGGCACGCCGGTGACCGCCGAGGGCCGGCGCATCATCTATGTGTGCAACCACTCGTCCTGGCTGGACATCCCGGCAGTCGGCGGCCGATTGCGCGCGTGCTTCGTCGCCAAGGACGACGTGGCCGGCTGGCCGATCGTCGGGACCATCGCCAGGCTGGGCCGCACGGTGTTCGTCAGCCGGTCCCGCCAGGGCATCGGGCGCGAGCGCAACCAGATGCAGGAGAAGCTGGCGGCGGGCGACGACCTCATCCTGTTCCCCGAAGGCACCAGCTCGGACGGGTCGCGCGTGCTGCCGTTCCACTCGTCGTTTTTCGCCGCCGCCTATGGCGAGAACATGCCGATCATCCAGCCGGTTTCGGTCGTCTACGACCGCCTGGCCGGGCTGCCGGTCGGGCGCGGCAGCCGCAACGTGTTCGCCTGGTACGGTGACATGAGCCTGGCGCCGCACCTGTGGCAGTTTGCGCAATGGCGCGGCATGCGGGTGACGCTGCTGTTCCACGGGCCACTCGATCCGGCGGCATTCACCTCGCGCAAGGCACTCAGCCAGGCGGCGTGGCAGATCGTCGCCGACGGCGCAGCGGCTCTGCGGCAGAACCGCCCGGCAGCACCGCTTTGAAAGCTTGACCCGGAATCGGTCGTTGCGTGCAGAGTATGGGCGGCAGGGGAAAACGATGATGCCAGACACGGGAAACAGTTGACGGCGCGTCCGCCCGCCATGATTGCTCCGCGCTCTCCCGCATCGGCGGGACAAAGCCGGAGTTTCCCCTCGATGCCATCCTCCCCGGTGCCATCCAGCCATCCAGGATTTTCGGCCGCCAACGCTGGTGCACCCGGCCCCAGGCGCCTGCACGTCATCACCTGGGGCTGCCAGATGAACGTGTACGACAGCTTGCGGATGGCCGATGTGCTGGCGCCGCTCGGCTACGCACCGGCCGCCGGGCCGGAAGACGCCGACATGGTCATCCTGAACACCTGTCACATCCGCGACCGGGCGACCGAAAAGGTGTTTTCGGAGCTGGGCCGGCTGCGGCTGGTCAAGCAGGCGCGGGCCGAGCAGGGCCAATCGACCATCCTGGCGGTCGCCGGCTGCGTGGCGCAGGCGGAGGGCCGCGAGATCCTGGCGCGCGCCCCGTATGTGGACATCGTGCTCGGGCCGCAAACCTATCACCGCCTACCCGAAATGGTGGCGCAGGCGAGCCGGGCGGCGGGTGCGGTCATCGACACCGATTTCCCCGCGGAATCGAAGTTCGACTTCCTGCCGGAGACGGCAGCACCGCAAACCGCGGGCGGGCTGACCGCCTTCCTCAGCATCCAGGAGGGCTGCGACAAGTTCTGCAGCTTCTGCGTCGTGCCCTACACGCGCGGGGCCGAAGCGAGCCGGCCGGCGGCGTCGGTGCTGGCCGAAGCCCGGCGCCTGGTCGCCGGCGGTGCGCGCGAGATCACGTTGCTGGGGCAGAACGTCAACGCCTGGCATGGCGACGGGCCGGACGGTGCGCCGCGCACGCTCGGCTGGCTGCTGCGCACGCTCGCCGGCATCTCCGGGCTGCTCCGGCTGCGCTACACCACCTCGCATCCGCGCGACATGGACGACGACCTGATCGCGGCGCATGGCAACCTGCCGCAATTGATGCCGTTCCTGCATCTGCCGGTGCAGTCCGGCTCCGACCGCATGCTGGCCGCGATGAACCGCCGGCACACGGCGGCCGAGTACGTGGCACTGGTGGACCGCCTGCGGGCGGCGCGCCCCGACCTCGCCATGTCGTCCGACTTCATCGTCGGCCATCCCGGCGAGACCGAGGCGGATTTCGAGGCGACGCTCGCGCTGATCCGCCGCGTGAAGTTCGCGCAGGCGTTCAGCTTCAAATACTCGCAGCGGCCCGGTACGCCGGCGGCGGGCGCTCCCGCACAGGTGCCCGAAGCCGACAAGGACCGCCGGCTGCAAACCTTGCAGGCGCTGCTCCGTGAGCAGCAGGCGGATTTCAACGCACGGTGCGCCGGGCTGACGCTGCCGGTGCTGATCACCGGCCCGGGGCGGCGTCCCGGCCAGGTCGGCGGCCGCACGCCCTACCTTCAACCCGTTCACCTGACCGGACCGGAAAGTCTGATCGGTCAGGAAACAATGGTGTGCATCGAAGCCGCGCACACCAATTCTTTGTCTGGAGCAACCCTCAAGGAGAAGGCCTGCGCTTGACCCAACTGTCCCCTGCCGTCGTCCCGGTCCCTGGCAAGGCCATCACGCTGAACTTCAATGACAACGCCCTGCTGCCACTGCTGCTCGGCGATCACGATCGGCACCTGGTACGGCTGGAACAGGGGTTTGGCGTGCGGCTCGCCTGCCGGGGTAACCGGGTGGCAATCAGCGGCGAGCCGGCACAGGTGCAGGCGGCGCAGGCGGCGCTGACGGGACTGTGGAAGCGGCTGGAAAAGGGTGAGGGCGTGGCCTCGGGCGACGTCGATGCGGCGATCCGCATGCTGAACCGGGTGGACGACGACCCGCGCCTGCCGCTGTCCGACCTGCCCGCCATCCGCACGCGGCGTGGCGCGGTGGGGCCCCGCTCGCCCGGCCAGTCCGCCTATATGGACATCTTGGGCCGGCACGAGATGGTGTTCGCGCTCGGCCCGGCCGGCACCGGCAAGACCTACCTCGCGGTGGCGCAGGCCGTGGCGATGCTGCTCGCCGGCCGTGTCGAGCGCATCGTGCTGTGCCGTCCGGCGGTCGAGGCGGGCGAGCGGCTGGGCTTCCTGCCCGGCGACCTCAAGGAGAAGATCGACCCCTACCTGCGGCCGCTGTACGACGCGCTGCACGACATGATGCCGGGCGACCAGGTGATCCGCCGCATGGGCACCGGCGAGATCGAGGT
>CAZZWO010000188.1:0-6168 GCA_964657885.1 uncultured Acetobacteraceae bacterium | reverse complement strand
CAGTCCGTCAGATCAGCCGCTCCGCGACGGGAGGGTCACGGCTCCGCCTCGCCAACCTAACGGACACAGACTCGGGCCGGTGAGGTCAGCCGATCAGGTGCGCCACCCAGCGGACGGCGCCGGTATGCACGAGGTCGTTCCACGAGATGAACACGAACAGCGAGCCGATGATCGCAAAGCCGACCCGGTAGCCGTAATCGAGTGCGCGGGGCGGCAGCGGGCGGCCACGGACCGCCTCCGCCGCATAGAACATCAGGTGGCCGCCATCGAGGATCGGGATCGGCAGCAGGTTCATCAGGCCGAGATTGATCGACAGCAGCGCGATGAAGCTGATCATGCTGACGATGCCGAGCTGAGCAACCTGCCCGGACAGGCTCGCAATGGCGATCGGGCCGCCGAGTTCGCGCACGCCATGGCCGGTGGTCAGGATGCGGCCGAGCCCCTGCAGCGTCTGCCACAGAATGAAGCCGGTCTGCTGCACGCCGGCGACCAGGGCGGCCCAGGGGTTCAGCCGTATGCTGGCCATCTCGCCGGCGCCGACGCCGAGGCGGCCGGTGGTCATGTCGCCGGGCGTCGCCGGCTTGATGGTAACGGGTATCACCAGGTCCTGGGTGCCGCGATGCACCGACAGGCTGAGCGTGTGGCCGGCGTTGCCCGCCACGATCCGCCGCAGATCCTCGAACACCATCACCGTCTTGCCGTCGATCGCGCGGATGGCGTCGCCGGTCTTCAGCCCGGCATCGGCCGCCGAGCTGCCCGGAGCGACCTCGCCCACCACGGGCAGCGGCACCTGCTGGCCGACGGTGCCGTACAGCGCCGAGAACAGGAAGATGGCCAGCAGGAAGTTGGCGACCGGGCCGGCTGCCGCCACGATCGATCGCGACAGCACCGACTTCTGGTAATAGGCGCTGCCCTGCGCCGCGGCTTCCTGCTCGGCCGGCTGTTCGTCGGCGACGTTGACGGCCATGCCCTCCATGCGGACGAAACCACCCAGCGGCAGCACGCAGATCTTCCAG
This sequence comes from uncultured Acetobacteraceae bacterium, assembly GCA_964657885.1. Taxonomy (GTDB): domain Bacteria; phylum Pseudomonadota; class Alphaproteobacteria; order Acetobacterales; family Acetobacteraceae; genus BOG-908. The sequence continues at coordinate 5,152 of CAZZWO010000188.1, read as the reverse complement.
ACCGTCTGGCGCCGGTCGGTCCACGAAACGATGGCGGGGCCGAAGCCGATGGAGAACGCCTCGACCTTGAAGCCGCGCCAGCGGGCGGCGAGGTAGTGGCCCAGTTCGTGGATGAACACGAGGATTCCGAGCACCAGCGCGAAGCTGCCGATTGTCTGCAGAAAATGCGTCATTGACGACCGACCCTACCCTCAAACATCGAATGCGCGGTTAACTCAGGCGGCATGTGCCCGCGCGCGGGCCGCGGCGATGTCGCTCGCCAGGCGCCGTGCCTCGGCATCGAGCGACGCCACCTCGTCCAACGTGCCGGCGCCGCGCGCGCCTGCCCGCTCCAACGTAGCCTCGACGACCGAGGCGATGTCGAGAAAACCGATGCGGCGGTCCAGGAAGGCCGCGACCGCGATCTCGTTTGCCGCATTGAGGATGGTTGGTGCGCCGCCGCCCGCCCGCAAGGCCTCGCGGCAAAGGCGCAGCGCCGGGAAACGTTTCTCGTCCGGCAAGGCGAATTCCAGCCGGCCGGCGGCGGCGAGGTCGAGGCGCGGCGACGCGGTGTGCAACCGCTCGGGCCAGGCCAGGGTGTGGGCGATGGGGATGCGCATGTCCGGCGCGCCCATCTGCGCCAGCACGCTGCCGTCACGATAGCAGACCATGCCGTGCACGATGGATTGCGGATGCACCAGCACCTCGATCTCGTGCGGCTCCAGCGCGAACAGCCGGGCCGCCTCGATCACCTCCAGCCCTTTGTTGAACAGGGTCGCCGAGTCGATGCTGATCTTGGCGCCCATCGACCAGACAGGGTGCCGAAGCGCCGTCTCGGGGGTCGCGCGCTGCATCTCCTCGGTGGTGGCCAGCCGGAACGGGCCGCCCGAAGCGGTCAGGATGATCTTTTCCAGCGCGGCGCGCGAGCTTCCCGCCAGCGCCTGGAAGATGGCGTTGTGCTCGGAATCCACCGGCAACAGGGTCGCGCCCGCCTCCGCCACCGCACGCAGCATGACGTCGCCGGCCGAAACGATCGCCTCCTTGTTGGCCAGGGCGATCGCTCCCCCGCGCTCGGCCGCCGCCAGTGTTGGGGCCAGCCCGGCGACCCCGGTGATCGCCGCCATCGTCCAGTCGGCGCCGAGCCGGGCCGCTTCCAGCACCGCCGCCTCGCCGCAGGCGACCCGGATGCCGCTGCCCGCCAGGCACTCCGACAGCGTCTTGTGCATCGATGGATCGCTGCAGACCGCCAGTTCCGCCCGCAGCAGCCGGGCCTGTTCGGCCAGCGCCTCCGCCCGGTTGTTGGCCACCAGCGCCAGCACGCGATAGCGGTCCGGGTTGGCCAGCAGCAGGTCGACCGTGCTGCGGCCAATGCTGCCGGTGCTCCCCAGAACGCTGACTGTCTTCATGAGCACTCCACCGAATGAGCCGTGTGGGTCATCGCCACGGCAACAGCGCCTGACCCGATGCCAGCGACCACAGGGCAGCGGCGGGGGCGGCCGCGAGCACACCGTCCAGCCGGTCCAGCAGCCCGCCATGCCCGGGTATGATCGAGCCCGAATCCTTGGCGCCGAAGTACCGTTTTATACCGCTTTCGAGTAGATCGCCTGCCTGCGCCACCACGCTCAGCACCAGCGCGAGCAAGGCAGTGGGCATGGGATGGGCAGGGTCCACCGCCATGCCGGCCAGCACCGCGCACACGGTGCCGCCGGCGGCACCCGACCATGTCTTACCCGGCGACACCCGCGGCGCCAGGCGGGGGCCGCCAAGAAGCCGGCCCACCAGGTATGCTCCAATGTCGCCGGCCCAGATCACCGCCGCCAGGAACAGCAGCCGCCGGAAACCTCCGGGGCCATGCCGCAACCAGATGAGCGCCACCACTGCCGGCAGGATGTAGGCCAGCCCCAATGGCCAAAGTCCGGTTCGCCGGCGCCGGCACAGGCCCACCCACTCGGCGGCCATGCCGATGCCGAGGATTGCTATGCACACTGTCCAGACGGTGCCGCCGAACCACATCGAAAGCAGGCCGATGATCGCCAGCACCAGACCGGAGGCCGCGCGCACGCCGAGATCCCGCCACCGCGGGTCGGCTGCCCGGGTCGTCACCACAGCACGATCACAGCGGCAACGTCACGGGCGCACACGCCAGCCGCGCCTCTCACTCGGGCCGGGCGCCGTAGCGGCGATCACGGGCGGCGTAGTCGGCGAGCGCGCTTTCGAAGTGGGCGGCATTGAAATCCGGCCAGAGCACTTCCGGAAACAGGTATTCGGCATAGGCGGCCTGCCACAGCAGAAAGTTGGAGACCCGCCGCTCGCCGCTCGTGCGGATCACCAGGTCGGGATCGGGCATGCCCGCGGTGAACAGGAAAGCCGGGAACGTCTCCTCGGTGATCGCCTCGGGGGACAGCGTGCCCGCGGCGACCGCTTTGGCGACCGCTCGCGCCGCCGCCACGATCTCCGATCGCCCGCCATACGACAGGGCAACCGTCAGGTTCAGCCGTGTGTTGCCCGCGGTCAGCGCCTCGGCCGCAGCCAGTTCGCGAGCGATGTCCGCACCGAAACGGGCACGGTCGCCGATAGCGCGGAGGCGGACCCGTTCGCGATGCAGTTCGGCGACCTCATGGCGGAGGTAGTGCCGCAGCAATCCAGTCAGGTCGGCCACCTCGTCTTCCGGCCGCTGCCAGTTCTCGCTGCTGAAGGCGTACAGCGTCAGCCAGCCGACATTGCTGCGGATCGCCGCCTCGATGGTGCGCCGGACCGCCTGGGCGCCAGCGCGATGGCCGGCGACCCGCGGCAGATGCCGTGCCTGCGCCCAGCGTCCATTGCCGTCCATGATGATCGCGACATGGCGCGGGACGTGAGCCGGCTGGGTTACCGGCGTTGAGTTGACCTGTATCGGCGGCGCATGCAGTGGGGGGGCGCCAACGGCGGGCAAGTTGACAGCGGGGGCGCCGATCGCCGCCCTTGCCTCCGCCACCCCGGTCTTGAGCAGGGCCAATGTCCTCAGACCTGCTTGATCTCGGCTTCTTTGCCGGAAAGCTGCTCGTCGATGCGCTTGATGTAGCCATCCGTCAGCTTCTGCACTTCGTCCGACCAGCGGCCGACATCGTCCTCGCCGATCTCGTGTTTCTTTTCGGCCGCCTTGACCTGGTCCATGCCGTCACGCCGCACGCCGCGCACTGCGACGCGAGCGCTCTCGGCATAACGCCCCGCCGCTTTTGCAAGCTCGGTCCGGCGTTCGGCCGTCAGTTGCGGGATCGGCACGCGGACGGTCTGCCCGTCGGAGCCGGGGTTGAGGCCCAGCCCCGAATCGCGGATCGCGCGCTCCACGGCGCCGACCAGCGTCCGGTCCCAGACCTGCACCGTCAGCATCCGCGGCTCCGGCACGCCGATCGTGCCGACCTGGGTGATCGGCACCTCGTTGCCATAGGCTTCGACGCGCACCGGCTCCAGCAGGCCCGGGCTGGCGCGGCCGGCGCGCAACCCCGCAAAGTCGCGGCGCAGGGTCTCCAGCGCGCCATCCATGCGGCGGGTCAGGTCGTCTTTCAGCGCACTCAGGTCAGCGGGCACGGCGTTTCTCCAGGTGTCGGTCCCGGGTTCTGGTCGTTTCCGGTCGTTCGACGGTTACAACTCATCATGCCGGTTCCATGATCTTGGTGAACATGCCCTCGCCGCGCATCACGGCCGCGAACGCGCCGGGCGCGTGGATGTTGAACACAATGATCGGCAGCGAATTCTCGCGCGCCAGCGAGATCGCGGCGGCATCCATCACGCCCAGGTCGCGCGACAGCACCTCCAGGTAGGTGAGTTCGTCGTAGCGGCGGGCATCCGGATCGCGGCGCGGGTCGGCGGAGTACACGCCGTCCACCTGTGTGCCTTTCAGCAACGCGTCGCACCGCATCTCCGCCGCGCGCAAGGCGGCAGCCGTATCGGTGGTGAAGAACGGGTTGCCGGTGCCGGCGGCGAAGATCACCACCCTGCCCTTCTCCATGTGCCGTTCGGCGCGGCGCCTGATGTAGGGTTCGCAGACGCTGGCCATCGGGATCGCGGATTGCACGCGGGTCGGCGTGCCGCGCTTCTCCAGCGCCGTCTGCATGGCCAGCGCGTTCATCACGGTCGCCAGCATGCCCATGTGATCGGCCTGCGCGCGGTCCATGCCGCTGGCCGCCGCCGACACGCCGCGGAAGATGTTGCCGCCGCCGATCACCAGGCAGACCTGCACGCCGAGGGCCACGACATCGCCGACATCGACCGCGATCCGGCCCACCATTTCGGTGTCCAGGCCGTAATCGCGACGGCCCATCAGCGCCTCGCCGGAGATTTTCAGCAGCACGCGCTTGTAAGCGGTGGTCATGTATTCGGTGACTCGGTCAGAGCGGGGCAGGCTAGGCGAAAAATGGCCTAAGTCGAAGCGGGGCGAAACCTAGGAGGTCATTGCCCCGGAAGGAAGAGCCGTCGCTTATTCTGCAAGAACGCCGATCCGGCGCCGGCGGCGGGCGTTCGGCTCCGCCACCGGACTGCCGTTCGCGCCGGTCAGACGCCGGCGACCGCTGCCACTTCGGCGGCGAAATCTCCGCCCGCCGGCTTGTCGATGCCTTCGCCCAGGGTGAAGCGGGCGAATGCCGCCAGCTTGCCACCGGCCTTCTGCACGACGGCGCGCACCCGGCTTTCGCCGTCATGCACCCAGACCTGCTCCAGCAGCACCACTTCCTCGTAGTACTTGCGGATGCGGCCCTCGACCATCTTGTCGATGATCGCCTCGGGCTTGCCGGACGCGCGCGCCTGTTCGCTCAGCACCGCCCGCTCACGCTCCAGGGCTGCCGGATCCACCGCGTCGATGTCGAGCGCGTCAGGACGGGTGGCCGCCACGTGCATGCCAATCTGCCGGCCGAGCGTCTCCAGCCCGTCCAGCTCGGACGGAGCTTCGAGCGCCACGAGCACGCCGATCTTGCCGAGCCCGGGCTTCAACGCGTTGTGCATGTAGGTGGCGACGACGCCCGACGGAACGCTCAGCAACGTCTACACGCTCCCCATTCGCGTGGGCGACCCGGCCACCGGCGTGGTCGGCCGGATCGACACCGTCGCGATCCAAAGCGGCAGTGTCGCGCAGCTCATCGCGCCGCTGGCCAACGATGTGGGCGATGGCCGGCGTGTGCTGCGTGTCGGTCAGCCACTT
>CAZZWO010000187.1:0-6192 GCA_964657885.1 uncultured Acetobacteraceae bacterium | reverse complement strand
AGGACGAGGCGGCGATCCTTGCGGCCCCGGCCGACCGGCTGCAGGTGTTCCGGCTGAAGCCGGCGCGCGGCGTGCTGGTGCTGGTGTTTCCGTCGCTCGCCGCACAGGGGCAGGCGCTGAACCGGGTAGGCGCGTTCGTCGAGAAAGCGGGTGCGCCGCACGACCGCGTTCTCGACGACGCGGAGATGGCGCGGCTGCTGGTCTCCACCCACGACACCGTCGAGAGCTTCTATTACGGCCATGACTACCGGGCGGCCGACCTGCGGCGTTTCTTCGCCACCGCGCGGCGAGACGGCGTCGCGTTGCACCCCGAGGAGAACGCGATGGAGGCGATCGTGGCCCGCGAGGATGCGGCGGACCCGGGCATGCCGGCCGGCGCGGTGATCAGCCTGCCGCCGCTGTCGGAGAAGGCACAGATCGACGCCCACGCGCGCGCGACGATCCTGCGGCACGAGGTTTCGCATGGGCTGTATTTCACCGACCCGGCCTATGCCGCGTACGTGCAGCATTTCTGGGAGGCGACTTTGGATGCCGGGGAACGCGAGCGTTTTCGCCGGCTGCTCGGTGCCGAGGGCTACGACGTCGCCAATGACGACCTGATCCGCAACGAGATGCAGGCCTACCTGGTGCACACCCCGGACGCGCGGTTCTTCAACGCGTCGGAAATCGGCATGACCGACGCGCAGGCCGCCTTGCTGCGCCACCGTTTCGTGGCCGCCATGCCACCCTCATGGCTGCGCGACCGCACGCCCGATATTCCGTAGCTGGACAGCGCGATCCGGCCTGCGGATTATCTCCGGATAATTTGGGCAGGACCTTCGCGCATGCCAGTGACCGGGATCGGCGGCTTCTTCTTCCGGGCGGACGATCCGGCGGCTCTTTCGGCCTGGTACGAACGGCATCTCGGCATCAATTCGGGCTACGATGGCTGGCAGCAAGAGGCCGGCACGACGATCTTCAAGCCGTTCCGGAAAACCACCGATTACTTTCCCGCGGACAAGCAATTCCTGCTGAACCTCCGGGTATCCGGACTCGACGCCTTGCTCGAGAAACTCGCCGCAGACGGCATAGACGTCATGACGAACCCGGAATGGGACTCGCCGGAGGCCGGACGGTTTGCCCGCATCCACGATCCGGAAGGCAACCCGATCGAGCTTTGGGAGCCGCCCGCCGACTGATCGGTTCGTAGATCAGTTGGCCGGTTCGGTATCGACGACAATCGCTGCGGCGGCGATTTTGGCGCCGTTCCTGCGGGCATCGGCGACGGCTTGGCGCAGCGCACTGAGGTATTGCACCGCGGTTTCGGTGTCGGGCCTTGGTTGCTGGAACAGGCGCTCCGACGAGGCAATGGCGAGCACGAGGTCGCGGCCGAACGGCGGTCCGACGCCGTCGCTTTCGCGGCCGGTCAATGCCACCGCCGAACCGGGCTTCTGCGCGTGCACGGGGCGTTTCCAGTTCGGATAGAGATGCGCCTGCGAGCCGTCATTGGACAGGTAATCGACGCTGAGCCACGCCGGGTAGCCGGGCAGCGTGACGCGAGGTGCGATCCTGGCCTTGTCGCGAAGCACGGTGCGGCCGGGCGCTCCGTCGATGGTGACCGACATCGCCGGATCAGCCGAGGGGCCGAGGATCTCCAGCGCCGCGCAGTAGGAGACCGGAACCGCCAGCACCGACCAGGACAGGCGTGCGCCGCCGGCGGCGTCGGTTGCAGCCTGGCGCACGGCGCGTTCCGCATCGCCGGACCCGACGAGGCCGGAGACGGCGAAACCACCGCCCGCCGCCAAGACGCGCAACGACGCGCAGGGCTGGGCCGCCAGGGCAGCCTCGATCGCCGGCAGAACCGGCTTCTGCGCAGCCGGTGCGGGCGGCTCTGGCCTGGTGACCGCCGGGACGGGTTTGGCCGGCGGCTCCGTAGCCGATGGCAAGGGCGCTGCAGGTGTCACGACCGGCGAACTGGGGATGGCTGCGGCCGGCGGCGTGCCAGGACCGGGGCGGAGCAGCCAAGCCGCCCCGCCCGCGGCGAGCAGCAGGGCCACTGCGCCCGCCCCGTATAGCGGCAGGTTCGGCCCTGAGCGGCCAGGCTTGGATTCCGGCAGATCGGGCTTGCCGGGCGTGACCGGCGTCACCCGGACCGGCGGGATCGTCGCCGGTTTCACCGCCGGCGCGCGGGCAACCATGGTTGCGTCTTCGTCGTCATGGCCGGCAGGTGGAGCGGGCGCGGTCAGGGCTTCGGTGAGGGCGGCGGAGAATGCGCCGGCGTTGGCGAAACGGTCGGCGGGCGCGCGGGCCATTGCTTTGGCGATTACGCCGTCGAACGCGGCCGGGGCGCCGATGCGGGACGAGGCCCGGGGTGGCGCCTCGGCGTTCAGCACGCGGTGCATGATCGAGGTCATGCTGCCCTCGTAAGGACGCTCGCCAGTCAGCAGGTGGAACAGCATCACGCCCGCCGCATAGATGTCGCTGCGCGCATCCACCGGCTCGCCGAGGAATTGTTCCGGTGGCATGTAGGCGGGCGTGCCCATGACTGTGCCCACCGACGTCATGCTGCTGCTCTCGATGCGCGCGATGCCGAAATCGGCGATCTTCACCTGCCCGTCGCCGGTCATCATCATGTTGGCAGGCTTGATGTCGCGATGGATGACGCCGCGCGCATGGCTGTAGGCGAGGCCCGCCAGCACCTGCCGCATCACCTCGACGGCCTCGACGGGCGGCAGCCGCTTCTGCTGGTCGATGACCGTCTTGAGCGAGCGGCCTTCGACGAATTCCATGACGATGTAGGCGAGCTGGTCGGTCTCGCCGTAATCGTAAACGCCGACGATGTTGGGGTGGGAAAGCCGCCCCGCCGCCTGCGCCTCGCGCTTGAAGCGGGCCAGCGCCTCGGCCGTTTCCTCGTCGTCTGCATCGGCCAGGCGCACCGTCTTGATCGCCACGCGGCGGTCGATTGCCGGGTCCCAGCCGTCGTACACTGTGCCCATCGCACCCCGGCCGTGGGTGCCGCGCAGTTCGTATTTGCCGAGCTTCCCCTGCCCGGCGCTCTGGGTTCCGCTCACCCCCCGAGGCTCGCGACTTCGACCACGAGTGCGGTGATGTTGTCGCGCGCATCGTGTTCGAGGGCGGCGGCGATCAGTTCGACAGCGGCGCCTGCCTCGCCGTCCTGGCTGAGCAGGCGCGTGAGGTCGGCTTCGCTCAGCGTCTTGCACAGGCCGTCGCTGCACAGCAGGAAGCGGTCGCCCACTGCGATCTGACCGCTCACCTTGTCCAGTTCCAGCACCTCGTCCTCGCTGCCCACCGCGCGGGTAATCACGTTGGCCTGCGGATGGCTTTCCGCCTGATCCTGCCTGATCAATCCGGCATCGACCAGTTCCTGCACCAGGCTGTGGTCGCGCGTCACCTGCTGCAGCACGCCGTCACGCAGAAGGTACGCGCGCGAGTCGCCGGCCCACAAGCAGGCGAAATAATCGCCGCGGATGACCAGCGTGACGAGCGTGGACGCGATGATGCTGCCCTCGCCACGCCGTTGCGCCTCGCGCCGCAAGGCATCGTGCACGGCGCCCACCTGCGCGCGGATGGCGGCCAGCATGTCGGCCGCCGGCAGGTCGGGCGGTGTCGCCGCGAGGGTTTCGGCCAGCATGCCGGACGCGACCTCGCCCGAGGCATGGCCGCCGGCGCCGTCGGCCACCGCCCACAATCCGATCTCCGGCCGGCTGACGAGCGCGTCCTCGTTATATTTGCGCACGGCGCCGCTATGGGTCTCCGCCCAGACGCGGAATGACATGGCAGAGCTTTCCCCCCAACGGGCGTACCGCCGGCCGGGCCCCGAATGTGAAGTATAGATGCGCGCCACGCCAACAGGAAGATTGCGCCTGCACTCCTAACGGGCCTAAGAAACCGCCTGCGAACTTATCTCATTAAAAGGAGACATCTCCGTGCGGAGACACACGCTGGCCGTTTTGGCCGCGGCGGCAGCCCTGGGGCTACCGGTTCAATTTGCGGCGGCCCAGACACCATCGGCCGACGACATCATTGCCGGATTGCGCCCGAACGCGCAGCAACTGACCGGGCCGACGCGCGGCATCCGCCGGCTGCCGTCCAGCCCGGCGACACCGCATCAATCCGCCACGAGAGCCGAGCCGGAACCCGATGCGTCGCCGGCCGCCGACAACAGCTCCACCGAAGCGCCTTCGGTTAAGCTGGTGGTGGATTTCCGGACCGGTTCAGCCGAACTGACGCCTTCCGCCAGCCGCACGCTGGACCAGCTCGGCCGTGCCTTGTCGAGCGCCGCGTTGTCGGCATTCCATTTCCGCGTCGAGGGCCATACCGACACCGTCGGTTCACCCGATGCGAACAAGGACCTGTCCGAACGCCGCGCACAGGCGGTGGCGAGCTACCTGGAAACCAAGTTCGGCATCGCCGAGGCCCGCTTGCAGCCGGTCGGTATGGGATCGAGCCAGTTGCTGGTGCAGACGCCCGACCAGACGCCGGAACCGCGCAACCGGCGGGTACGCATCGTCAACCTCGGCGCGTAACGACACCCACCGCTGAATGAAATGGGCACCGGAAACGTTCCGGTGCCCATTTGCTTCACGTGTACAGAATGCGGCGAATAGAACCGCGCTGAAATCGATCCCGTATCGAACGCAACGCTTGCAGAAAATCGCTTCCGGCCGTGGTGCCCTGCAGGCATCGGCCCACATCCCTCAAAACGTAAACCGCGCCCGCAGTCGGACATTCCGGAGTGGTTACTTTCCAATAAAGCCGCTTTCGTCCTAGATTGATCGCCGCAAGGGCGGGCGGACGCTCGCGCCGGGCGAAACATATCGGGGTATGCGCATGCAGGAGCGAGAGAATTCGGCTCTCGAAGCGCTCTGGTCAGGCCTGTATCCGGACCTCAAAGGTCTTGCGCGATCGCGGTTGCGACGCAGCGGACCCAATACTTTGCTGGATACTACTGGCCTGGTGAACGATGCATACTTGCGCGTCGCCGGTGCCGCTCGCCTGCGCGAAGCCTCGCCGGGCCAGTTCCTCGCCTATGCCGCGCGCACCATGCGAAGCGTGGTGATCGACCTTGCGCGTGAGCGGCAGGCGTTGCGGCGCGGCGGCGACATGGCGCGCATGACGCTGAGCACCGAGATCATCGACGGCGCCGTTGCCGAAGACGAGCCTCTGGAGCTCGACCGTGCGCTGCGCCAACTGGCCGAGGTGGAGCCGCGGCTGGGGCAGGTGGTGGAGATGCGTTATTTCGGCGGCTTCACCGAAGCCGAAATCGGCAGCGCGCTCGGCCTGACGGAACGCACCGTGCGCCGCGACTGGGAAAAAGCGCGTCTCCTGCTCAAGGCGATGCTCACCGGCTGATCGATCGATACCGTTCCGGATGTCCGGTTGTGCGGTTTCATTACGTCTGAGTGGCCAGGGGCGGTGGGCGCCGTTCGATCGATGAACGGGCGGCCCGGCGCGTAACCCGAGGAGGTTGGCCGATGAGCGATTTGCCCTGCCCTCCCGCACATTGGAGCCGCTTCTCCACTTTGCTCGACGAGGCGATGGATCTGGCGGAGCCGGACCGCGATGGCTGGCTGCGGTCGCTGGATGGCGAGGATGCCGATTTACGCCCCTGGCTGGCGCGGGTGCTCGGCAGCGCCGCCAGCGTCAACACCGGCGATTTCCTGAACGGCGCGCGTTTGCCGGACGGCCTGGATAGGCTTGGCAGCCACGACTCGCCGGAGGATTTCAGTCCGGGCGACACGATCGGTCCTTACCGGCTCGAATCGATCCTCGGGCAAGGCGGCATGGGTCATGTCTGGCGCGCCACGAGGGGCGATGACGGGCCGTCGCGGGAGGTGGCGCTGAAGCTGCCGCACGCGGAACTGCTCGGCGGTCCGTTTCGCGCCCGTTTCGCCCGCGAGCGGGACGTGCTGGCCGGTCTGTCTCACCCGCATATCGCCGCGTTGTACGACGCCGGCGTCAGCGCGAGCGGGCACCCTTATCTGGCGCTCGAACTGGTGTCGGGGCAGCCGATCACCACGCACTGCCAGGCCGGTTCGATGCCGCTGGACCGCCGGGTGGATCTGGTGCGGCAGGTGCTGGCGGCGCTCGGGTATGCGCATGCGCGGCTGATCGTACATCGCGACATCAAGCCGTCGAATGTGCTGGTGACGCCGGACGGCCAGGTGAAGCTGCTGGATTTCGGGATCGCCA
>CAZZWO010000186.1:0-6193 GCA_964657885.1 uncultured Acetobacteraceae bacterium | reverse complement strand
ACCGATGCCGCGGAGCCTTCCACCGCGCGCCAGTGATACAGCGCGCGTGCTATGTGATGCACCTTCTGCGTGCGGCGTGACAGGCGCAGCATCAGGTCGAAATCCTGCGCGCCGGAATACTCGTCGCGGAAGCCGCCGAGTTCCAGGAACAGCCGCTTGCGCACCACCAGCATGTGCAGCACGTACATGACCGATTCGAGGTGCTCGGGCGACCAGTCGGGCTTGTGATAGGTGTCGATCAACGCGCCATGCTCGTCGATCTTGTCTTCGTCGGTGTAGATCACGTCGATATCGGGATCGGCGAACAGTGCACGCGCCACCTCCAGCAACGCGTCCTGGTGGATGGTGTCGTCGTTATCGAGCATGGCGACGAACTCGCCGGTCGCCATCTCGGCGCAGAGATTCGAGGCGCCGGCGATGCCGAGGTTGCGCGGCGAACGCCTGATCTTGATGCGCGGGTCGATCCCCTGCATCCGGGCCAGCACCGCCAAAGTCCCCTGGTCCGTGCTGCAATCGTCGCAGATGCACAACTCCCAGAACGGGTAACTCTGCTGCAGGACCGACACCACGCAGGCCTGCAGCCACTGCGCCGCCACGTTGTAAACCGGCACGATCAGGCTGATGACCGGCCGCCGCATGCCGAGTGCGGCGATGGCCTGGCGCTGCGATGCATCCAGCAGGGCGACCGGCGCCGATCCGACCAGGCCGCGTGTCTTGCCGACCCAGTTGAGGAACGGCGGCAGTTCGGCCGACAGCCCGATCGCGTGCAGGCGGCGGCGTATCTCGTGGCCGATCTGGCCGGCGGTGAAATGGTCGCGCATGCGCCGCGCCGCCAGCCGCCCGCGCTCCCATGCGGCAGGCTGGTCTTCGTAAACCAGCCTGAACTGTGCAATGAGCGATGTTTTGCGCGGGTCCGCCCACACGTAGTACGGCATGTACGGGCCGGCCTGCGCCTGCACTTCGGTCAGGTCGAAGTCGATGGGAAAACCCACGCTGGCGTCGAAGAACTCCAGGTTGCCGGAGTAGTTCGTGGCGATCACCGGTTTGCCGAGCGCCATGAACTCGGCGATGTTCAGGCCGAAGCCTTCGCTGCGATGCGCGCTGACGAACACGTCGCAGGCAGCACGAAGCAGCGCCATGTCGTGTTCCGACAGCAGGTCCGCCATCACCAGCACGTTTTCCGCACCGCGAAGCGCGCGCGTCAGTTGGCGGGTGATCGCCGGCTCGATAGCGGTCGAGTGGAATTTGATCACCAGGAACACGTTCTCGTCGGCGGCGAACGCCTCGCGGAAGGCGTCGATCACCATGCCCGGGTTCTTGCGGGCGCTGGTGCTGCCGACGTCGAACGCCACCAGGAACACCAGGCGGTCGCGCGGGATGCCGAACATCTCGCGGCCTTCCTCGGCACTCGCCTGGTGCACATCGACCGGCAGGCGGATCTTGTGCACCGGCACCGGGGCGATCGCGCCGATGCTGTCGATCTCGAAATCGCTGTTGGTCCACACTTCGTCGAGCGGCGCGAAGCTCATGTGCCAGTCGGGCCGGAACGCCGCCAGTTCCCAGGCCCACACGGCGATGTTGTAGGCATCGTCGAAATGCCCTGTCGGATACAGCGATGTCAGGCGGGCAATCTGGTCGGCATTGGCCAGGATCAGGTTGCAGCGAAACGCCGGCTTGCGGGCGCGTTCGGCCGGCGTGATGCGCGGAATGGCGCGGCTCACGTCGAACGGGTGCAGTTCGGTGGCGATGCCCACGCTCTGGATCGCGCGCAGCAGGCCGCGCGCCGCCGTCCCGAGACCGCTGGTCGCCGCGAACGGGCCGAACACGTTGATGCCGAAGGGTTTGGCCAGCACCTCCGCCGGCCGCGCCTGCCACGTCCGGTATGGTGCGATGCCGGTGCCGACCCGCCCCTCGAAACGGCCGTGATGCACCCAGTGGTGGCGGGCTGCCTCCGAGTCGCTGCCCAGAGCCTGCCGCACGTCCGGATACAGCAGGAAGTAGCTCTCCGAATCGAAGTCGCCGGTTTCCACCTCGCATCCGGTGCCGGGCGGCGGCGCCTCGGCGTACAACCGGTCATCGGTGATGCTGGGCCGCAGCCCGGCCTGCTCCTCGGCGCGCCCTTCCGCCAGCCAGTGCGCACGCCCGCTCTCGAACGCGCCCTCGGCGATCATGGCCGCCACGTCCGGGTTCAGCGCGAGGTACAAGTCCTCGGAGAACTGCTCGGTCACCGACCGGTAGGGCAGCTCGGAGGCTGGCGGCGGGCTGTAGGGGATGGCTTTCTCCGACGCTTCCAGGCCCAGCAGCGCCGGCGAGACCGGTACCGGCTGGTCCAGGTCGGCGAACGGCACCACCGATTGCAACAGGCCGGGCGGCCCGCCCTCGAACGGCGAATGGCGGATGCCTGCCGCGATCTCCTCGCGCCCGAATGCCAGGTAGTGCTGGTAACCGCTTTCGAACGCGCCGGAGATCACGGCCTGCCGCACGTCGCCGTACGCGATCAGGTAGAGCTCTTCGGGAAAATTCTCCGCGTCGAACGCGTCGTCCTCGGGCATGCCTGGCTTGCGCTCCTGCAACCTGTGCGCGCAACACCGCGCGCCGCGCCCGCCTGTAACACAGTCCCGGGGCCGCCACACGCGGGCCAGCCAACCGCGCCCGTCCCGCAGGTCACGTTTCCGGGGTGCTGTTGCCGCCCCGCGCCGGCGGCATGCTAAAGCCGCCCCGCCCAAGCGGAGATGCCAGGATGCCGGTACGAACACGGTCTGCCCTGAAGGTGACGGTGTTCGCCACGAGCGTACTCTGCCTGGCGCTTTGCATAGGGGCGCAGGCGGAGCCGGCCAAGGCGGCGTCGTGGACCACACAGGTGACGATCACCCGCGACGATTGGGGCATCGCGCATGTGCATGGGCATACCGACGCGCAGGCGGTGGCGGGGATGGTCTATGCGCAGGCCGAGGACGACTTCAACCGCATCGAGATGAATTACCTCACGGCGCTCGGCCGGCTCAGCGAAAGTGAGGGCGAGCGGACGGTGGCGCAGGATCTGCGCGCCCGCCTGTACGTCGACCCGGCGGACCTTCGCGCGCGCTACACGGCTTCCCCGGCCTGGTTGCGGGCGCTGATGGACGGGTGGGCTGACGGCCTGAACACCTATCTGGCCACCCATCCCGCGGTGAAGCCGAAGGTGCTGGCGCATTTCGAACCGTGGATGGCGCTGGCGTTCAGCGAGGGCAGCATCGGCGGTGACATCGAGGACATCCCGCTCGCCGGACTGGCGGAGTTCTACGGCTGGCCCAAATTCGCCGGGCTGGACCGCGCGGCGGGCGAGCCCACCGGATCGAACGGCATCGCCATCGCGCCGCCCAACACCGCGGACCACCACGCGCTGCTGCTGATCAACCCGCACACGTCGTTCTACTTCCGGTCCGAGCTGCAGATGACCAGCGACGAAGGGCTGAACGCGTATGGCGCCGCCACCTGGGGCCAGTTCTTCCTGTATCAGGGCTTCAACGACCGACTCGGCTGGATGCACACGTCGAGTACAGCGGATACGGTCGACCAGTTCCTCGAGACGATCGTCCGTCAGAACGACAAATTGCTGACCCGCTACGGCGCGGAGTTGCGGCCGGTGACCGCGTCGCCGGTGACCATCGCCTATCGTGCGCGGGACGGGCACCCGGCGTCGAAAACCTTCACCGTCTATCGCACGCATCATGGCCCGATCGTCGGCAAATCCGCTGATGGGCGATGGATCAGCGAGGCGATGATGTTCGCGCCCGAAGCAGCGCTCGAACAGTCGTTCACGCTGACCAAGGCGCGCGACTTCGCGTCGTTCGGCAAGGCGATGGAGCTGCGCGCAAACACGTCCAACAACACGGTCTATGCCGATGCGGACGGCAACATCGCCTACCTGCATCCGCAATTCATCCCCAGGCGCGACGACCGCTTCGACTACACGCATCCGGTGGACGGCGCCGACCCGCACACTGATTGGCACGGCCTGCATCCACTGGCCGACGCGCCGCATCTGCTGAATCCCGCAACCGGCTGGATACAGAACACCAACGACTGGCCGTACTCCGCGTCAGGCAGCGCCAGCCCGCGGCCGGGCGGCTACCCGCGCTACATGGATACCGAGGGCGAGAACGTCCGCGGCCTGCACGCGACCGCGTTGCTGCAGGGCCATTCGGGCTTCACGCTGGCCTCGCTGGTGGCCGCCGCCTTCGACCGGGCGCAGCCGGGTTTCGACATCCTGCTGCCGCCTTTGCTCGCGGCGTTCGACGCGCTGCCCCAGGCCGACAAGCTGCGGGAACGTCTGTCCGGACAAGTCGCGGCCCTGCGTGGCTGGGACCGGCGCTGGTCGGTGGACTCGGTGCCGACAACGCTCGCGGTGCTCTGGGGCGAGGCGATGTGGCGGGCGGCCGGCCAGCCCGTCCATGCCAGCAGCCTCGCCGCCTACGACGCCGTGCTGGCCCGCACCACGCCGGCGCAGAGGCTGGCGGCGCTGGCGGAAGTCTCGGACCGGCTGACTGCGGATTTCGGAACCTGGCGAATGGCCTGGGGCAGGATCAACCGCTTCCAGCGCCTGTCGGACGAGCTGGAACCACGATTTTCCGACGCGGCGCCCAGCCTGCCGGTCGGCTTCACCTCGGGACAATGGGGCTCGCTCGCCTCTATCAACGGGCCGCACGAGAGTGGCCACACGGCGGACAGCCCGAAACTGCGTTACGGCGATAATGGCAACAGCTTCGTGGCCGCGGTCGAGTTCGGCCCCAGGATCAAGGCGTTGGCGGTCACCGCCGGTGGCGAGAGCGGCGATCCCCGTTCACCGCATTTCGCCGACCAGTCGCAGCGCTACACGACAGGGGCATTGCGCGACGTGTATTTCTATCCCGACCAGCTGGCGGGCCACATTGCGCGCACCTACCACCCCGGCGAGTGAAGGTCTCAGCGATGACCACCGGCATCAGCGCTCGCCTGGACCGTGCCGTCCGGTCGCTGCCCACCAGGTATCCGGGGCCGGGCGGCGCCTGCGCGGTTCTGATGGACGGCAAGGTGCTCGTCCGTCACGCCTGGGGGTGGGCGAATGC
Organism: uncultured Acetobacteraceae bacterium; assembly: GCA_964657885.1. Taxonomy (GTDB): domain Bacteria; phylum Pseudomonadota; class Alphaproteobacteria; order Acetobacterales; family Acetobacteraceae; genus BOG-908. The sequence continues at coordinate 1,106 of CAZZWO010000186.1, read as the reverse complement.
CGAGCGGCGGATCGCCTTCACGCCGCGCACGCTGTTCCGCATGTGCTCGATCACCAAGCAGTTCACCTGCGGCGTGCTGCTGGACGCGTTCGCCGACCCCACGGTGCTGGACGGCGACGTCGCAGACCGCCTGCCACGGCTGGATGGCGCGGCGCCCGGCGTGCTGCACCTGGCGCACAACCAGTCCGGCCTGCGCGACTACTGGGCGGTTGCGATGCTGCACGGGGCGCCGGTCGAGTCGGCGTTCGGCGACGCAGAGGCCGCGCAGGTGATCGGCGGCACCGCCAGCCTGCAATTCGCGCCCGGCACCCGGTATTCGTATGCCAACCAGAACTTCCGCATCCTGTCGGACATCGTCGAGGCGCGCACCGGACGCAGCTTCGCCGAGCTGCTGCGCAGCCGCATCTTCCAGCCGGCCGGCATGGAAAGCGCGTTCCTCGCTGCGGATACCGGGGCGATGCCGGATGGCACCGAAGGCTACGAGGGCACGCGCGAGCTGGGGTTCCGCCACGCCGAGAACCGCATCCTGTGGACCGGCGATGCCGGGCTGGGTGCCAGCCTGGACGATATGATCGCCTGGGAACGCCACATCGACGCCACACGAGACGATCCCGGCAGCCTGTACCGGCGGCTTTCGGTTCCGCAGCATTTCAGCGACGGCGCGCCCTCGGGCTACGGCTTCGGCCTCGGCAGCCGGCAGGAGTTCGGCCGTGCCACCACCGGGCATGGCGGCGCGCTGCGCGGCTGGCGGAGCCATCGCGTGCACGTCGCGGCGGAGCGGGTTTCCATAGTGGTGATGTTCAACCACCTGTCCGACGCGCGCGAGGCCGCGATCGACCTGCTCGCGGCGGTGCTGGGTGAGACATCGCCGCCGCATGCCGACATCCCCGATGCCGGCGCTCAAATGAGCAGACTCGCGGGCGCTTACCTCGAACCGGAGACCGGCCTGTCGGTGCGCATCGATGCGGCTGGGGGCGGGCATCTGCGCCTGCGCTTTGGTCACCAGGCGGAGCGGCTGGCCATCCAGGTTGACGGCACGGCAGGCACCGATGGCACGCGGCTGCGGCCCGGCGGCTTGGGGTTGCGGATGGACCGGCCGGCCGAAA
>CAZZWO010000185.1:0-6246 GCA_964657885.1 uncultured Acetobacteraceae bacterium | reverse complement strand
AGCCAGGCAATTGCGGCAGAAATGGCGTTCATGATCGCCCCTTATTGCCGCAGCGACTCTTCGCTGGTGTCCGCAAAGTCGACCATTGTGCCCAGCACCTGGAGATACGCGACAACGGCATCCATCTCGGTCACCACATGCCCGTCACCCGACGCCATGACGGCTTTGGGGTAGCGTTTCACGAACGCCGCCTGGTCCGATTGCGCGCTCGCCTGGGTCTCGAGGTCTTTCGGGGCGTCGGCGATCTGGCTGTCGGTGTAGGGAACGCCGGTTACGCGCAGCGCGTGCATCTTGTTGCGGATGTCGTCGTAGAACAGCGCATTGCTCGCCAGGAATGCGTAGCGCGGCATCAGGCTTTCCGGCACCAGCGATTGCGGGTTCGCCAGGTGCGCGTAGTGCCAGTCGTTGGAGTACTTGCCGCCGACCCGGGCTATGTCCGGTCCGATGCGCTTGGATCCCCATTGGAACGGATGGTCGTACATGCTCTCGGCCGCGAGTGAGTAGTGGCCGTATCGTTCCACTTCGTCCTTCAGCGCGCGGATCATCTGGCTGTGACAGGTGTAACAGCCCTCGCGAACGTAGATGTCGCGGCCTGCAAGTTCCAGCGGCGAGTAGGGGCGGACACCCTTCACGTGTTCCACTGTGGTCTCGATCGTGAACGTCGGGATGATCTCGACGATGCCGCCGATCGACACAGTCACGAGGGCCAGCACCAGCATCAGCCAGGCATGGCGCTCGATGGTTTCGTGCTTGATGCGCATCGGGCTACTCCGCCGCCAGAAGAAGGTTGTTCGAGCCGAGCGGCAGGTCGGAGCGCTTCTCCGTTGTGGAGCTGCGCACCGTCATGAACAGGTTGTACGCCATCATCAGTGCGCCGATCAGGAACATGACGCCGCCCAGCATGCGGATGACGTAGAAGGGGTGCACCGCCATCACGCTTTCGATGAACGAGTATTGCAGGAAGCCGTTATGGTCGTAGGCGCGCCACATCAGGCCTTCCTCGATGCCCGCCACCCACATGCTGGTGATGTAGAAGACGATGCCGAGGGTTGCGATCCAGAAATGCCAGGCCGCCAGTCGAACGGAATAAAGTCCGGTCCGCTCCCACAACACCGGCACGAGGTAGTAAAGCGCGCCGAAGGTGATGAACGCGACCCACCCGAGCGAGCCCGAATGCACGTGCCCGATGCCCCAGTCGGTGTAGTGGCTGAGTGCGTTCACGGTGCGCACGGACATCACCGGGCCCTCGAACGTGGCCATGCCGTAGAAGCCAACGGCAGTCACCGAGAAGCGCAGGCCGGGGTCGGTGCGAAGCTTGTCCCAGGCGCCGGACAGCGTCATCAATCCGTTGATCATGCCGCCCCAGGACGGCATCCACAGCATGATCGAGAATGCGGCGCCCAGCGTCTGCGCCCATTCCGGCAACGCCGTGTAATGCAGGTGATGCGGACCGGCCCAGATGTACAGGAAGATCAACGACCAGAAATGCACGATCGACAGGCGGTATGAATACACGGGCCGGTTCGCGGCTTTCGGGATGAAGTAGTACATCATTCCCAGGAAGCCCGCGGTCAGGAAGAAGCCGACCGCGTTATGGCCGTACCACCACTGGATTAACGCGTTCTGGGTGCCGGAGTAGATAGTGTAGCCCTTGGCTTCGAACATGCTGACGGGAATGGCCAGCGAGTTGACGGTGTGCAGGATGGCGATGGTCAGGATGAACGCGAGATAGAACCAGTTGGCGACATAGATGTGCGGTTCCTCGCGCTTCATCAGCGTGCCGATGAACACGACGGCGTAGCAGACCCAAACCAGGGTGAGCCACAGCGCGAGGTGCCACTCGATCTCGGAGTATTCCTGCCCGCGCGAGAAGCCCATCACGTAGCTGAGGGCCGCCTGCACGATGAAGAAGTTGTAGCCCCAGAAGATGAAGTCGGCGAGCGCACGGCCGCCGAACAGACGGGCCCTGCATGTGCGTTGCACCACGTAGAACGACGTGCCCAGCAGCGCGTTACCGCCGAATGCGAAGATCACGGCAGAGGTGTGCACCGGCCGGAGGCGGCCGAAATTCAGCCATGGCAGGCCGAAATTCAAGGCGGGCCAGGCAAGTTCCGAAGCGATGTACACGCCGACCAGGAACCCGACAACGCCCCAGAACACCGTCGCTATGGTGAATTTCTTCACCACGTCCATGTTGTAGTCCGGCATCACCGGCGCCCGGATGCCGATCATGCTGCCGTCAGCCATGGTCGCGAACCTTTATCGGGTTGCCCTGGAGTTTTGGGGTGTGGTCGATCGCGTCGAAATGTCGCTTGACCAGGCCGCCGACGAACAGGCAGGCAAATCCCGCCAGCGAAAAGCCGAACAGGTACATCTCGTCATCGACAGCACCGGCCGCCAGAAAAATGCCAAGCAGGCCGAGCAGCGTCACCATCGCACCAACCGGCCAGGCGCCTTCATCCTCGCGCATCGCGCTCCCCTCAGGCACTCGGTGCCTAGATATTCCCGGCATCAAGCTCGCGCGTGCATCGGCTCGCCGCCTTGATCCAGATCAATTCCTGGCCGGAATGGTGGGAAGTCCCCGTTCCAGGACGACGCCTTGCAGGACGTGGCCCGAGATCTTGAGGTCCTCGGCCAGCTTCGGGGAGGCGGCGTGCAGGACCGATCGCACGGCGCGGCATCCGAGACAGGCTGCGACACCCTCCAGCGCCGAGGCGAGTGCCGCCAGGACGGTTCGCGGGTGGAGCAGGTCCAGGGCGACAAAGTGCTCCGCGGTCAGGACCGAGCCGGCTTGCAGATCATGGTCGCGCCGATAGCAGACGACGCCGCACAGATGCGGGTTGCCGCGACGTCGAACGACCAGGATGCCTTTGTTTGCCGAAGGGTTTGCCGTCGCAGTCCGGCGGGCGAAGCGCAGCCACGCGGCAAGCGTCAGGGCTGGGATCGCCAGACGCATCAGCGGAAACGCCAACCGCACCTGCTGGGCAGACAAGCGTTCCACCACGAGATCCGGCATCATCGAGGCGGGCTGCATCCGACCAACTTACGAACGTCGCAGACGCCCGGCATTGATCCACGTCAACAGGTTTTGCCGCACCCCGGCACTGGTCCGGCAGTTTGCAACGTCGACGCTAAAGATAGGGCAGCAGCAGCCGTGCCGCAGCGTCGCGCACCTTCGCCGGGGTGCTCCTCTGCCGGACTTCGTCCAGCGTCAGCGCGGCGCCCTGGCATCGTTGCGCGAACTCGGCCAGCGCCGATGCGAGCGGCCGGTCGTAGAACTCGACACAGAGTTCGAAATTCAGTCGGAACGACCGGATGTCCCAGTTGCAGCTGCCCACCAGGCACCAGGCGCCGTCCACCGCCATCACCTTGGAATGGCGGAACGGCGGCGGACAGCGCCAGATGCGCACCCCATCCGACAGCAGCGGCTTCACGTTGGGGCGCAGTGCCCAATCCACCAGCGTGTGGTCGCTCTTTGCCGGCACGACGATGTCGACGGACACGCCGCGCATGAACGCCAGCGACAGCGCCGTCGTCAGCCGCTCGTCCGGCAGGAAGTACGGTGTCATGATGACGATGCTGTGCTTGGCGCAGGCCACCGCCTGCAGCATCGCGAACTCGATCTTCTCGATGTCCTCGTCGGGACCGGAATCGAGCACCCGCGCCGGGTTGCCGTGCGTGCATTCGGGGATGTCCGGAAACCACGCGTCGCCCGCCAGTTCCTCGCTGGTTTCGGATGCGAAGGTCCAATCCCTCGCGAACTCGGCGGCAAGCTGCGCGACCACGGGGCCTTCAAGCCGGAAATGCGTGTCCTGCACCGGTGTCTTCGGTTTGTTGGCGAGCACGTTCTCGTCGCCGATGTTCATCCCGCCGGTGAACCCGACCAGGCCGTCCAGCAGCAATATCTTGCGGTGCGAACGCAGGTTCAGGAACGGCATGCGCCAGGGCAGCGGCGAGTGCAGGAAGCGGGCGGCCGGCACGCCCTTGCGGCGCAGATGATGGTAGGCGCCGGACCGCACCCAGCCGCCGCCGATACCGTCGATCACCACGCGCACTTCCGCGCCGCGCGCATGTGCGGCTGCGAGGGCGTCGATGAAGCGGCCGCCCCATTCGTCGTCGTGGAAGATGTACGACGACAAGCCGACGCTGTGCCGTGCCTCGCCGATCGCCTCCAGCATGACCGGATATGCCTCGTCGCCGTTCTGGAACACCTGCACGGCCGCGTTCAGCACCGGGCGCTCGCTTATGCAACGGATGCCGCGTTCCAGCGGGCGCAGATCGGGGTCGATCGCGGGCGGCCGCATGCTGGCCGGGTCCTGCCCGGCGCGTCCCTGGCGCAGCCGGCGGGCGCGGCGCCGCACCCGATTCACCCCGAGGATGTAATAGGCGATCGAGCCGCTGACCGGCGCGAACCATGCGAACCCGATCCAGCCGACCGCCGACGCCACCTCACGCTTGCGCAGCAGCACGTGCAGGGTCACCAGGATGGCCAGCACCAGCCCGGCCACATAGGCGAGGTCGGTCCGGATGTATGTCGTCGAGCGAAGAAGGTCGTTCATGGCGGCGCCACCTTACAGCGCCGTTTACCGGCGGCCGGACATCTCGTCACCGGCGTTGCGGGAGAGCCGTGCCGAGATCGGAACGGCAACCAGCGTGATCAGGCCGAGCACGATCCAGGTGACCGAGAAATCCGACAACTCGGCATGCGTGTGGTGCTGCACGGCTATCGACGCTGCCAGGATCGCCGCCGACGCGCAGATGCCGGCGCTCAGCATCAGCTGCTGAAACGTGGTGTAGAAGCTGGTGGCCGCACTCATCAGCGCGCGCGGCGTTTCGGCGTAGGCGACCGTGTTGTAGGCGGTGAACTGCAGCGACTGGAAGAAGCCGCCCGCGAACATCACCACCATGATCACGCCGACCGGCCAGCTCGGGCGGAACAGGGCGGCGCTCATCAGCAGCAGCGTCGCGAACACGCCGTTCCACACCAGCGTGTTGCGAAATCCCCAGCGCCGCAGGATGCGCACGCCGGCCGCCTTCATCAGCATCGCACCCGCCGCGCTGGAAAAGGTGATCGCGCCGCTCTGTGCGGCGGAAACGCCGAAACCCAGCTGCATCATCATCGGCAGCAGGAACGGCAGCGCCCCGCCGGTGATGCGGGTGAATGCCCCCGCCCATACCGACACGGCGAAGCTCGGCAGCCGCATCAGGCGCAGATCCAGGATGGGGTTCTCGGCATCGCGCGCATGCAGCACATACAGCGTGCCGGCGATCAGGCCGGTGCCCAGGATCGCACAGGTCTGCAGCGGCGTGGTGGCGCCGCGGCTCGCCAGCTCGAAGCCGAACATCAGGCAGGCGAGGCACAGGCCCGATAGTGCAAAGCCGGTGAAATCGAACGGCGCGCCGGTGTCTTCACGCACCTGCTCGATGTAGCGGCCGGCGAGCATGAAGCCGACGATGCCGATCGGCACGTTGATGTAGAAGATCCAGCGCCAGTCGAAATATGTGACGAAAAAGCCGCCCAGCGGCGGTCCCAGCACCGGCCCCACCAGTCCCGGCACCAGCACCCAGGTCATCGCGGAAACCAGGTCGGCCTTCGGCACCGTGCGCAGCAGCACCAGCCGCCCGACCGGCATCATCATCGCCCCGCCGACACCCTGTAACACGCGGCTGCCGACCAGTATCGCCAGCGACTGCGATTGGCCGCACAGCACGGACCCGAGGGTGAACAGCGCGATGGCGGTCCGGAACACCGTGCGCGAGCCGAAACGATCCGCCGCCTGGCCGCTGGCCGGAATGAACACGGCGAGGCTCAGCAGGTAAGATGTGAGCGCCACGCTCATGTGCAGTGGATCGACACCGAAGCTTCGGGCCATCCCCGGCAGTGCGGTCGAGAGCACGGTCCCGTCGAGCTGCTCCATGAACAAGGCCGATGCGATGATCAGCGCCGTCGTGCGGAAGCCGGTCGCGCGGGAGCCGGCGGCAGGGGCGGCGAGCGGCCGGACGGGGACCAGGGCGGAGGCGGACATGCACCGAAAATGCGTCCCGCGCATCCGGGCCGCAACCTGAGCCGTGGGGCTTGCTGCATTGCAGCGGGCGCGTGTGGCCGCAACCACACGAAGTTGCGAGCGTTGCAAACAGGTAGGGTCTCGTCCGGCCAGGACTGCAGTTGCGTTCAGGACGGGGGTTCCCACGGCCAGAAGAAAGCGGCCAGAATCACGGGCGTGAGCGCGGCGGAGTAGATGGTGT
>CAZZWO010000184.1:0-6261 GCA_964657885.1 uncultured Acetobacteraceae bacterium | reverse complement strand
CTTCGAAAGCTGGCCGATCATGACTGGCTCCGATGGGCTGTGATCCAGCGTGTGACGTCGGCCATCACAGCCTCTTTTCCATTGTCGTGCAGCAGGTCGTGCACATGACCTTCGTAGAGCTCGAGTGTTTTATCCGTGCTGCCCGCCTCATCGTAGAAATGCCGGCTGCCGCTCGGCTCCGCAACTTTGTCGGCGGTCCCATGCAGGATCAGCAGCGGCAGCGTGATCTGCGGGAACTCGGCTCTCAGCCGGTCTGACGCGCGAGTCATCTCGGCGATGGTTTGGGTCGCCTGAACCTCTCCCGCGATGAGCGGATCGTCGTTCATGCTCTTCACGACCGCCGGGTCGCGGGAGAAATCGTCGTTCTTCAGCCGCACGAGGTGGGAGTGCGGCAGAACCCGGCTGAGACCTTTCAACGCCGCCAATGCAAAACCGGGCGCCGGCAACTCGAAGGAGAAGCTTTCGCAGATCAGTCCAGCCAGGTCGCCCTGATGCTCCAATGCAAAGAAGCAAGCGACGACACCGCCCGCGCTATGGCCCATCAGGAACACCGGCAGGCCTGGATTGCGCGAGCGCGCCAGTGCAACGGCAGCGGCAACGTCAGCGACGTATTCGTCGAAATATCCGACATAGAAGCGTTCGCCTTCGGACTTGCCCCGCCCGCGCAGATCGACCGCGTACGCCGCCAGCCCCTTGTCGTTGAACTGGCCGGCCACCCATGCATAGCGGCCCGCATGCGCGTTGAAACCCGGAACGATGACGACAACACCTGTCGTGTTCCCATGGGGCCGCCAGGATCGCACCATGATCCGCATGCCGCCGATGCTTTGGATCAGATCCTGGGTTTCGACGATGTCGATTGTTTCGCTCATGTTGCGTATCTCTCTACTGTTTGCCGGCTTCCCGGACTCGATCTGTTCAGGCTGCCTCAAGCGAGACGACACCATATCTGGCGGCGGGAAACCTGCGGGACAGGTTGGGTGCCAGAGCCAGGCGGGCCGCCTCGTAAGCCGTCCAATCGCCGACTTCCGGAAGCGACGGTATGGTCACGAGTTCACCCTCACCGAGGCCGTTCAGTGCGGCGTCGACCATGTCTTCCGCCGACATCAGGATCGCCGCTGGCATGTTTGCGAGGCCCGGTCCCGCGATGTCCCAGAAGCCGGTCGCCGTCGCACCGGGCAGAACCACCTGCACGCGCACTCCCTTGGCCGCGAGTTCGTGATGAAGCGAACGGCTGAAGGCGAGCACATAAGCTTTGCTGCCGCCATAAACGCCGTTGAGCATCTCCGGCATGATCGCAGCAACCGAGGCGATGTTCACGATCGTGCCGGTCCCGCGAGCGAGGAAAGCTGGAACGACGGCGTATGTCAGCCTGGTCAACGCAAGAACGTTGATTGCGATCATGTCGCTCATCTTGCCGATTGCCGAACCTACCAGAGGGCCGGCGGCACCCACACCAGCACTGTTGACCAGCATCACGATGCTGGCATCGGTCTGAAGCACTGTTTCCACCCTGGCGAGATCAACCGGGTTGGTCAGTTCGGCTTGAATGATCTCGATCGCGCGGCCCGTGGCATCGCTCAAGCGCTTCGTAAGCAGTCGAAGACGTTCAGTATTCCGCGCAACCAGGATGAGATCGTAACCCATCCGGGCAAGCCGTTCGGCGTAGATCGCGCCGATGCCGGACGATGCGCCGGTGATCAGCGCGGTTCCTCTATGTTCGGTGGCGCTCATTTCTTCGGCTCCTGCCCTGCAAGTTTACGCCGCCGGTCGGAAGCTCATGTAGGAGTGCTGGTGTCTTGCGCACATGTCGTATATACGCCGATTTCGGACATAGGAGAGCACATGCAAAGGCTCGGCTATATCGCGGCACCCGGTTTTCAGGTGATGGGCATCGGCGCGATGTCGGTGTTCGAATTTGCCAACATCGCCGCCGGCGAGCCATTCTACGACGTTCATTTTCTGTCCGAGACGGGCAAACCCGTCCGAAGTTCGATTGGACTTTGCATCGAGACTGAAAAGTTCGATGGCAGCTACTATGACACGGTCGTGATCGGCGGCAGTGTTGCGCCCATCCCCGCTACACCCGGGTTGATCGAATTCGTCAGGAACGCCCACACGAAATCCCGCCGGCTGGCGGCGATCTGCACGGGCGCCTATATATTGGCCGAAGCGGGGATACTCGACGGCAGGCGTGCAACGACGCATTGGGCGCACGCTCAGGAACTGCAAAAACGTTTCCCGCTCGTCAGAATGGAAGAAGACCGCATCTTCATCGTTGATGGATCGGTATGGACATCCGCGGGCATGTCGGCCGGGATCGATCTCGCGTTGAGCATGGTCGAGAAAGATCTTGGTGAAGACGTTGCGCGCATGGTGAGCAGGTTGCTGGTCATCCATCATCGCCGCGCCGGCGGACAGTCCCAGCATTCCGCGTTGCTGGACCTCGACGCGAAATCCGACCGCATTCAGGGCGCGCTGGAATATGCCAAGCGAAACCTGCACACTGCGCTGTCCGTGGAACAACTGGCAGATGCGGCCCACCTCAGCCCTCGTCAGTTCAGCCGCGCCTTCCATGCAGAAACCGGCCAGTCGCCGGCGAAAGCGGTGGAACATTTGCGGGTGGAAGCGGCGCGGGTGTTGATGGAACAGGGCCGGCATCCGATGGACGTCGTGGCAAACCAGACCGGTTTTGCCGACCGTGAGCGGATGCGCCGGGCATTCCTGCGGGCATATGGCCAGCCACCGCAGACCATGCGCCGAAACGCACGCGAGGTCGCCCGCGTCTAGCCGTCAAACGAAAGTGGGTTTGGTGGGCGCACTAGGGTTCGAACCTAGGACAAGCTGATTAAGAGTCAGCTGCTCTACCAACTGAGCTATGCGCCCCCAAGCGGGAGGCCGGTCTGATAGCAGGGCAAGGTGACGAGGGGAAGCCCCTTTGGAAGCCGTTGTGGCGACTATGTTTCGTCCACCCGCTCCACGCCGGGCACCATCTTCAGTGCCTGACGGAGGCGCGGGGTGACTGCGAAGCCGCCGGGGAGCGCCACTTCCACTTCCTGGCCCGACGCAACGCCGCCTTCGAAGATCGGCATCAGCGTGATGCGGCCCCGGCCCCGGCCCTCGCGCTCCAGCAGGCTGCGGATATGCGGGACGGCTTCAGTGCGCTTGAGCCAGATGCGCATGCCGGCGCCGGCTTCCAGCGATGCGCGTTCCAGGCTGGTGACGTCCTGCGCGGTGATGCGCAGCGCCTCACCCTCGATGCGGATGTCGGCGGTCACCAGCAGCGGCGTACCGGTCACCATGAACTCCCTGGCGCGGCCCAGCACCTCGCTGAACAGCGTGATCTCGCACGAGCCTACCGAATCCGACAGCGTCACCCAGGCCATGCGGCTGCCCGTCTTTGTGGTGCGTTCCTTGGTGCCGGCGACGCAACCGGCGATCTTCACTCGGGCGCCGCCGAGTTCCGCGCGGGCTTGCAACGCGTTGGTGGAAACGGCGCCTAGCCGGCGCAGCAGCGTTGCGAAACCGTCGAGCGGGTGCGCGGTCAGGTGGAACCCGATCGCTTCCGCCTCGAAGCTCAGTCGTTCCATGTCCGGCCAATCCGCGATGTCCGGCAGGCGAAGCTTTTCGGTCGCACCCGCCCCGCCGAACAGCCCGATCTGCCCGCTCGCCGCCTCCTCCGCACGCGCCTGTGCATGGCGCAGGATCATCTCGGCACCGGCGAACAGGCGCGCGCGGTTCGGATCGATGCTGTCGAAGGCGCCGGCGCGCGCCAGATTCTCCAACTGCATCTTGGTGACCTGACGCGCATCGACGCGCGCCGCGAAGTCCGACATGCCGCCGAACGGCCGGTCGCCGCGGTTGCGGACCAGCGACTGCATCGCCGCCATGCCGATCTTCTTGATGGCAGCGAGCGCGTAACGGATGGCCAGCGTGCCGTCGGCTTGCCGTTCTACGCGGAAATCGGCGCCACTGGCGTTGATCGCCGGTGGCAGCACGCGAATTCCCATCCGCTCGGCTTCCGCACGCAACGCCGCCAGCTTGTCCGTGTTGCCCATCGCCAGCGACATGCACGCCGCCAGGAACGGCACCGGATGGTTCGCCTTCATCCAGGCGGTCTGGTACGAAACCAGGGCATAGGCGGCCGCATGGCTCTTGTTGAAGCCGTAGTCGGCAAACTTGGCCATCAGGTCGAAAACTTCGACCGCCTTCGGCTCGTCGATGCCGCGGGCCATGGCGCCGCTGGTGAAGACCTGGCGCTGTGCGTCCATCTCGGACCGGATCTTCTTGCCCATCGCTCGGCGCAACAGGTCGGCGGCGCCCAGGCTGTAGCCACCCATACGCTGGGCGATCTGCATCACCTGTTCCTGATAGACCATGATGCCATAGGTCTCACCGAGGATGTCGCGCAGCTCCTCGTGCGGGGGCGTCCAGGCCTCGCCATGCTTTCTTTTGCAATAATCAGGGATGTTCGCCATCGGACCCGGCCGGTACAGCGCCACTGCGGCAATCAGGTCTTCCAGCCGGTCGGGCCGCATCTGCCGCAGCACGTCGCGCATGCCGGCGGATTCGAATTGGAACACGCCGCCCGCATCGCCGCGCGACAGCATGGCGTAGGTTGCCGCATCGTCGAGCGGCAGGCGTTCGAGATCGACGGTGACGCCGAGTTCCCGCAGATATTCGACAGCGCGTTGCAGGATGGTCAGCGTCGTCAGTCCGAGGAAGTCGAACTTCACCAGGCCGGCCTGCTCCACCCATTTCATGTTGTACTGGGTGACCAGCGTGCCTTCGCGTGGATCGCGGTACATCGGGACCAGATCGACAAGCTTGCGATCACCGATGACCACGCCCGCCGCATGCGTGCTGGCGTGACGGTACAGCCCCTCGACCTGCATCGCGATCTCAAGCAGTCGGCGTATGGCCTCTTCACCGTCGCGCAACTCCTGCAGGCGCCGTTCACCCGCCACCGCCTCCTTCAGCGTCACCGGCTTTGCCGGATTGTTCGGGATCAGCTCCGCCACCCGGTTCACCTGGCCATAGGGCATGCCGAGCACCCGCCCGACATCGCGAACCGCAGCGCGGGCCTGCAACTTCCCGAAAGTGATGATCTGCGCCACACGGTCGTCGCCATACTCGCGGCGCACGTAGCTGATCACCTCGTCGCGCCGGTTCTGGCAGAAATCGATGTCGAAATCGGGCATCGATACGCGTTCGGGGTTGAGGAACCGCTCGAACAACAGGTCGAACCGCAACGGGTCCAGGTCGGTGATCGTCAGCGCCCAGGCGGCGACGGAACCGGCGCCGGAACCGCGCCCCGGTCCCACCGGAATACCCTGCCCTTTCGCCCACTGGATGAAATCCGCAACGATGAGGAAGTAGCCGGCGAATCCCATTTTCACGATCACGCCGAGCTCGTATTCCAGCCGCGCCGTGTAACGCTCGCGCTGCGCCGCGTCGGCGGACAAGCCGGCCATCCGCCGGTCCAATCCCTCGCGCGCCAGCGCACGCAACGTCTCTTCCTCGGTGCTGCCGGGGCGAACCTTCGGACAGACCGGCAGCAGCGGCTTGCGCGTCTCGACCATCACCGAACAGGTGCGTGCGATCGCCAGGGTGTTGTCGCAGGCTTCAGGCAAGTCGGCGAACAGCGCGCGCATTTCGGCCGCCGTCTTGAAGTAGTGTTCCGGTGTGACGCGGCGCCGCTCCGCTTCCGACAGCAGACGTGCGTCGGCAATGCACAGCAGCGCGTCATGCGCCTCGTGCATCGAGGGCGCCGCGAAAAAACACTCGTTGGTGGCGACCAGCGGCAATCCCATGCGGTCCGCCAGGGTGATCAGCCCCGGCTCCACCGCGCGCTCCAGGGCAGTGCCATGGCGATGCAACTCCATCGCCACGCGGCCCGGGAAAGCCTCGCACATCTGTGCCAGCAGCGCCGACGCATCGCCTTCGCGTCCCTCCGCGAGCATCCGCGCGATCGGGCCGCGCATGCCGCCGGTCAGCAGCATCAAGCCTTCGGCGTGGCCTGCCACCACGCTGAAATCCAACTGCGGTGCGGCAGGGTCCGAGGTGAGGAAGCCGGCGGATGACAGGCGCTGCAAATTGGCCAGCCCCGCCTCGGTCTGGGCCAGCAGAACGACCGGGTCTCCGGCGCCGCCCGCGCGCGCCAGGGTGATCTGACAACCGATGATCGGCTGCACGCCGCGGCCGGAGCAATATTGCGAGAATTCCAGTGCGCCGAACAGGTTGCCGGTGTCGGTGATCGCC
>CAZZWO010000183.1:0-6305 GCA_964657885.1 uncultured Acetobacteraceae bacterium | reverse complement strand
CTCCCAGAGCGGCACGGGGGTCGGCGGCATCGGCGGCCTGGTCTCGATGTTCGAACAGGCTGGGCTGGGGCACATTGCGCAATCCTGGGTCGGCAATGGCCCGAACCAGCCGGTATCGTCGCAGCAACTGCAGGGCGTGCTCGGTGAGGACAGGGTGCAAAGCATGGCGAGCCAGTCCGGCATGGAGCCGCAGGATTTCCTGTCGCAACTCAGCCAGCATCTGCCGAACGCGGTGAACGGCATGACGCCGAATGGCAGGTTGCCCGATGAGGGCACGGTGTCGGTCTGATCGATGCTTAACCGCATGGTCAAAGTGGCGGTCTCGGCCTGCCTGATGCTGCCATTGGCCGTGCTGCCGGCGCGCGCCGACAATCCCATGGGTTACCGGCTGCTGTCGCAGGCAGACGCAGCGTCGTTGCCACGAAATGGCGGCGCGCTCGGCATGGATATCGAGCGCGCGGACCACATCGACGATGATGGGCTTGGGTTCGACATCATCCGCGTCAAGCAGGTCCGGCCGGGCTCGCCCGGCGCGCAGGCGGGGTTTAGAAGCGGGGACCAGATCATCGCGGTGGATGGCCGCGTATTCGCCACCCTGACTGCTTTCGGCGCCTATGTCGGCTCGCAGACGCCGGGCAGCACGATCAGGGTGGACACCATACCGGCGGGTGGCGGGCCGAAGCAGGCGCAGCGGCTGACCGTCACTGTCGGCGCCGCCGGCCGGGCTGTTTCGCCCGCCGCCGGGCTGTCCACGGGCGAGAAGGTCGCTATCGGCGTTGGCGCTGCGGCGTTGTTCGGCTGTTACGAACTCGGATGCTTCTCCCATCGCAAGGCAGTTGCTCCCCAGGGCCGCCCGATCCCGCAGTAACCGCGCCCATTCCCGGGTTCAGGTATTCGCGTAGTCCATGTTGTGCAGATCGGTCATCAGGCTGGGGCCGGTGGGGTTCCAGCCAAGGCGTTGCCGCGTCTGTGCGCTGGATGCGGGGAAGTCGAGGCCGGCGAAGGGGGCGAGCCAGCCGAAATGGGCGGGCGCTTCTTCCGGCGTCAGCGAGACCACCGGGATTTTCAGCCCTTGGCCGATGGCTTCCGCGATGTCGCGCACCGCGACGCCTTCCTCGGCCACTGCGTGGTAGCGCGCGCCTGGCTCGGCTTTTTCCAGTGCGAGCCTGTACAGCCGCGCCACGTCCAGCACCGGTGCGGCCGGCCAGCGGTTGGCGCCATCGCCGATATAGGCGGAGACTCCCTTTTCGCGGGCGATGGCGACTGCGTAGGTGATCAGGCCCTGTTTGACCGTGTCGTGCACCTGCGGCAGGCGCACCACCGACACGTTGACGCCGGCCGCCGACAGCGCCACCCCGGCCTGCTCGGACGCGACGCGCGGGATCGGGTGGTGGGCGTTATAGACGCTTTCGACAGCCACTTCGCCCGGCCCGTTGCTGCCGATCGCGGTTCCGGAGGTGATGAGCAGGGGCCGGTCCGAGCCGCGCAGCGCTCCGCCAAGTGCCTCGATGGCGCGCCGGTCCTTTTCGCAGATCGCCACGAAGTCAGTGAAATCATGGTCGAAAGCGGTGTGTATCACCCCGTCGGACTGCGCCGCCCCGCTGCGCAGGCTTTCCAGATCCTCCAGGCTGCCGCGATGGACTTCGGCGCCGGCTGCGGCGAGCGACGCGGCCCCCGCATCCGACCGTGTCAGGCCGAGAACCTGGTGGCCGGCCTCGATGAGTTCGGGGACGATCCGTGACCCGATGAAGCCGGTGGCGCCGGTGACGAATACGCGCATGTCGTGTGTCTCCAAAGTCTGGAGCACTGTGTGGGCCTTGGTTCGACAGTGTTAAAGATGATAGATTATCCTGGTATAAAAGCTGACAGGATAGGCCGGAATGTCGGATACGAACCCGCTTGGCGCTTATCTTCGGAACCGGCGCACCAAGCTCGACCCAGCCTCGCTCGGTGTTCCCGGCGGGCGGCGGCGAACCGCGGGGTTGCGTCGCGAGGAGGTGGCCCAGCGCGCCGGCATCAGCACGACCTGGTACACCTGGCTGGAGCAGGGGCGTGGCGGCAGCCCCTCGGCGGGCGTGCTCGACCGGATTGCGCAGGCGCTGGTGCTGACCGATGTCGAACGCGAGCATCTGTTCCTGATCGGGCTGGGGCGTCCGCCGGACGTGCGGTATCGCGGCGGCGATGCCATCACGCCGCGCCTGCAACGGCTGCTCGACACGCTGGCCTACAGCCCCGCCATTGTCAGGACGGCGACGTGGGACGTGGTGGCATGGAATCGTGCGGCCGCAACGGTTCTGACCGACTACAGCACGCTGCCGCCGCATCGGCGCAACATCCTGCGGATGATCTTCAACGATGCCGGCGTGCGCGCGGCACAGCCCGAATGGGAGCCGGTGGCGCGCATGGTTGTATCGGCCTTCCGGATCGATGCCGCGCGTGCGGGCGCCGATGCCGAAGTGGCGCCGCTGGTCGAAGAATTATGCCGGTCGAGCCCCGAGTTCGCGGCTATGTGGCGCGACAACGACGTTCAAACTCATGGTGACGGCATCAAGCACATCCGCCATCCGGTGCTGGGACCGCTCGCCCTGGAATACTCGTCCTTCGCCGTGGACGGCCGCCCGGACCTCAACATGATCGTCTACAACCCGGCCACCTCCGCTGACCGGCTTCTGATCGAGTCGTTGATGACGGAGAAGGTAGCGTTGGCTGCGGAGTGAGGGGGCGGTCTGGTTCTTAGGGGAGCGGCAACGAACAACCTGTCTCGTGGAAAAAGCTTCTCTGTTCCAGGTCGGTCGGCAGGCGGATAAGCCCTTCCCCCCGCGTAACCGGTCTGGCGAGATAACGTTCCGGGATCTCGGAAAAGACATAATGCGGCTGTTCGCTCAGCAGCAACTCATGGTTCACCGAGACTGCCGCAACAGTAACGATGCGTGAGAAATGATGGGCCAACAGCGGCAGCATCGCCGTCGAGTTGGACGTCCTGAACAACACCAGCCTGCGGTCACCGGGAAAATCCGTTTCGATGACATCCACCTGGCCGGGTTTGAAAGTCTTGGTCGAGAACACCTCACGAATTTCGGCCGCTGGCGGTTCGAGCACTTCGCACTCCTCGCGCTCACGCGAGTCCATCCAGAAACCCATGTCACCCACCCGTCGAGCGATGCGCGAGGATAGCGATGACTCCGGCAGTATCTCGGAAGCCAGCGGTTCTATGCTCTCCAGGAGGGTCCGATAGCCGAGGTAAGCGCCGTAACTCGTCCAGTGAACGTCCTTTCGCAGGCAGACGTCGCGCTTGCTGCGTGCAGCGCGCATGATCTCGAACGGATAGAGCACCAAGCTGGCCAACCTCGCGGGCAATGCGGCCATCAGTTGAACTGCCATCCGATCCCGCTGGGCTGAATGACCGTCGGGTAGCTTGTCGTCGTAGAGGACATGCCGCTCCGGCACGATGAGCATGCGATAGACGATGCTGCGTTGCGAACACCATTGTTCCCGGTGTTCAAGTATACGGATGAGGGAGAGAACGTTCTGCCGTTCAGCCGGAACGCCGCACATCTGTGCGAAAGCGGAATCGATCTCGTGGAACAAGAAGCCGTCTTTGCCCGCAACGGCTGTTTTTGTCTCTTCCGGCGTAGCTTGCTGCGTCGGGGGAATTGTTTCGACAAGAGCGGTTAGCTGAGGCTGATCGGGATTGATCGCGAGCGACTCTTCCGCTGCCCCGCGAGCTTCGTCAGCACGTCCGAGACGCTGCAGCACTCGGCATTGCAACGCGAGGATCGAAGCGGTCTTGTCCGCGCGCGCTATCCCCGACGTCACGACAGCGAGTGCATCATCGGCCTGAGTGGCGTCCAGCATCGTTCGCGCGAGCTGCTCGTAATACGTGCACACTGTTGGCTCGAGGGCGATCGCCAACTGGCTGGCCGCTACACTCCCCGGGATGTCGCCGGTGCGCAGCAATGCACGCGCAAGGGCTGCATGACCTTCCGCGGCCAGCGGCCAGCGCGCGACCAACTCGCGCAGTCCGATCAGGGCCTGCTCGGGTTGTCCGCTTTGCATGTAAACGGAAGCGACGCGCAGGTGAGCTGGCCGTGATTGCGGCAAAAGCCTCGTTATCTCGACGGCTGCCTCAAGCGCCGCGGCAAAGTCGTGGGCCTTTGAATGGGCGGCGCATTCCTTCGCCAGGCTTATGGCTCGAGCGTGGGCCGCCTCAGTCTCAGGCTGCATGGAATCCTCGTGCCTGACAGTCATTGAATGCACTGAACACTCTAACCCGGCATTTGCAGCCGCTGAAACCAGCATCGCATGTGGAGTATCTACACCGAGCGGAGAACGCGGACCACCGATCGTCTCGCCTGGATCGGCGCAATCTCACGAAAAGGTTATCTGGCGTTCCCGGGTATGGCCGTCGTACTTTCGGCACTCCTGGTATCCGGATACACGTACGATGGCCGAAGCTCTTCCCGAACCGTTTGCCCAACGAAAGGCGCTGTCCCAGGGCTCGGCCGCTCCCGGGCTGCACACCCACCGCATGATCAGCGTGCCCGCCTGCGTCGTTCCGATCTTTGTTTTCCTGCACGTTCCGAAAACCGCCGGCACCACGATGCGAGGTGTCTTCAACGAGATGTTCGGAGCGCATTTTCACCTCTACACCCAAACGCGGGACGAGGTGCGCGGGGATGACGGCAAGCGCGCGTTCGAGCGGGACGATTATTTCGACAACATCATGCTTCTTGCGGGTCATTTCGGGCGCTTCAGCGCCGTCGTGCGCGCCATAACCGACCGTCGCATCGTTTTCGTGTCGGTGATGCGCGACCCGGTCGAGCGTGTCGTCTCGTTATACGACTACATACGGCGCATGCCCTGGCACAGGTTGCATCCCGAAGTCCGCGATCGATCGTTAGCCGAAGCGTTCAGGGACTCGGCGTTCCGCAACGTCTGCCAGAACGACCAGATGCGGATGATTTTCGGCCCGAAATTCGAAGCCCAGCACGAAGAAATGCTTCGAACGAACAACTACGTCATCGGAACCCTGCAGCACTTGCCAAAGATCGCCAGGGTTGTCGGAAATCTTAGCGGTATGCCACCAATCGCGAACATCCCACGCTTCAATCGCATCGAGGATATCAGCAACAAGATCAGGCCGGTCCGGGCAAGCGCACAGCCGGATTTCGAGGACGCTCTGAAGGCTATCGAAAGCGCGAACGAAGCCGAGCGCGTGTTCTTCGCCCGGGTCGACAAGGCGATGATCGTGCGAACGCCTGACTGGCAACAGGGTGCCGGGTTCGAAAGCCCCGCTGGTTAAAGCCGCCGGTGCCAGACGCTCTCACCGGAACGCCGCACCACACACTCCCGCTCAATCCAGCGCGCGGGCTTCGTCGGGGAGCATGATGGGGATGCCGTCGCGGATGGGATAGGCGAGGCCGGCCTGGCGGCTGACGAGTTCGCCGGCTTCGCGGTCGTATTCCAGCGGGCCCTTGGTCACCGGACAGACGAGGATTTCCAGCAACCTCGGGTCCAGCGGTGCAATGCCTGACATCGTGGCGTCCTTTCTACCCGCTCCGGCAACCGGTCCGGGAACGATCAGCTCGGGCGGGAACTCGTGTTGTCGCCCTCATGGACCGACATGCGCAGCAGGGCCAGCAGGTCGGCCGCACGGTCCGCCTCGGTCGGCGCCTCCAGCAACGCCTGCTTTTCCGCATCGTCGAACGGGCACAGCATGGCCAGCGTGGTTACCAGCATGGTCTCCGGCATGCGCTCGATCGCATCCCAGTTGGCGTCGATGTCGTGCATGGCGAAGAACGGCCGCAGCGCGTCCAGCAGCTCGGCGCGGCGCGTGCCCATGCCGCTGCCCGGCGGCGACAGATCGGCCTTGAACGGGCTGAAATCGGCGGTTATGCGCCGGTATCCGTGCCGCACGGGCAGCTCGTCGGTCACCCGGAAGCGGCTCACGCCGGTCAGGGTGATCAGATAGCGGCCATCTTCCGTCTCGGCGAATTGCGACAGCCGGCCGAGGCAGCCGATCTGGTACAGGCTGGGGCCGTTTGGCGAGCGCGGGGCGTGGCTGTTCGGCTGGATCATGCCGAACATGCGGCCCTGCGCCAGGCTGTCGTCAACCAGGGCCAGATAGCGCGGCTCGAAGATGTTCAGCGGCAATCGCCCGTGCGGCAGCAGCAAGGCACCCGGCAAGGGAAAGATCGGGAAATCCGACGGCAGGTCAGCCTGGGTCGGATGCAGCAAGCTCATCATGGCCCTTACGCGAACAGAAGAGCGGACAATTTTCGACGCGCCGCCATGGTTGCGGGGTC
>CAZZWO010000182.1:3139-6321 GCA_964657885.1 uncultured Acetobacteraceae bacterium | reverse complement strand
CGGCGGTTCACCGAGACGGTGCTGTCGGGCGTGTCGGCAGGGGTGATCGGTCTGGACGGGCAGGGCCGCATCGAGCTGCCGAATCGCGCCGCCGCCGCCCTGCTCGGCATCGATCTGCAGGCGGAGACCGGCCGGAAGCTCGGCGACCGGGTGCCCGAGATGGCGCCGCTGCTGGCCCAGGGCATGGCGCTGCCGCCGCGTCCGGTGACCGGCGAGATCCAGACCGGGCCGCCAAACCAGCGGCGTACGCTACTGGTTCGCATCGGGCCGGAGCTGAAAGGCGGCCGGGCGCACGGCTTCGTGGTGACGTTCGACGACATCACCGAGCTGCAATCGGCGCAGCGCAAGGCGGCCTGGGCCGATGTCGCCCGCCGCATCGCGCACGAGATCAAGAACCCGCTCACCCCGATCCAGCTTTCGGCGGAGCGGCTCAAGCGGCGGTTCTCGCGCGAGATCACGTCGGACCCGGAAACGTTCATCCAGTGCGCCGACACCATCGTGCGCCATGTCGGCGACATCGGCCGCATGGTCGATGAGTTCTCCGCTTTCGCGCGGATGCCGCAGCCGGTGATCAAGCCCGCCGATATCGGGCGGGTCGCGCGTGAGGCGCTGGTGCTGCAGCGGAGCGCGCATCCGGAGATCGTCTGGAGCACCGACATCCCGGAACGCGGCCCGGTGGCGCCCTGCGACCGCCGGCTGCTGGGCCAGGCGTTGACCAACCTGCTGGTGAACGCCGCCGATGCGGTGCGCATGCGCGAGCGGCCGCAAGGCGGGCCGGGGCACATCGGCGTTGCGGTGACTCAGGATGGCGGCATGGTGCGAATCGCAGTCAGTGATGATGGAATAGGGTTGCCGCAGCAGGGACGTGACCGGCTGACCGAGCCATACGTGACCCATAAGCCCAAGGGGACTGGCCTGGGGCTTGCCATCGTGAAGAAGATCATGGAGGACCATGGCGGATCGGTCACACTGGATGACCGTTCGGGCACAGTGGATGCCACGAACGGCGCCGTTGCGACGTTAACCCTCCCCGAAGCTCTGCCGGAGGCGGAGGCGGTTCCCAAGACTCTGCCGGAAGCGGAGGGAAGTTTGGCAAAAAATCCGCCCCAGGTGGATGCACAGTCGCCGGTGCCGGTTGACGCCGGACAGACTCTGAAGACGAAAGGTGCCGATGGCGCATGAAATCCTGATCGTCGATGACGAGCCGGACATCCGGCTGCTGATCGACGGACTGCTCCGCGACGAAGGCTACGAGACCCGGCAGGCCGGCGACTCCGATGCCGCCATTGCTGCGTTCCGGGCACGCCGCCCCTCGCTGATCCTGCTGGATGTGTGGTTGCAGGGCTCGCGCCTGGACGGGCTCGGCATCCTGAAAACCCTGCATCGCGAGGAACCGGCGGTGCCCGCGGTGATGATCTCGGGCCACGGCACCATCGAGACGGCGGTGCAGGCGATCCAGCACGGGGCCTATGATTTCATCGAGAAGCCGTTCCAGTCGGACCGGCTGCTGCTGATCATCCGCCGTGCACTGGAAGCCGCTAGGCTAGCCGCCGAGAACGCGGAACTGCGGCTCCGCGCCGGCCAGGAGGCGACGGTCACCGGCACCAGTCCGGCGATCAATGCGGTGCGCGGCCAGATCGAGCGGGTGGCGCCGACCGGGTCGCGGGTGCTGGTCACCGGGGCGGCCGGCAGCGGCAAGGAAGTGGTGGCTCGGATGATCCACGCCCGCTCCCGCCGGGCCGAGGGGCCGTTCGTGGCGCTCAATTGCGCGACGTTGAACCCCGCCCGCTTCGAGGAGGAGCTGTTCGGTGTCGAGGCGGGGCAGGACCCCGGAACGGTGCCGCGCCGCCCCGGCGTTCTGGAGCGCGCGCATGGCGGCACCTTGCTGCTCGACGAAGTGAGCGACATGCCGCTGGAAACCCAGGGCAAGATCGTCCGCGCGCTGCAGGACCAGACGTTCGAGCGGATCGGCGGGTCGAGCCGTGTGAAGGTGGACGTGCGCGTGCTCGCCACCACCAACAAGGATTTGCAGGTGGAGATCGCCGCGGGACGGTTCCGCGAGGATTTGTATTACCGGCTGGCGGTGGTGCCGCTGCGGCTGCCCGGCCTGCGGGAACGGCGCGAGGACATCCCCGAACTGGCCCGGCATTTTCTGACCCGCGCCGCCGAGACCGCCGGCCTGCCGGGCCGTGAGCTGTCGGCCGACGCGATTACCGCGCTGCAGGCCTATGAATGGCCGGGCAACGTCCGCCAGTTGCGCAACCTGATGGACTGGCTGCTGATCATGGCGCCGGGCGGGGCGGCCGAACCGATCCGCGCCGAGATGCTGCCGCCGGAAATCGGCTCGGGCGCGCCGGCGCTGCTGAATTTCGACCCGACGGCCGATGTCATGGCGCTGCCGCTGCGCGAGGCGCGCGACATGTTCGAGACGCAATACCTGCAGGCGCAATTGCTGCGTTTCGGCGGCAACATCTCGCGCACCGCAGGCTTCGTCGGGATGGAACGCAGCGCCCTGCACCGCAAGCTCAAGCAGCTCGGCGTCAACTCCGAAGACCGCGTCCCCGCCTCGTAGGGCGGGCTTCAGCCCGCCATCTACCCGCGGACATTTGCCCTTGATCGGAGTTTCCCGATGACCCGCCTCGCGCTTTTACTAGTTGGAGCCTTGTTGATGACCAGTCCCGTCGCCGCCGCAGAAGACTTCGTCGCAACCCCGTCCGGGGTCAGCTACCACGACGAGGTTGTCGGCACCGGCCCGCAGCCGCAGCCGGGCCAGACCGTCAGCGTGCACTACACCGGCTGGCTGTACCAGGATGGCCAGAAAGGCACCAAGTTCGACAGCTCACGCGACCGCAATGAGCCGTTCAGCTTCACCCTCGGCGCCGGCCAGGTGATTGCCGGCTGGGATGTCGGCGTCGCCACCATGCATGTCGGCACCAAGCGCACGCTCATCATCCCGCCCAACCAGGGCTACGGTGCCCGGGGCGCCGGCGGCGTAATTCCCCCCAACGCCACCCTCATGTTCGACGTAGAGCTCCTCGCCATAAAGTAGGGCAACCGTAGGGCGGAACACGTAGGGCGGAAAAGCGAAGCGCCTTCCGCCATGGGCGCGGTGGGTCGCCGATCGCCAGCGGCAACCACTTGGCGCGGGTTGGTGGAAGGCGCTGCGCTTTTCCACCCTACGG
>CAZZWO010000182.1:0-3039 GCA_964657885.1 uncultured Acetobacteraceae bacterium | reverse complement strand
GCGGCAACCACTTGGCGCGGGTTGGTGGAAGGCGCTGCGCTTTTCCACCCTACGGGTCACGGTTGATACGATTACGATATGGCTTCTTCGGCGAAGGCTTTGCGGAGGGCTCGGGTTTCTTCGGCTTTTTCGGGGAGGAGGTTGAGGCGGAGGAACAGGTCGATGAGGACCAGGTTCACGTTGAACTTGAAAGTGTCGGTGTTGCGGACGGTGTCGATCACCCGCTCGGCGGGCCATAGCTCGAAGGCTTCGACCTCGCCGTCGGTGGGTTTCGGGACGACGCCTTCGGGCATCTCGAGGTCGTAGCAGTGTAGCCGGTCGCGGCGGAGGCCTTCGGGGCGGACGGTGGTGTAGCGCACCGTGCCGGCGTGGACGGCGCGATCGATGGTTTCGCGCGAGAGGCCCGCTTCCTCGGCGCCCTCCTTTTGCAGGGTCTCCTCGGGACCGAGCCCGGCGGGGATGCCACCGGCGAATAGCTGGTCCAGCTTGCCGGGATCCATCAGCCGGTCGGCCGAACGCCGCGCGACCCAGATGTTCAGCCCCGCCGGGTCCGCACCGGCACGCCGCACCAGCCCGTTCACGTGCACACCCTCCGCAGCGATGCCGAACCAGGGCAGGGCGCCGCGGTCGATGGTGGCCAGCGCGTCGCCGCCCGGGTGCGAGCGGACGTCGAAATCCTCCCCGCGATGCGGAAAGGCGCCGGCCCCCGCCAGCCGGGCGGCGATCGCCGGCAGGTCCGCGGCGTTCGACAGCACCACCGCGTCGCCGTCCATCCGGCAGCCTTCCGCCACCAGCATCCGGGCGCCCGGGCGGGTGACCCAGCCGACCTGCGCCGGGCCGAGCCGGAACGGCAGGTAGCCGTCGGGCAGCGTGACATTCCGGACGGCCTCGACATGCCGCATCAATCCACCCACGCCGAAGCTCCTTTGAAACCGGCCGCCCGGATGCCACATGCCGCACCATGCGCGTGATGGCCACCTCCCGCCTGGCTCTGCCGGGCCGTTCCCGATCCAATGCCGAAACCATAAAGAGCCTCATCCCATACCTTTGGCCCAAGGGGGATCCGGCCGCGCGCCTGCGCGTGGTGGTCGCGATGGGCTTCCTGGTGCTGGCCAAGGTCGCCATCGTCTATGTGCCGATCTTCTACTCCCGCGCAGTCGATGCGCTGTCGCATCGCGGTCCGACCGCGCAGGTGCTGGCGGTTCCGGTCGGCCTGATCGTCGGCTACGGCCTGATGCGCCTGGCATCCGCAGCCTTCGGCGAGTTGCGCGACGCGGTGTTCGCATCGGTGCAGCAGCGCACCGTGCGGCGGGTGGCTTTGCAGACCTTCCAGCACATGCACCGGCTGAGCCTGCGCTTCCACCTCGACCGGCAGACCGGCGGCGTGTCGCGCGCGATCGAGCGGGGCAGCGCCGGCATCGAATCGGTGCTGCGGCTTGCCGTCTTCAACATCGTGCCGACGCTGTTCGAGCTGGTGCTGGTGACCACCATCATGTGGCGGGTGTTCGACTGGCGCTTCGCGCTCGTCACCTTCGGTGCGGTCGGCGCCTATATCGCCTTCACGCTCGCGTTTGCCACCTGGCGCGTGCGGTTCCGCCGCAAGATGAACGAGAACGACACCGAGGCGCAGTCCAAGGCGGTGGACAGCCTGCTCAACTACGAGACGGTGAAGTATTTCGGCAACGAGGCGCACGAGGCGCGGCGGTTCGACAACGCGCTGGCCGGCTACGAACGCGCCGCGGTGAAAAGCCAGGTGACGCTGAACATGCTCAACATCGGGCAGGCGGCGATCATTGCGGCCGGCTCGTCGGTCATCATGCTGCTGGCAGCGCACCGCATCGTGTCGGGCGAGATGAGCGTCGGCAAGTTCGTGCTGGCCAACACCTACCTGATCCAGCTCTACACGCCGCTGAACTTCCTCGGCTTCGCCTACAACACCATCCAGCAGGGCCTGGTCGACATGGAGCAGATGTTCCGGCTGCTCGACGTGGACCAGGAAGTGCGCGACAGCGCCGGCGCGGTGCAGCTCGCCGCCCACCTGGCCGAAGGCGCGCCGGGGTCGGTGACCTTCGACGACGTGCAGTTCGGCTACACGCCGCAACGCGAGATCCTGAAGGGCGTGAGTTTCTCGGTGCCGGCGGGCGGCAAGGTGGCGATCGTCGGACCGACAGGCGCCGGCAAATCCACCATCTCGCGGCTGCTGTTCCGTTTTTATGACGTAACGAGCGGATCGGTCTCGATCGATGGGCGCGACGTGCGCGACTACACGCAGGCGAGCCTGCGGGCGGCAATCGGCGTGGTGCCGCAGGACACCGTGCTGTTCAACGACACCATACGCTACAACATCGCCTACGGACGTCCCGATGCGACGCAGGAGGAGATCGAGCACGCCGCGAAAGTGGCGCAGGTGCATGATTTCGTGCTGCGGATGCCGGACGGTTACGACACGCGCGTCGGCGAACGCGGCCTGAAGCTTTCCGGCGGCGAGAAGCAGCGCGTGGCGATTGCGCGGACGGTGCTGAAGGATCCCCGAATCCTGATCCTCGACGAGGCGACGAGCGCGCTCGACAGCCGCACGGAGCGCGACATCGATGCGGCGTTGCGGGCGGTCTCCGCGCGGCGGACCACGCTGGTGATCGCGCACCGGCTGTCCACGGTGGTCGATGCCGACGAGATCATCGTGCTGGTCGATGGCCAGGTGGCGGAGCGCGGGTCGCACCGGGAATTGCTCGCGAAGAATGGCGTGTTCGCGCGGATGTGGGAGCTGCAGGCGCAGCAGGCCGAGCCCGAGCGGCAGGAAGCCGAGCTGGAGGCGGAACTCGGCGGCGACTCCGAGGCGGCACTCGAGGCGACGCGCAATGCGGGACAGCTGCCGGTCAGCGGCTGACACATTCAAGAGGTTAAAACCGGTGCCGGGGCAGCCCACATCGGGAGTGGAGGATGTCCAGATGCACGGTATGGCTGAACAGACGGCGGAACACCCGGCGGTCGACGACGCGCTAATGGGCGAGCTGACGCAGGCGGGCGCGGCGGTCGACC
>CAZZWO010000181.1:0-6350 GCA_964657885.1 uncultured Acetobacteraceae bacterium | reverse complement strand
GCGGCCGGCGAGGCGGAACGTGAACCCTGGGTTACCGCGTTGCAAGGCCGGGGCCGCCGCCGTTATGCAGGTTCATGCCTGGTGCCATGACGATGCTCCGCGCCATGTCGATGCTGCTCCGGCTGGGTGCGGCAACCCTGCTGCTGCTTTGCGGGCTGGCGCGCGCACAGACCGCGCCGTCGATCACCGTTGGCAGCGTCACCATGACACGCTGCATCGGCGCCTATGGCGGGTATTGCGGCAAACTTATCCGGCCGCTCGACCCGGCTGACCGGGTGCCCGGCACCATCTCGATCGGGTTCGAGTTCTACCCGCACACCGACACCGCACAGGCGCCGCTCGGCACAATCCTGGCGCAGGAGGGTGGCCCGGGATACTCCACCACCGGCTCGCGCGACGGCTACGTGCGGCTGTTCACGCCGCTGCGCACGCGCCGCGACATCCTGCTGGTGGACAAGCGCGGCACCGGCCGGTCGGCGGCGATCGACTGCCGGAAGCTGCAGCGCGCGCGGTTCCCCGCGCCGGCTGACTTGCGGGCCTGCGGCTGGCAACTCGGCGGGCGGGCGTGGCTGTACGGGTCCGATCTCGCGGCGGACGACGTGGCCGCGGTGCTGGCGGCGCTCTCGGCCGGTCCGGTCGACTACTATGGCGACAGCTACGCCACGTTCTTCGGCCAGGTGCTCGCCACCCGCCACCCCGGCCTGCTGCGCACCATCGTGCTGGACAGCGCCTACCCGGTGCTGGGCGGAACGCCTTACTTCCAGACCGAAATCGAGAACGGCCCGGTGGCCATGGAGCGCGTCTGCGCCAGGTCGCCGGCTTGTGCGGCGGCGGTGAAGGCGGGCGGCCCGAGCGTCACCGAGCGGTTTCGCACTTTGCTGGCCGCTTTGCGTGACCGGCCGGCGAACGGTGCCGCACCCGGCGCCAATGGGGCGATCCGGCAGGTGATCGCCGATCCGCCGGCGTTGTTCCTGGTCATCTACGAAGTCGGCAACAACCTGATCGCATACCGGGACCTCGACGCGGCTGCGCGGGCCTATCTCGGGAGCGGGGATGCCGTGCCACTGCTTCGTCTGGTGGCGGAGGCGGAAGATGCCGTGGCCGGCGGCGGTCCCGCCAACCAGTTCAGCGTCGGCCTTGCGCATGCCGTGATGTGCCAGGACTACCACGCGGTGTTCGACTTGCGGGCGCCCGAGCCGGAACGGCGCCGGCAATACGCCCAGGCGATCGCAGCCAAGGCGGCCGGCGACCCCGGCCTGTATGCGCCGTTCACGCTGGCCGATGCGATCGCCGCGCCGGGCGATCCGGAGGCGCTGGACAGTTGCCTCGCCTGGCCGGCCCCGCCGCCGGACGCGACACCTGGTTTTCCGGTGCCCCGCAGCGCGGCGTTCCCCGACGTGCCGGTGCTGGTCCTGGCGGGCGAGCTCGATACCGTGACCTCGCCGCGCGAGGCGGTGCAGACCACCGCGCTGTTCCCGAAAGCCTGGTTCGTGGTGATCCGCAACACCGGCCACGAGACAGCGGTGGGCGATGGCGGCGTGTTCGTGCCGCCGTTCGGCGGCGACCTCGCACGGTGCGCGGGCCCGATCGTGCTGCATTTCGTGGCAAGCGGCGGCGACCCCGGCGACACGTCCTGCGCGTTGGCGATCCGGCCGGTCCGTCCGGTGCCTGCCTTCGCCAGATCGTGGCGTGAACTCGGGGCCGGTGGTTCCGGCAGGATGAACATGCGAGATGGCAATACCGCCGGCCCGGATGCCCTGGCACTCGCTTCCGCGGCCGCCGAGACGGTCGGCGACGCGGTAGCCCGCTACTATGTCACGACCAGCGGGACGGTGGCCGGGTTGCGCGGTGGCGTGTTCCACATCGGCTCGACGGAGCGCGGTTACACGCTGCACCTGGACCGGCTGCGCTGGACGGCGGACCTGGCCGTTTCAGGAACGATCGCGTGGGACCAGCTGGATGGCCGGATCGACGCCGAAATCGCGCTCTCCTCGCCAGGGCATCTCGGGTCGATCAGCATTGTGTGGAACGATCGCGAAACAAACGCGACGGCACACATCTCGGGACAGATCGACGGGCAGCGCATCGAGGCGGAACGGCTGGCACCGTAAGCGGCTTGCTGAATTGTACAAAATGCTGTACAAGACGGCACATGCGCATGACATCTTACAGCGAAGCCCGGCGTAACCTGTCGGCGATGCTCGACAGCGTGGTGGAAAACCATGAACCGGTCGTCATCACGCGTGACCGCGGCAAGCCGGCGGCGGTTCTGCTGTCGTTCGACGACTACGCCTCGTACGAGGAAACCCGGTATCTGCTGCAGAGCCCGCGTAACGCGGAGCGGCTGTTGAAATCGGCCGGCGAACTCGACCGCAACGAGGGGGCGGCGCGCGAGCTGATCGATTGAGGCTGGTCTTCTCGGAACAGGCCTGGGACGACTACCTCCACTGGCAAGCGGCCGACCCGAAGCTGCTCGCACGCGTGGACCTGCTGATCCGCGAGTGTTGCCGGACACCGTCCGCGGGGATCGGCAAGCCGGAGCCGCTGCGCGGGCCGTTGAGCGGCTGGTGGTCGCGCCGGATCAACCTGGAGCATCGCCTGGTTTACCGGCCGCAGGATGGCGACCTGCTCATCGCCCAATGCCACCTGCATTATTGAGCAGCACATATGCGACCCGCCGGGTAACCGGCCGATATGCGGCACGCCGGGTTCGGCCTAGTTAGACCGCATGCGATACGCCGAGATTGCCCTGATGCTGGTCCCGGTCGGGCTGGTTGTTGCCTGGTTGTGCGGCATTCGCGGCCTCAGCAGGCGGGGGACGGTGGCGGCCTTGCTGCTGCTGGTGGCGTTAGGCGGCGGGCTCTACTGGCTCGGGACAAGCCGCAGCTTCACCGGCCGCTACGTGCCCGCCCGCCTGAACGGCACGGAAATCCAGCCCGGCCACCCCGGATGACGCTGCCGGCCATCCTGTCCGACCCGGCACTTGCGCCGGTCCTGGCCGCATTGCCACACGCGCGGCTGGTCGGCGGCTGCGTGCGGGACACGCTGGCAGGGTTGCCGGTGGCAGACATCGACCTCGCCACGCCCGACACCCCGGACGAAATCACCGCCGCTCTGCGCAAAGCGGGCCTGCGGGCGATCGCCACCGGCGAGGCGCACGGCACCATCACCGCGATCAGCGCCGGCCGGCCGTTCGAGATCACGACGTTGCGCCGCGACGAGGAGACCGACGGACGGCACGCCCGGGTCGCCTGGACCAGCGATTTCACCGAGGATGCAGCGCGGCGCGACTTTACCATCAACGCGATGTCGCTGGATCGTGCCGGCCGGCTCTACGACCCGTTCGGCGGCGAAGCGGACCTGGAAGCCGGCCGCGTGCGCTTCGTCGGCGATGCCGCCACGCGCGTGGCCGAGGACCATCTGCGCATCCTGAGGTTCTTTCGCTTCTTCGCCCGCTACGGCAGGCCGCCACCCGATGCCGGGGCGACCGCCGCCATCCAGGCGGGTGTGGCAGGCCTGCGGCGGCTCTCGGCCGAGCGTGTCTGGAGCGAGTTGAAGCGGATACTCGCGGTGACCGACCCGCTGCCGTCCCTGAAGCTGATGAATACCCTGGGCGTGCTGCAGGAAGTGCTGCCCGGGGCTGCTCTGACGCCCCGCCTTGCGGCGTTGATCCAGGCTGGCGGACCGGCCGACGCAATCCTGCGGCTTGCCGCCATGCTGGATGGCGAACCGGGCGCACTCAGCCGACGGCTCAAGCTTTCGGGTGCGGAGCGGGACCGGCTGGCGGCCTTGCTGAGCGGACCCGTCCCGCAACCGGGCGCCCCGGAGACAAATTTGCGGCGGCTGCTTGCAGACGAGAGCGCGCCCATCCTGATCGGCCGCTCGTGGCTGGCGCATCCGGACGACGAGGACCTGCGGCGCCGGCTGGCCTTGTTACCCACGCCGGTGTTCCCGCTGGAGGGCCGGCACGCGCTCGCGGCCGGCTGGCAGCCCGGCCCGGCACTGGGCGAGGCATTGCGGCGGGTACGTGCAAGATGGCTGGACGGTGGCTGCGATGCCACGCTCGAACAATGTCTGGCTTGGCTGGGCGAGCCCGCGAAATAAGCCGGCCGGCCTGCGTTAATCGCTTGAATTCAATTACGTGTGTAAACACTGTTCACAGATGGACCAGAACACCGACCCGGCCCGGAGCCGCAAGAAGCGTGGGCAGGGCGCGTCCCGCCGCGGCGAGATACTCGACGCCGCCAAGCACCTGTTCGCGGAGCAGGGCGTGATGCACGTGACCATGCGGCGGATCGGTGCCGCGGTGGGTGTCTCGCCGACTGCGCTCTACATGCATTTCGCCGACAAGGATGCGTTGCTGGCCGCCATCGCCCAGGACACCTTCGCCGAACTGATCGACCGGATCGAGCAGAGCCGGCAGCCCGAACATTCACAGCTCGAGCGGTTGCGGGCCGGGCTCCGCGCCTACATCGCGTTCGGGCTGGCGCGGCCCGACGAGTACCGGCTGACCTTCATGACCAGGCTGTTCCGCCGCGAAGGCGTCGACATGTGCGCCCTGGAGATGGCCGACCGCTCCTTTGCGATCCTGCAGGACCAGATCGTCGAGCTGATCCGCATCGGCGCGATCAATGCGGGCCTGGCGCCGCAGATCGCCGAAGCGATCTGGGCGACCGTGCATGGCGTCACCGCCCTGCTGCTCGACCAGGCAGAGAACCTCGAGACCCCTCCGGACCAGCTGATCGACACGACGCTCGACCTGCTGCTGTCCGGCCTCTCCGGAAACCGCACGAGTGAGCCTGCGGCCGATCTCACCTCGCCGTGTCCGCTCGCCAGGCGCGTAGTTTAACCTTGTTAACTGAACGCTGGTAACCTATCTTCCGGATGTCGCCTCATTCGGGAGCCCGGTCATGTTCCTTTCCCTCGCCGCCTGCCCTGTTCGCGCTACCCTCCACGCTTCCCCCGCCGGCGAGGCCCGTCCCGCCAGGACCGGCACGAGCGCCCTCGCCTTGGGCGCGGGTGCCGCAACGCTCGCCGCCGCCATGGCACTTCTGCCCGCTCGCCCTGCCGCTCCCACCCTGTCGCCGGCCATTCAGCAATCGGCAACCTTGTCGATGGAAGATGGCGCCTCGCTCGTCGTCCTGCGCGATGCCGCCGAGGATCTGCGTGCGCGGGTGCTTGCGGTGCCCGGCGTGGGCGCCGTCTCGCTGCACGGGCTTCAGAGTTCTGGGGTCGAAGTCCAGTATACCGCGTCGCACCTCGCCCGCTTCGGCGTGTCGCCGGCCGACCTGCGGGCCGCTTTGCCGGTGCAGGCCGCGAACTCGGCCCCCGGCCGTCTCGCCGTACGTATCGATGCCGCACAGAACGGCGTGCAGCCGATCGCCGACATGCCTGTGCGCGCCGGGCAACGCGTGCTGCGCCTCGGTGACGTGGCCGCGGTGGTCCGCACCCCGCTCGCAGCACCTGTCGCCACGCTGTCCCGCAACGGACGCCCGGCGGTCGAACTCGTGGTCACGCCGGCGACCGGCGTGTCGCGCGCGGCGCTGGACCGCCGGGTCGCCGGCGTTCTGACCACTTCGCCGCTGCCCGCGGGCATCGTCCTGAACTGACGGGCGGTTCGCCCTCCGAAACCTTCGGATAGGTCCTCCCGGCTTTCGCGACACTCGAAACGATGGTCAAGTGGCGGAAAAGCCGGGGGGACCATGTTTCATCAACAGCTCACGCCGATCGCGGGCAGCCTGCCATTATCGTTCCTGGTGGCAGCTTTGCCGATCGCGACGGTGTTGCTGTTGCTGGGGGTGCTGCGGCGCCCGGCATGGCAGGCCTCGCTCGCCGGCCTGCTCGTGGCGCTCGTCGTGGCGGTGCTCGGCTGGCAGTTCCCGCCGCGCCTGGCGTTCGACGCGGCCGCAGCCGGCGCCGTCTTCGCATTGTGGCCGGTCATGTGGATCGTCTTCAACGCCCTGTTGCTGTACAACATCGCCGTTGTCTCGGGCCGTTTCGACGCGTTCCGCGACTGGATCCTCGACCACCTGCCGGACGACCGCCGGGTGGTGCTGGTGGTCATCGGCTTCTGCTTCGGCTGTCTGCTCGAAGGGATCTCGGGGTTCGGCACACCCGTCGCCATCACCAGCGCGCTGCTGATCCTGGTGGGCTTCCCGCCACTCGAAGCGCTGACCTTCACGCTGATCTTCAATACGGCCCCGGTGGCTTTCGGCGCGCTGGGCGCGCCGGTGACCGTGCTCGGGCAGGTGACCGGCCTGTCGCCGGTGACGCTCGGCGCGATGATCGGACGGCAATTGCCGTTCATGGCGATGGTGCTGCCGTTCTACGTCATGGCGCTGTATGGCGGG
>CAZZWO010000180.1:0-6382 GCA_964657885.1 uncultured Acetobacteraceae bacterium | reverse complement strand
CCGCCGCGTGCCAGCCCGCGATAGACGCCATGCTCCTCGGTGAACACCGCGGCCAGCGCATCGCCCTCCGCATAGGGCGCCGCACTGAGCACGATCCCGGGCGCCGACCATTCCATACCCGCGGGCCGTCAGGCCGCCGCGTCAGAACTGCTCGGCCGGCATCCCGGCGGCCACGTCGCTCAGGCCATCGACCTGGTCGAGCCAGACCGCCACGCGCGGCAGCTCGGTCTCGAAGAAAAAGCGGCACGCCCTGATCTTGCCCAGCCGGTAGTCGTCCGGCTCGGCGGCGGCACAAAGCACGGCCTGGTCGAGCCACAGCCAGCCGACGACGGCGTGGCCGAATGCGGACAGGAAGGCCGTCGCATGGGCCAGCGCGCGCGCGTCGTCGTTCAGCGTCAACAGCCGTTCGACGGTGCCGGCGACGTGTTTCCAGGTGCCCTCCAACGCATCGGCCAGCGCCGCGAGTCCCGCTTGCGAGCGGGCGCGTTCGACAGTTGCCGAGACCAGGCCCTGCAGCTGCCGCAGGCTCGCCGCCCGCTCGCGCAAAATCTTGCGGCCGAGCAGGTCCAGCCCCTGGATGCCGGTGGTGCCCTCGTGGATCGGGTTCAGCCGGTTGTCGCGATACAGTTGCTCGACGTCGAAGTCGCGCGTGTAGCCGTAGCCGCCATGCACCTGGATCGCGAGGTCGTTCGCGGCCAGCCCCCACTCGGACGGCCAGGTCTTGGCGACCGGCGTCAACAGCGACAGCAACGCGCCCGCCTGCCCCCGCGCATCGGCATCGGGCGCCGAACGCTCCTCGTCGATCAGGCGCCCGGCATACAGCACCAGTGCCAGCGCCCCCTCGGCATAGGCCTTCTGCGCCAGCAACATGCGCTTCACGTCGGGGTGCGAAATCAGCGGCACCGGCGGGTTCTCGACCCTGCCGCGCGTGTCCAGCGGCCGGCCCTGTAGCCGATCCGTTGCGTAGGTCAGCGCCAGCTGGTAGCCGCGGATGGCCAGCATCGCGGCCCCGAGGCCGACGCCGACCCGCGCCTCGTTCATCATCTGGAACATGATCGGCAGCCCCTGCCCGACCTGTCCCACCAGGTAGCCGATGGCGCCGGACCTGCCTGCCGGTGTAAAGCGCCCCTCGCCGAGGTTCAGCAGGCAATTCGGGATGCCGCGGAACCCCATCTTATGGTTGAGGCCGGCGACCACGATGTCATTGCGCTCGCCGGCTTCGCTCTCCGGCGCATCATTGGACGGCAGGTATTTCGGAACGATGAACAGCGAAATGCCGCGGGTGCCGGCGACCGGCTTGCCGTCCGGCCCCGGCACCTTGGCCAGCACCAGGTGCACGATGTTCTCGGACGCATCGTGGTCGCCGCCCGAAATCCACATCTTGTTGCCGCGCAGCCGGTAACGCTGGCCGAAGCCGTCCTGCCCGTCCGGCTCCGCCCGCGTGGAGATGTCGGCCAGCGACGAACCGGCCTGCGGCTCGGACAGGCACATCGTGCCGAACCATCGGCCGGCGATCTGCGGCGCCGCAAAGGCGGCCACCTGAGCCGGGGTTCCGAACGTGGCGATCAACCGCGCATTGGCCACCGTCAACATCATGAACCCGGTGGCGCTGACGCTTGCGGCCTTCAGCAGGCCCATCGCCGCCCAATAGACGGTGCTCGGCACCGCCATGCCGTCGAGTTCCGCGGGGAAGCCGGCCGCGAACAGCCCAGCCTCGGCAGTGGCGGCCAGCGCGTCGCGGATTGCGGGCAGCACGTGCACGTTGCCCTCGGCATCGAGCGACGGCTCATGGCGGTCGCTGTCCTTCAGCGTCGGCAGATACTTGTCGGTAGCTAGCCGTTCCGACAAATCGAGCAATGCATCGAAGGTGGCGCGCGAGTGGTCGGCATACGCCGGCCGGTCGAGCAGCGCTTCGACGCCGAGCCATTCGTAGAGGGTGAAGTCGAGGTTTCGGCGGCTGGATAGCAAAGCGAAGGTTCCTGTAGTTAAGGCAAGCAGTCCTTTTTGAAAAAAGGACGCAAAAACTTTTGATTATTAAAGTCCGCGACAGCCTGACAAAAGTTTTTTGTTTCTTTTTTTCAAAAAAGAAAGCCTACCTCTACTCTAATCCGGATCATCGAGCCCAATAGCACGCAGCCGGGCGCGTTCCTCATCCCACCCCGACCGTTCCTTCACGTTGAGGAACAAATGCACCGTGCGGTCCAGCAACTGGCCGAGATGCGAGCGGGCCTTGGCGCCGATGTCGCGCACCCGGGCGCCGCCCTCGCCGATCAGGATGGCCTTCTGCCCGGCGCGCGACACGTAAATCGTGGCGTCGATGCGCACCGAACCGTCGGGCCGCTCGGTGAAGCTCTCGGTCTCGACGGTGGTGCCGTAAGGGACTTCTTCATGGGTCTGCAGGAATATCTGTTCGCGCACGATCTCGGCGGCCAGCAGGCGGTCCGGCAGATCGGTGATCTCGTCGTCGGGATACAGATGCGGACCTTCGGGCAAGGCCGCGGCCGTGGCGTCGAGCAGGTCGGTGACACCGTCGCCGTTTGCCGCGCTCACCATGAAGGTTTGTTCGAACGGCGTGCGCTCGGACAGCTCGGCGGTCAGCGGCAACAGGCGCAGGCGGGGCACCAGATCGACCTTGTTCAGGATCAGCCAGGTGCGCCTCGCGGCCGTCCGCAGCCGGTCGGCGATGACCCCCACCTGCTCGGTCACGCCGCGGCTGGCATCGACCATGAACAGGGTCAGGTCGGCATCGTCGGAGCCGGTCCAGGCGGCGTTGACCATTGCGCGGTCCAGCTTGCGGCGCGGCGCAAAAATGCCGGGCGTATCGACCAGCAGGATCTGCGCGGGGCCTCGGAGCAGTATGCCCAGCACGCGGAAACGCGTGGTCTGCGCCTTGGGGCTGACGATCGACAGCTTGGCGCCGGCCATGCGGTTCAGCAGCGTCGATTTGCCGGCGTTCGGCGCACCGACGATGGCCACGAACCCGCACCGGCTGGCGGGCGCGTTCACGCGTGTCGCCCGATGAGGCAGAGGGCGCGGGCGGATGGGCGGGTCATGCGATCTTTTCCAACAGGTTTGCCGCCGCTGCACGTTCGGCGACGCGTTTCGTGCTGCCTTCGCCGATGCCGGTCTGCCCGCGCGCGGCTACCGAAATGACGAAATGCGGTGCGTGGGACGGCCCCTCGCTCGACACCACGCGATAGTCCGGCAACGGCTCGCCGCGTGCCAGCAGCCGCTCCTGCAAGGCGGTCTTCGGGTCCTTGGGCGGCGCTACCTGCGCCTCCATCAGCGGCGCCCAGGCCTGCCGGATGAAGTCGCGGGCGGGGTCCAGCCCGCCATCGAGGTACAACGCTCCGATGACCGCTTCCATCGCATCGGCTAGCACGGTGGCGAGCCGGCCGACGCCGGACAGCTTCTCGTTGGCGCCGAGCGACAGCAGGTCGGCGAGGCCGACGCGTTCGGCCACCGTGCAAACCGCCTCGCGTGAGACGAGATGGGCGTGGCGGGGGCCCAGCTGGCCTTCCTGCTCGTCGGGGAAACGGGTGGCGACCCACTCGGCCACCACCAGCCCCAGCACACGGTCGCCGACGAACTCCAGCCGCTCGTTGGAGCCGGCGCCGGTGCTGCGGGTGCCGCGTGGAGAGCGCGGGGATGGCCGGCCGGCGGCGGCCGAGCGATGGGTCAGCGCCTCGGCGAGCAGCGACGGTTTGGCGAAGTCATGTCCGAGGAGGCGGCTCGCAGCGTCGATTCGCCTGGCCTGGGCGGCGGGTCCAGCCTTGGGCGCTGGCACAGTCGGGACGGCGGCTTCGGGGCCCGGAGCCTCGGGAGTGGCGGCAGCCCCGGTCAACCAACGCCCTTCAGCAGCCGGCTCCAGCGCACTTCGGCCGGCCACTGCCAGAACTCGTACCAGGGATGGTAGGCTTCGAAGCTGAAAAAGATGAACTGCGCCCGGCCGATGACATTCTCCAGCGGCACGAAACCCAGCCCGTTCATGAACCGGCTATCCGCAGAGTTGTCACGGTTGTCGCCCATCATGAACAGGTGGCCGTCCGGGACCACGTATTCGTCGGTATTGTTCACGTCCAGGTCGCCGGAGACGTTGCGTTCGTCATCGCTGTATTTGAGCAGATGGTGCTTCGGCCCGTTCGGGAGCGATTCGAGGTATTCCTTGGTCAGGATGCGCGTGCCGTTCTCGTCGGCCGCCTCGAAATCCCCTTCGGCGGCGCGCGGAACCTCGGTTCCGTTGATGTAGAGCTGGCCCGCCTTGACCTGGATGTGGTCGCCCGGCAGGCCGATCACCCGCTTGATCCAATCCTCGCTGGTGTTGCGCGTGTTGCGGAACACCACGACGTCACCGCGATGCGGGTACGAGCCGAGGATACGGCCGGAAAACAGCGGCGGCGAGAACGGCATGGAGAAATGCGAGTAGCCGTACGTGTACTTGCTGACGAACACGAAGTCGCCAATTAGCAGGGTGGGGATCATCGAACCGGACGGGATGTTGAACGGCTCGAAGGCTACGGTGCGGATGCCCAGCGCGATCAGGCCGGCATAGAGCAGCGTCTTGATCGTCTCGAGCACCCCGCCGGCTTGCGGCTTGGCCTGCGACGATTTGGCCGTCTTGCCGGTGGTTGGAGTCGATTTGGTCGGCTTGCCGGGCACGGAGTTAGGGCTGGCGGGCATGGCTGAGGTGGTCCGGCAAACAGGGTGGCGGATGAACACGCTGCATGGGCCGGGAGTCAAGGCGTGGGCCGGGAGTTAGGATTGAGACGGGTTGCCCCCTGGCACGTCCCAAAATTCGTGCTGCGAGTCTGTTAAACGTCTGGACATATCATGGGCGCGGCAAGTAAGTCCTTTCGAGGCAAAGCCGCGCGCGGGCGAGCTATTAGCAGGCAGGAGAAGATAATCGTGAAACTTATTACTTTGGCGGGCGCAGTTGCAGTTGGTCTTGGTTTTGCAACTTCCAGTTTCGCCGCGAATTTGACCGGAGACTATTTGGTGAAGTTCTCCGAGGCGAGCGGCAGCAGCCGTCTGGTCTGCTTTCAGCTTGCCAGCACGGGCGCCAAGAAGAATTACGGCGACGAGGGCACGGTGACGTCGTTCCAGTATCCGTCCTACGGCGGCACCTACGTCACCTACAAGGGCGCGTTCTATGCGACGTTCCTGGCCGCCGGAAAAGAATCCATCACCATCACCGGCAAGATCAGCAGCGGCACGTTGATCACCACGGCTGCCACCGAGTTCGACTCGACGGGCACGATCGACAACATCGCAACCCTGGTCGCCACCAAGGGCTGCGGCGCCGCGACCAATTAAACAACGCCGGGCAGATTTGAGACCGTTTGAGAATGCGCTAGGCCGAGTCGCCCAGCGCGTCTTTCGAGAACCGGAGCGGAGCGGCCGTGGGGCCGAGAGCACCGGAAGCGGAGAAAGGCGCGTTGGACGGCCGGCATAGTAGCGTTCTCGGACGGTCTCTACTCCCCGCTCAGGTCACGGCGCCGCCGCTCCAGCTCCTCGCTGTAGCGGCGCAGCGCAAACTGCTCGGTCAGCAGACCCAGCACGCGCAGGCTCGTAGGGCCATCCACCACCGCCAAAGCATCGGCTTCGGCTTTCTCGAACGTCGTCGCGGCTTCCTTGACCGTCATGTCGGGGGTCAGCACGCAGGCGGTGTGGTGCAGCAACTCGGCAACCGTGCTGGCGGATGCAGCCGCAGCATGGGCGTCCGCGACCCAGATGATGCCGGCGTAACGGTCCTGCTCGTCGATCACCACGATGCGGGTCGCCGAACCGAGCGGGTAGTCGCGGCGGAATGCGATCAGCGAGGTGTCGGAGCGGATCGGGCGGATGTCCCGGCGCATCATCCGGCCGACCGTCAGGTTACGCATCCAGCCGATATCCACGGCGCTGCGGATGCTCTCGCCGCGCAGGTGGAAGCGCCAGGTGGCGAACGAATAGCCGAAGGTGCGCCGGACCGTCAGCGACGAGATCACGGCTGCGGCCAGCACCGCGACGGTCAGCGGCAGGCTGCCGGAACTCTCCAGTGCGAGGAAGGTCATGGTCAGCGGCCCGCCGACGATGGCGACGGCCAGGCCGCTCATCCCGATCAGCCCATAGACCGCGTCGGGGAACACCGGCACCGGCCACACCAGTAGCATCACCGCGGCGAACGACTTGCCCAGCATCGCGCCGAGGAACAGCGAAGCGAAGAACAGGCCGCCGCGGAAGCCCGAGCCGAGCGAGATGGCGGACGCCGCCGCCTTGAGGCCGAACAGCGACCGCTCGCCGACCTTCTCGGCGTCCAGGAATGCCGAGGCCGCCAGGACCCGGTCGCCGACAACCGCGACGGGGGCGTCGACATGCCAGGCGTCCTTGCCGCGGGCCCACA
>CAZZWO010000179.1:0-6435 GCA_964657885.1 uncultured Acetobacteraceae bacterium | reverse complement strand
ATCGTTATCACCGATGTCAGCGATGCCGGCGAGACGGTGCCCGAACGGCTGGTGCCATCGAGTGCCGAGCGCATTGCCGTACCGATCGTGTATGGCGCGTTCCTGTGGCCGTTCGCTGGGCGCGCCCACCCGCGCAACCGCGGCATCGATGCGCTGCCGGGCGGCCCGTATCCGGCGGATTTCGGCGACAGCTTCCTCGACAGGATGCTGGCCGAGCATGTGCCGGAAGACGAGGCGATCCGGCGTTACCTGGCGCTCGATGTGGCCGACGAAGCGGACCTCGACGGCCTGTTCGCGCATACCATGGCCCGGCAGGCACGGCTGGACGCGCATACCGGCTTCGATATCGCCGGCTTCATCGGTTCGCAGTTCCGCAGCCAGAACCTGTTTGCAACGCGCGAGAGGCTGCGCCTGCCGCTGTTCCAGCACGTGGCGGCGACGGTGCTGGACCGCATGGGCGTCGGTGCCGCCAAGGCGCAGTTGCTGCTGGAGGCGCCGTTCGCGCCAGGTGCGATGCCGATCCACCCCGCGGTGCTGCGCCATTACGGCATGCAGGCGCCGCTGCCGGACCACCGCTATCCGGTACTGGACGAGGGGCTGTTCACCTTCGAGCAATACTGCCGGCGCTATCTTTGCTACGAGTGGAACGAGCGGCTGCATGTCGCGATGGCGCTGGCCGAGACCAACCCGGCCGAGGCGATCCCCGCGCTGCGGTTGGCGCTCGACATCTCGCCCGGCTCCCGCGCGGGGCACGATGCGTTGGACGAGGCAGAGCGCCTGGCAGCCGAAAGCTCGCACCAGTCGCCGCTGGCGCTGTCCGCGCCGGGGCAGGACCAGGTCCGGGAACGCGCGGCGGAGCACGACCAGGCAGCGCCGCCATCCGCGCCGGTCATTCCATTGCGGCCTGCCGCCCCGGCGTCGAGGGAGTCTGTATATGCCTCGCCCGATGCGCCGCTGCCGCCGGACGATCAGAATCCCGGGCTGATCGCAGCGGCGCTTCCCGCAAAGCCTGTGGAGAACGCCGGGCCGGCCGAACCGGGCGCCCCGGTGTTTGCCGAATCCAGCTTCGCCAGCCTGCGTTTCCCGCCGGCACCGGCGCCGGCCGGTTCACCCGAGTTGCACGATAACGACGACGACGACGATGAGACGCAGGCGTCGCCGCTCAGCGTGTTCGCCGCCCCGGCGAGGCCAGCCGCGCCGCCGCTCGAAGATCCCGACGCCACGGCACCTGCCGAGCAGCAGGAGCAGCAGGCCTATGTCGAACTGCCGCTAAGCTATTTCGGCCATGAAGAGCCCGTGCCGTTGATGGCGGCCGAAATCCCCGACCGCTTCACCCCGCTGCCGCCGGCCGCCGAGTTGATCGAGGTTCTGCCCCGCATGTTGTCCAGCACGCGGGCGCTGGCCGGAACCGCCGACTCGCCGTTCGCCGCCATGCCCGAGACGATGCCGCCCCCACCCCTGCGCCCGGTCCTGCCGCCCGAACTCCAGCCCGAACACGAGAAACGCGGCCTGATCTCAAAGCTGTTCGGCGCGAAATAGTATCCAGCGCCGCGCTCGGACCGGCAACGAGAGACCGGTCGAGAATGCGCTTGGCCGTGTCGTCCGGCGTTCGTTTCGAAACCCGGAGCGGAGCCGACCTTAACGGTCGGTGAGCACC
This sequence comes from uncultured Acetobacteraceae bacterium, assembly GCA_964657885.1. Classification (GTDB taxonomy): domain Bacteria; phylum Pseudomonadota; class Alphaproteobacteria; order Acetobacterales; family Acetobacteraceae; genus BOG-908. The sequence goes on along the minus strand of CAZZWO010000179.1, from coordinate 4,778 downwards.
GGAGGCGCAGAAACGGGGGCCGGACGGCCGGCCTGGTAGCCTTCAGGCGATCCCTAGGTTCTTTGGTCTATCAGGGCTCGCCTTTTTAAGTCCTGCTGGAGCTGGCGGGAGGCGAGCTCGACGCGCTGTTCCAGCAACTGGTTGGTGATGTCGTCGCGGGTCATTGCGGCCATGTTCTTCTGGTCGCGGGCACACACCATCACCACCAGGATGCCGTCATTGGTGACCAGCGCCTTGCTCGCCTGGCCGACCGGCAGGCCGCCGAGCAATTGCTGCATCGGGCCGCTGAGACGGTCCAGCCGGACCGGGCCGGGATCGGTCGCGCGCTTGCTGCCGGCGGCCTTGTTGGCGGCCTCGATATCCGCGCAGGTGTGGGCGGCCTTCGACAGGTTCTGGCCGTCGATCAGCGCCTTCCGCTGTTCGGGCGTGGGGTTTGCCGGATCGAGCGGCGTGCTGAATGGGTAGAATGACTGCCGCAGCGTCAGCACGGTCGCAAGGTCCGAACCGACCTGCCGTTTTTCCTGCAGGGTCACGATGTCGAAGCCGCCGGCGACGCGGACCGGGTTGCTGACTGCGCCGACCGGCATTTCGGTCACCAGGCTCGCCACCTTCGGGTCGAGCTGGTCCGGCCGCACCCAGCCGAGCGAGCCGCCCTCGAGTGCCGTCTGGCTCTGGCTGAACTCGGCGGCGACGATGCCGAACGGGGCGCCCGCGTGCAGCTGCTGGATGACGGTATCGGCGAAGTGGCGCGCGTCGCTCAGATGCGCCGGGTCCTCGGCCGCGACGAAAATCTCGCCCAGCCGGTATTGCGGCTGACCCTGTTGCTGCTTGAAGATTTTCTCCTGTTCGGCGACTTCGTTTTCGGTGATGCGGCCGCGTTCCGACAATTCCTGCCGCAGCACGCGCGTCCAGCCGAGCTGGGTGCGGATCTGTGCGATCAGCGTGGATGGCGAGACGCCCTGTCCCGAAAGCTTCGCTTGCAGGCCGCCTTGCGGAAGGTGGTTGCGGTTTTCGATGTCGGCGATCGCGTGCGCCACGTCCACGTCGGGCACCGCGATCTTGCGGCGCTGGATCTCCTGCATGCGCAGGCGATCGTCGATCAGTTCGCGGGTGATCTGCGGACGCAGCAGCTTCAGGGTTTCCGGCGCGATCGGCTGGCCGGTGGTCAGCGCGAAAAGCCGCGCGCGATTGTCCACGTCGGCGCGCGTGATCACCTCGCCGTTCACCACGGCGACGATGCCGTCGGCCGGCTCGGCCGCCGGCGCCGGTGCGGGCGGCGCCGGCGGTTTTGCGGGAAGCGCTGCGGAAGCGGTCCCGGACGCAATGGCTGAGGAGGCGAGCAGCAGAACCATCAAAGCGTGACGCATACGACCAACTTTCTGAACTGGCGGCAAATGTTGACTGACCGGGCGGGTCATCCGTTCACTCCGAAGGCGCCGACCGTCTTGAGGACGATGGTGAACAGGACGGTGGTGTCGCCGGAATCGAAGTTGATGGCGGTGAAGCGGCGCGCAGCGTAGATGTCGAACGCGAAACACTCGTTTTCCCATTTCGCGTTGGTGCCGATCGACACGAGCTTGCCGGTCTGCAGGTCGCGGCGCGCGTCTGCGGTGATGGTGTAGCCGCCGAAGTGGGTGGAGATCCCGGCCGTCGCTTCCTGGCGCGGCGTGAAGAACGCGATCTGGTCGGGCGCCAGGAACGGGTTGGTCGGCGGCAGGGTGAAGAAGCCCGGAATGTTGAAGTTCTGCAGGTACAGCGTGTACGGGTTGGTGGAGCTGTAGATGAAGCCGCCATTCACCCGCAATATCGGCTCGCCCGCACTGGCGATGGCATCGGCGAAACGCAGGTCTCCGTTGTCGTGATCGAAGCGGGCGCGTGCGGTGAAGTCGAACAGCTTGTTCGGGATGTAGCTGGCGCGCCCTACGATGTCGGAGAGGTGCTTGCCCTGTTCGAAGCCGTTCCATGGCTGGAACTGCGGGTACAGGTTGCGGTCGATGTGCTGTTCCCAGGATGCGCCGACGAGACCCTCGAGCTTCTGGCCACCGGCAAAATCCCACTCGCCGCGAAGCGCGAAGTTCACCCGTCCGCCGCCGTCGTACCGGTCGTAGCCGCCGAAGCGGTTCAGCTCGAACAGCGTGGTGTCGGTGAACTCGTAATCCAGGCTGTCTTCGTTCGGGATGTTGTCGCGCAGGCTGTTGCCGCTCTGCGGTGCGGCGATCACCTGGATGATCGGCTCGATGATCTGGGTGCCGAGCTTGCCGGCGTCGCGAACGAACGGCCAGTTCAGTTTCAGCGCCACCTGCACTTGGCCGTGCACCCCGCGCGCGACATCCTGGTCCTGGAAGTTCGGTTGTCCGTTCAGCACGTTCGCGTTGTAGGCGGCGGCGATGCCCTGGATGGTGAACAGCCAGCGGTCGCCGAGTGCGCCGGCGAACGGGCGGTTCCACTCGACCTTCGCGCCCAGCCGCTGATCGTTGGTGCCCTGGTCTCGCAGGATGTTGAATTCCTGGGTGTCGAAGCTGAAGCGGCCGCCGAGGAAATCGGGTTCGCCCAGGAAGCTGTATTGGTAGCGCGGCAGCACGTAGGGCAGCAGGCTCTGGTTGATGCTGCTGTTCAGGCCCTGGTAGGTGCGGATGTCGAGCTTGGCGTAGCTGCCGACGCCGAAGCCCTCGATGTAGGCATCGCTGCCCAGGACGTTGGTGCCGTAACCGGGGATGTGGAAGTCCCGCATGTAATCGACCGAACTGGCAAGGTTGATGTCGAAGCCGTAGCGCCAGGTGTTGTCCCAGTCGAACAGCCCGTGCGCGAAAACATAGCCCTGCATCTTGTCTTCGTCGCGGGCGATCGCACCGTCGATGGTCAAATGTCCGCTGTTGAAATCGCGGCGGTACAGCGCTTCGAGCTGCGGGCCGGTGCGCGTCGCGATCAGCGGCGTCAGCGTCAGGTCGGACTGCCCGTCGAGCACGATGTAGTAGGGCAGCGCGAGGTAGCTGCCGAGATGGCTGTCGGTGGCGCCGATGATCGGCGACAGCAGGCCGCTCTGCCGCTTCACCGACGGATCGCTGTTCGAGAAATACGGCAGGTACATCACCGGAAAACCGAAGAAGTCGAGGGTGGCGTCCCGGTATTCGATGCGCTTGTTCTCGAGGTCCTGCGTCAGCACATGCGCGCGCAATTGCCACAGCGGCGCGTTCTCGGGGTGCAGCGCGCACACGTTGCAGGTGGAATACACGCCGCGCGTCATCTCGTTCAGCTTGCCCTCGGTGCGCCGTGCACCGTTGGCGGCCAGCCGGCCGTTCTGTTCCAGCAGCGCCCGCATGCCGGTCATCACACCGTTCCGCATGCCCTGTGTCAGCTCGGCATAGTCGGCGAACAGCACCTGCCCGTCCGGCTCCACGATCACCACGTGACCGTAGGCGGCGGCGACGTTGGTGTTGCGGTCGAAGGTGACGCGGTCGGCGCGCAGGACGTGGTCGTTCTGCCAGGCTTCGACATGCCCGTCGGCCGACACCAGGCCGTGTTCCTTGTCGTAGCTGACGCTGTCCGCCTGGAACGTCACCGGCTCGTTGCCGGATAGCGGCTGCGCATCCAGGTTGACCATCGGGAAGTGCTGCGCCGGCGGCCGGTACTGCGCCATGGCCCCGAAGGGCAACGCGAGGGCGCCACCGGCCACGAGACCCAGAAGAGTGCGGTTACGGGCGGCACGCGAGGGGTGGCCGCCGGCGCGGGCCGGCCGGGCGACCCGGAGCATTCAGCCGTCCTCCAGGTGCAGGAGCAGTGCCACCGCCAGCATCAGGCCGGCGGCGGCCGGCGCCCACGCCGCCAGCACCGCCGGCAGCGCGCCCGACTGTCCGAACTCCTCAGCCACCTTGCTGACCGTGAACAATGCGAACCCCGCTGCAACCCCGGACCCAACCATGCGGGCCACGCCCCCCCGCCGTGTCTGACGCATGGAGAAGCCGGCTGCAACAAGCGCCATCGTGCCACAGAGTAACGGCAGGGCCAGCAGCGACTGGAAGTGCAGCCGGTGCCGGACCGACGAGAAGCCGGCGCGCTCCAGCAGGGCGATGAAGCCCGGCAGCGCCCACACCGACAGGGTTTCCGGCGACTGGAAGCTTTCCTGCACCCGCCGTGCGGTCAGGTCGGTCGGCAGGGCCATGCGCCCCACGTTGACCGGCAGGTGGTCGGGCGTGATGGTCCGGGCGCCTTCCATCTTCCAGGCGCCACGCGTGAGGGATGCACGGTCCGCCTCGACGCGTGAGAGCAGGTGGTCGGTGGCATCGAGCCGGAACACGCTGATGTCGCTCGCGGCCACCACCTTGCCGCGCAACTGCACCTGCCGCGCGTGGATGATCGCGACGCCTTGCGGGTCCAGCGCATGGTCTGCCTGCCGCAACCACAACTGGCCCCCGCGCAACGCCAGCGGGCCGCCGTTCTGGCGCAGGTAGACGTTGTCGAGCGCCTCGGCGCGGGCGAACATCGTCGAGGAAAGCGGCGACAGCCCGGCGCTGGCGATCAGGCCGATCCCGATCGCGCTGGCTACCGGCACGCTGAGGAACTGCCAGGCCGAGACGCCGGCGGCGCGCGCCACGATCAGCTCGGACGACCGGGTCAGCCGCCAGAATGCGATGATGCCGCCGACCAGCACGGCGAACGGCAGGATCTGCAGCATGTAATAGGGCAGCCGGAGCAGCGCGATGCTGACCACCAGGCCGAACCCGACATCGGTGCGCAGTGCCGCGCGACGCAACAGCTCGATGAAGTCGAACAGCATCACC
>CAZZWO010000178.1:0-6454 GCA_964657885.1 uncultured Acetobacteraceae bacterium | reverse complement strand
GGACCGGCGCCGGCAGCGCTTTGATGGTGTCCAGCACCTGCTGCTCATTGGCGTTCGGCACCCAGCCCTGCCCGCCGGGCGCGGGGCTCATCCAGGCTCGGCCGCCCGCCTGGTCCCAGATCAGCGCGGTCGCTGCATGCTCGGTGATCCTCGGGCCGCCGACCAGCGTCACGGTCGCGGTCTTCCCGTCGAAGCCGAGCAGGGTGGCAACCCCGTCCGCCAGCGTCCGCCCGGCATCCTTGCTGAAATACGCTGCGTTCGACTGCCCGCGGATCAGGATGTTGACGTTGCTGTCGATGTCGGGGAGCATTCGGCCGCCTGTGCTGGCTGCCGCCTTGCACCATCGGCGGCCGGTTGGGCAAGGACCCGGGCCGGGCATGTTCCGCTGCGGCGAGTTGGTCTAGGGTCGCCGCCTCAATTGAAATCCGCGAGGCAACATGCTGAACCGACGCCCTTTGCTGATGGCCCTGATTGCGCTCGGGCTGGTGCCCGGTTCGCGGCGCGCGGCTGCCGAACCGGCATCGGGGGCCGGTGACGAGAGCCAGAAGCTGCATGCGCTGTTCGATCGCTTCGTCCAGGAGCAGTTGCAGCGCTCGCCGGAGCTGGCGACCAGCCTGGGGTTGGACCGCGGGGCGTTGGCACCGCTGAAATCGCGCCTGAGCGTCGCTGGCCAGCGACGCCAAGGACAAGCGCGACAACGCGGAACGGCTCGCGGCCTTGAAGGCGCTCGACCGCAGCAAGCTGTCGGCGTTCGATGGTTCAAGCTACGACACGGTGCTGTTCGTCCTGCAGGTGACGCAGGATGGCTACGACAACTTCGATTACGCCGGCGGCAGCGTGCAGTCGCCCTACGTGGTCAGCCAGCTCGTCGGCGCGTACCACGACTTGCCGGACTTCCTGGACACCCAGCACGAGATGAAGACCGCGGCGGATGCCGAGGCGTACATCGCGCGGCTGATCGCCTTGTCCACGGTGATGGACCAGGAGCTCGAGCGGATACAGCACGATGCGAAGCTGGGCGTGGTGCCGCCCGATTTCATCATCGATAAAACGCTGGTGCAGATGCAGGCCTTCCTCGACACGCCGGCCGAGAAAGCGGTGCTGGTCACCTCGCTGGTGCGCCGTGCCGGCGAGGCCGGGCTGAAGGGCGATTTCGGCGTCCGCGCGTCGGCTATTTACGCCGGCAAGATACTGCCCGCGTTGTCGCGCCAGGCGGAGCATTTCAAGGCGGCGCGCAAGACCGCGGTGCACGATGCGGGCGTGGCGCGGCTGCCCAAGGGCGGCGACTACTATGCATTGGCGCTGAAGAATTACACCACGTCATCGATGTCGCCGGCGCAGTTGCACCAGACCGGATTGCAACTCGTCGCCGAGCTGAATGTCGGCATCGACAAGGCGTTGCAGGCGCAGGGCATGAAGGACGGCACGGTCGGGCAGCGCCTCGCCGCGATGATGGCGGATCCGAAGTTCCTTTATCCCAACACCGATGCCGGCAAGGACACTCTGCTGGCCGACCTCAACAAGAAGGTTGCGGTGGTGCAGGCGAAGCTGCCGCAGTATTTCGGCGCGCTGCCGAAAACCAAGGTTGAGATACGCCGCGTTCCGAAAGCGATCGAGGCCGGCGCGCCGGGTGGTTATTACCAGCCCGGAACGCTGGATGGTTCGCGCGCCGGTGCCTATTACATCAACCTGCGCGACACTGCGGAGATGCCGAGCTGGTCGCTGCCGACGCTGACCTATCACGAGGCGATCCCCGGACATCACCTGCAGCTCACTCTGGCGCAGGAGATGAAGGACCTGCCGCTGATCAGGAAGATCGTGTTCTTTTCGGGCTATGGCGAAGGCTGGGCGCTGTATGCCGAGCAGCTGGCCGTCGAAATGGGCATGTACGACCAGGACCCGTTCGGCCATATCGGCCAGATGAAGGACGCGATGTTCCGCGCGGTCCGGCTGGTGGTGGATTCCGGCATGCACGCGCAGGGCTGGAGCCGTGAGAAGGCGGTCGATTACTACGTCGAGACGCTGGGCGAGAAACGCTCGGCCGCGATCACCGAAATCGAGCGGTATTGCGTATGGCCGGGCCAGGCGTGCAGCTACATGGTCGGCAAGCTGACCTGGCTGCGGCTGCGCGCCCAGGCGAAGACGGCGCTCGGGCCGAAATTCGACCTCCGCCGCTTCCACGATGCGGGCCTGCTGTCCGGCGCGCTGCCGCTCGATGTGCTGGAGCAGGTGATCGGGCGTTACGTATCGACAACCAAGGCCTGATTGCCGGCGCCTCTCCCGCCGACCGGGCGGGAGAGGGTTTCAGAAGGATTTCATCCGCCATGCGCGGGCGTTCGATAGTGACCGGGGTGATCGTGGCGGCGGGGCTGCTGAGCCTGTATGCGTGCGGCGAACGCGCGACGCTGCCGGTGGCGGCGGGTACCGGGCCGCATCCGCAACTGCCGCCCCCGCATGCCGGATTGCTGCCGACAACCAACATTGCACCCGCCATCGGCTGGGCGGCCGGGGCCAAGCCGGTGGCCGAGCCCGGGCTGGCGGTCGAGCCGTTGGCGCAGGGGCTGGACCATCCCCGCTGGCTTTACGTGCTGCCGAACGGCGACATCCTGGTGGCCGAAACCAATGGGCCAAACCGGGCGCAGGACCGGCAGGGCATTCGCGGCTTCATCGGCGCGATGGTGCAAAGAAAGGCCGGCGCCGGTGCGGCAAGCGCCAACCGGATCACGCTGCTGCGCGAGAACCCGCAAGGCGGGCCCGTGCAACGCTTCACCTTCCTGACCGGGGTGGTGGCGCCGTTCGGAATGACGCTGGTCGGCAACGATTTCTATGTCGCCGGTACCGATGAGTTGGTGCGTTTCCCGTATCGGCCGGGGCAGACGAGCATCACCGCGCCGCCGGCCAAGGTGACCGACCTGCCGGGCGGCCCGATCGACCATCACTGGACAAAGAACGTCGTTGCGAGCGCGGACGGCACCAAGCTGTATGTCAGCGTCGGGTCGAACAGCAACGTGGCCGAAAACGGCATCGCCGCCGAGACCGGCCGCGCCGCGGTCTGGGAAGTGGACCGGGCGACCGGCGCGCACCGGGTGTTCGCGTCCGGCCTGCGCAACCCGGTGGGCATGGCGTGGGAGCCGGCGACCGGCGCGTTGTGGGTGTCGGTGAACGAACGCGACGAGATCGGCAGCGATCTCGTGCCGGACTACATGACGGCGGTTCATGACGGCGCGTTCTACGGCTGGCCTTACAGCTATTACGGCCAGCACATCGACGACCGCGCGCAGCCGCAGCGCCCCGATCTGGTGGCCAGCGCCATTGCTCCCGACTACGCGCTGGGGCCGCACACCGCCTCGCTCGGGCTGACCTTTTCGCGGCCCGGACTGCTGCCCGCCGCGTTCCAACAAGGCGCTTTTGTCGGGCAGCATGGAAGCTGGAACCGCAAGCCCAGGAGCGGCTACAAAGTGGTTTTCGTGCCGTTCAAGGATGGCCGGCCCAACGGCGATCCTGTCGATGTGCTCACCGGTTTTCTGGATAGTGACGGCAACGCGCAGGGGCGGCCGGTCGGTGTCACGCTCGACCGGCAAGGCGCGTTGCTGGTGGCGGACGACGTCGGCAACACCGTCTGGCGGGTCACGGGTGGGAGCTGACATGTCCGCGTGCGGCGCGGGTTGCCCGATGCGCCGGCGAAACGGCTTTTCCTGACAGCCATTTCAGGTCGGATCGCGAAGGTTCTTGCCGTCGTGCAACGGGCCGGGCGGCTCGCCTGGCTTGCGCGCCATGATACGGATGTTGCCCCGGCACCGATGGAATTCTTCCACCTGAGGGTGGCGCGCGGCCTGTGGTTATCGCCGGGCGCGGACGGGCTGGTCACGATGACCGAAACCGCAGATCCGGCAACCGCCTTGCTGCTCTGCGTGCCGAGAGGCGGGCCGCAGACCAGCTTCCTGATCGCGCCGGATGCACGTGCGATCCAGGTCGAGGGCGACGGGCTCGGGGCTGCAGGGACCGACAGCACCGAGGCGGGCGGCAGCCCGGCGATATCCGCACGACTGAGATCGGTGCCAGGCGGGCCCATCGAACTTCGGCATCCGCTGGCACCGGTGCGCTATCTCGGCGTGGTGTTCGGCGTGCCCGGAGCGCGCCCCAACCGCGTGCTTTTCGACCGCGTGGGCGACGCGGTGCTGGACCGTCTGACGCCGCACCCCGTCGATGCCGCGGCGCTGCCGGCGACAGCGCTGGCCCTGGCCGCCGAGCTTGCGCTGGCCTCCCGGCCGCCGATACGTGCCGCACGGGTGATGGCGTTGCTGCATGCCGGCCGGGTGCGGCTGGAACTCGCCGAAGCGTTGCTGCGTGCGCTGCCGACCGACGAGCTGCAGATGCTCGCGCGCCGACTGATGGACATCCCTGCCGATCTCGCTCTGCTGCGCCGCGCCATCCCGCGCGATCCGTGGCTGCAACACGCTCTTCCCGGATTGCTGGACTGGGACAAACAGGGCCGCCCCCGAACCCGCCGCGCCGTCTCGGCTGCCGCCGAAGACCATGTCAGCGTGCTGCAATCCGGGGCGTTGCGGCCGCAGGCGGGGCTGGCACTGCAGGCGCTTGCACGGCGCACCATCTCGCCGAACCGGCTGGCCGCGGTGCTCGCCACCGTGCGCAACGAGGGGCCATACCTGCTCGACTGGCTTGCGCATCACCGCGCCGCCGGCTTCGATCATGCCGTCATCTACAGCAACGACAACGACGACGGCTCCGACGAACTGCTCGGCGCGCTGGCCGATGCCGGCGAGATTACCTGGGTGCGCAACGAACTCGGTCCCGCGTCGCGCCCGCAATGGAAGGCCTACGGACACGCCTTCAAGATGTTGCCGGACCTGACCGACTACCGCTGGACGCTGGTGATCGACCTCGACGAATATTTTGTCTGCCAGCCGGACATGTTCAGCTCCGTCGCAGAGTTCGTCGGCTGGCACGAGCACCAGGCGGTCGATGCGATCGCCCTGCGCTGGCTCAACTTCATCGGCGGCCGCGACGATGTCTGGCGCGACGAGCCTTCGACGCAGCGTTTCGTGCGGCGCGAACCCGCAGTCAGTCCGCTGTTCAAAAGCGTGGTGCGGTCCAACCAGTTCTGGGACTCACACTGTCATTTCCCGTTTCCCACGATGGACGCGCCATTCACCTATCGCCTCGAAGACGGCGCGCCCTGCAACCACATGGCCGTGATGCGCGGACTCAAGATGCCGAAGGACGCAGTCACCGCCGAGCGCGCCTGGATCGCTCATCATATGTATCGCAGCGCAGGCGAAGCGCTGATGAAGGTGGCGCGCGGCGATGCGCTATGGCGCGCCGACGCCCCCGCCGAAGCCACCCGTCTCGATGCCGTGGTGCAACGTTTCGTGGCACTCGCGGCCAAGCCCGGCCTGGTCGAAGACCGCCGCACCATGGCCAGCGTTCCGGAGTTTGCAGCTCAGAGCGCCCGGCTTCGCGAACTCCCCGGCGTGGCCGCGGCCGATATCGCGGTCAAACAGCGCTTTGCCGAACGGCTACGGGCAGTGTCGCAGGCGTTTGTCTCGGCTTCGTTTGGCGGGGAGAAGCCGGGGTATTTGGCGTTTCAGAGTATTCTCAGGGAGCAAGGCCTGCTTTTTTGAAAAGCAGCAAAAAACTTTTCTTGTGCTGTCGCGGAGTTATCGACTTGACGCTTTAACCAAACATTCTGTGCCGGCACGGCTTGCGACAATCAGGCGATCTAAACAGGTGAATCACACTGGCTGTAGCGATATTAACCACTTGGTTGACGATCTGTCGCTTGTCGACACCTCAACGAGGCAATCCTTCTGCTAATCTGCTCTCTGTAAAGGCCCAATCGAATGTGGCCTTTTCTAACGCGAAAAAAGTCACGTCGCTCGCACCGACAAATTGCTTTGCGGCACGTTCCACGTTGGTTTCTCTGATAAACCCCAAAAACCTAATCGGCCACTGATCTAATCCAGTCTCCATCTCCTTCAAGTAGCGTCTCAAAGGGGCGAACCAGCGCGACTGCCTGTTCCGAACGCATTCCAAGAGATTCGTCAGCACACTACCGGTGGTGACTTCGACCACTACGATCTCTCGAGCGCTGAAGTCCAATGCTACGATGTCTGGATCCGTGCCTCCGTCGTTCATCTCCTTGTTAAAAGCGATGTGGAAAGAAGGACAGATGAAGACCTTGCCACCCCTTGTCAAAAAACGGGCAATGTCGAGTTCCCGAAGTACTTCCATAACAATGCCTCTCGTAAACTGAGGTTAGATTGCTGAAGCTGTGATCACCGCCTTAGGTGGCGACCCTGAAGCCTACTCGCCCATCCCATCGGCCCCGCTGCCGGACCCGGTGATGCCTGCACGCGACGGCGCGTCGCTGCGGGGTTGCACTTCGCGGCTGATCCTTGCGACCTCGTCGTCCGACGCGGTACCGCGGTCGGCG
>CAZZWO010000177.1:0-6472 GCA_964657885.1 uncultured Acetobacteraceae bacterium | reverse complement strand
ATGCCAGCCGACGGAAACACCTGCACCTTCACACAGCAAGGCCAAGCATGGCGCGCACGCGGATCAGTTCGCCGAGCGACCAGGCCTGGAAGGGGCAGCCGCCCGGTTTGTGCGGCGCCTCGCCGTCGGCCACCTCGGACACATGGCCGAGGCCGGCCTGGCCGAGATGGGCCATCAAGGGCGCCAGGAAGCGCTCCGCCGCCTCACCTTTTGCCGCCGCATCCCTGCCGCGGACCGACAGCCAGGCATCGACGAACGGACCGATGAGCCAGGGCCAGACCGTGCCCTGGTGGTAGGCGCCGTCCCGCTGGGCAGGACCGCCGCAATACCGCCCGGCATAGGCCGCATCGTTGGGCGACAGGCTCCGCAACCCCATCGGGGTCAGCAGTTCGCGCTCGACCCGATCGACCACAGCCCTCCCGGCCGCGCCTTCCAGAAGCGGAAACGGCAGGCCGCCCACGGCAAATATCTGGTTCGGGCGGATGCTGGCATCGTCGGCGCCGGGCACATGGCCGTTGTCGGCGACATCCAGCAACGCGCCACCGGTGCCCGCAAACCGGCCTGCGAACGCCGCGTGCACCCGGTCCGCCGCTGCGGCCCACTCGGCCGACCAGTGCAGCCCGCCGATGCGCAGGGCGTTGTACCAAAGCGCCTGAACCTCCACGGGCTTGCCGATGCGCGGGGTCACCACATGATCGCCGGTCTTGGCGTCCATCCAGGTCAGTTGCACCCCCGGAACGCCGGCGCGCAGGAAACCGTCCACATCGGCCCGGATGCCGAACCGCGTGCCCGCCGTGTAGCCGTGCAGGATCGCCTCGCAGGCCGTGCGCAAGGTTTGCGTTGTCGCCGGCTTCAACGGATCCCGCGCCGTTTCGCACCCCGCCAGGAACTCGTGCACCGCGACGATGAACCACAATGATGCGTCCACCGCATTGTATTCGGGCGACGCGCCGCTGTCGGGGAACCGGTTCGGCAGCATGCCCTCGCTCACCGTCGCGGCCCAGGCCAACAGGATACGCTCGGCCGCCGCATGATTGCCCAGGGTCAGCACCAGGCCGCGCATCGCGATGAACGTGTCACGGCCCCAATCGGTGAACCACGGAAAGCCGGCCACCAGCGTCTCGCCACCGGGACGCGCCACGCGATAGCTGCCGGCAGCACGCCGCAGGCCCGGCAGCGCAGCCCGCCGTGCGGCCTCGGCCCCGGTCAGCCAATCCGCAAAGGGCGCCGCATCGCCCGACAGCCCGTCGCCCTCCCGCAGCACGATCACCGCCTCGCCACCCGTTTCCAGATCGAACAGGAACATCCCGGGCGACGCCAGATCCTCGGTGTCGTCCAACCCGCGGTCACGCTCCTCGGTGTAGAGGAAATTCCGGTACCACTCCGGCCGGTGCAGGTACGTGCCGTTGCTCAGCGCGGAGACCGCCGGCAGGCTCGCATATGGGCGCCAGCCGGCATTGCCGTTGCTGATCCGCGCATCGAAACAGAAGCCGGCGTTTTCATGGTGCAGCGCGTGGTAGTCGCGGCCGGACAGCAGCAGCCTCACCCCCAGCCGGATGGCACGCGGACCCGCTTGATACCGCCACCGTAAAATCGTGACGCATGATGACGGCTGCACCAGGATGTCGTGCGCGACACTGATGCCGCCCGGCAACGTGTACGTCCAACATGGCCAGGGCGTTGCAGCAAACGAGGTCAGGAATGTCTGGCCACCCGGCACCGCGACATCGGGCAGGTAACGCTGGGCGGTGAGCGCATATCGGTCCTCGCCGGCCTCGATCCAGGATTCCTGGCCGTTGACGAGCACGACACGTCCGGTCGGCGGCGTGGTCGCGGTCAGCAGCAAGGCGTGATACCGCCGCGTCCGCTCGCCGCCGACCGTTCCGGATACAAAACCGCCGCAGCCATCGGCCTCCAGCCACTCGGCCCTCAGATCGATCGCATCGGGCGGCATCACCCCGGCGCCCAACGGCTCAATGCGCGGCGCCGCCGAAGGAGGCTCCCGGCACCTCGCCGCCTGGCGGATAGGCCGGCAACTCCGGCGCCGCCAGCGGCCTGTCAGGCGGGTGGGTTGCGAGGCGGTCGAGGGCGACAGCGACTGCGGTTTCCAGCTGGGCGTCGTTCCCGGTGACGGCCTCGTCCGGGCGGTCATCGACCACGATGTCGGGCGCGACACCGCTGTTTTCGATGATCCAGTGGCCGGACGGGTCGGCAAGCGAGTCTTTCGGGATCGTCAGGGCGGTGCCGTCCATCAACGGCCAGGGCTGGTTGATGCCCTGCACGCCGCCCCAGCTCCGCGTGCCGACCAGCGGGCCCAGGCCGTATCTGCGAAAGAAGTAGGGGAACTGGTCGCCGTCCGATCCCGAGCCCCAGTTCAGCAATGTCACCATGGTGCGGGGCGGCACCACCACGGGCAGCGGCGAGACTGCGCGTTCCCGATTGACGAAGACGCCCGCGAGCGTCCGGCGCAACACGTCGAGCACCGCCTGGCTGGTAAATCCGCCGAGGTTCCAGCGCACATCGATCACCAGACCATCCTTGTCCGCCTGCGGATAGAACTGCCGCACGAACTCGCCCCAGCCCTCGCCTGCGAAGTCGCTGAGCGCCACGTAGCCGATGCGTCCGCGCGACAGCCGATCGACCAGGGCGCGGTTACGCGTCATCCGGTCGTGATCGCGCAGCGGTCCCTCGTCCTGCAACGGCGACACCTGCACGGTCCGCGGCGTGCCGTCCGCGGTATGTGCGACCGTGATGCTCGCCTGCGCGCCCGAGCCGGCCAGCAACTCGTCGGGGCCGTGTGTTGCCGTCGCCTCGTGTCCGTTCACCGCAAGCAGGAAATCGCCGTCACGCACATCGAGGCCCGGCGCCGTCAAAGGACTGCGGAATTCGTCGCGGCTGTTGTCGCCGATCAGGATGCGCGCGAAACGAATGCGGCCCGACGCCACGTCGAGCGTGTAGTCGGCACCCAGCAAACCCGTGTCGGCCGGCGGCCGCGCATCGAGGCGGCGCGCAGGCCGCAGGAACGTGTGCGAGCTCGCCATTTCACCTTGCATCTGCCCGAGCACATAGACGAAATCATCCTCCGAACCGATGTGCGGCAGCAGCGTCGCATAAGCATCCCGCACCGCCGCCCAATCCGTGCCGTTCATCACCCGGCTGAAGAACACGTCCCGGTCCAGGCGCCACGCGTTTTGGAACATCTCTGTCCAGGCCTGACGCGGATCGATCCTCACCTGCAGCGCGGACGCATCCAGAGCGGTGTCCGGCCCGGCGTCCGGCCCAGTTGCCGCGATGAACCAGCGCCCGTTCCGGCGAAAGGCGACTGCACCGCCGCCCGTGGACAGGCTGTGGCTGGCAAGCCCACGGACCACGACCCGATCGGATCGTGTGGCCGGATCGAAGACGTGGAATTGCGCATCCTGCCCCGCCAGGTCGCCATCGATCAGCTGCGGCGGCTGCGTCTCATAGAACAGCCGGTTGCCGCGAACCTCCAGGCTGGCGATCACCGCAGGACCGACCGGCAGCGCCACGGCGCGTGCCATCAGGCCGCGCAGGTCGATGCGCGGCGGCGCCGCATGACCTGCGGCCGCTGTCAGCGGCGAAGGATCGCCGGCGTCGAGTGTCGCCGCATAAAGACCGTCGGAGTTCAACGTGGCGATGATCGTCTCTTCGTCGCGATCGGAGACGAGCGGCTGTTCGTACCGCTGCGAGACGAAGAACAGCACGCGCCCATCCGCGGAGAAACGCGGCATGCGGTCGCTCTCCATCGGTGAACTCACCACAATGTCCTGTCCGGTGGCGAGTGCCTGGACATGGATCGCGCGCTGCCGGTTGGGCCGCATCGTGCTGTAGGCGACAAACTTCGCATCCGGGGAGAAATCCGCATCGCGTATCTCGGCGCGCGGATCCTGCGCCAGTCGCCGCGATGCGCCGCCGCCGGCCGGCACCAGCCAAAGCTCGTGGGCAGCGTTGGCCACCAGCAATTGTGTCCCGTCCGCCGACCAGACGGGCGAGTACCACACGCCTCCACCAAAATGCGTCAGCACCCGCTCCGCGCCACCGCCGCTTGGGCGCACGGCAACCTGCTGCTCCCCACCCCCGTCGGTTTCGTAGGCGATCTGCCGTCCATCCGGCGACCAGCCCGGATGATCCTCATCCGCCGCCGGCGTGCCGGTGATGTTGCGCCAGGCCTTGCCGGCACGCAGGCCAAGCAGATCGCCTTGTGCGGACAGCGCGAGTTCGGTTCCATCCGGCGATAAGGCATAATCCACGACATGCATCGCATCGACCGCGCGGATCGCGCTGCCGGCCGGCGCCATGCGCGGCGATGTCTGCATCCCGTCGTCGGGCACGTCCACCGCGAGCTGCCGCAACGCCTCGGACGGCAGGTCGAGCGCGAACAGTTTTCCGCCCTGCTGGAAGGTGATCGCGTGGGCGCCAAGGGTTGGCGCATCGACATCCAGATCACCGAAATGCGTGACCTGCCGTGTCGATTTCCTGACCGTGTCGTACGCCCAGAGGTTCGCGCGGAAGCCGGCGCCCCTGTCGGACAGAAAATATATCGTATTGCCGAACCACATCGGCGACGTGTCGGTGCCCTTCCAGCCGGTGACCTGGACAAGCTTCCGCGTGTCGAAATCGTAGGTGTAGATGGCCTGCTGCTGCCCGCCGATATACCGCTTCGGCAGGGCCGCATTCCGGAAGATCCTGTTGTAGGCTATGACGCGTCCGCCCGGCCCGAACGACAGAAGACCCGCGTGGTCGAGCGGCAACGGCTCCGGCAAGCCTCCCTCGATCGGCACCGAGAAGGCGCGCATGATCTTCGGTGACGGCGACCGGCTGGACGAGAGGAACACGACACGGCGCGAGTCCAGGGTCCAGCTGACGATGCCGGCGTCGTTCGGCGAACCGGACGCCATGAAAGTCAAACGCCGTTCCGTCCCGCCGGTCGCCGGTAACACGTAGACGTCGCAGGTGCCGGCGCGCCGGGCGGTGAACGCGATCCAGCGTCCGTCAGGGGAATAGCGCGGGAAATACACGCCATCCGCATCGTGCGTCAGCCGGGACGCGGTTCCGCCGGCGAGCGGCGCCGTCCAAAGCTCGCCACGCGCAACGAAGACGACCCGCGTGTCCGACGCATTCGAAAACCGCATGAACGGCGCTGCGGGCGTATCGACCGCCATTGCCGGTGCGGCAGCGATCAGCGACCACCCGAGTGCCAGCACCAGGCCGCGCTTGCCGTGCAGGCTGCCGGCGGCCGGAACCCCGCTCATGCGTCGTTCTTCGCGAGCAGCCGGCGTGTGTGGTGTGCGATCATCGCTTCCTCGTCGGTGGGGATCACCTGCACCGAAACGACGCTGCCGGGTGCGCTGATGACACCAGCATTTGCGGCGTTTGCGGCGTCGTCGATCTGGACCCCGAGCCATGCCAGCCGCTCGCACGCGGCGCGGCGCACCGCGGGCGCGTGCTCGCCGATGCCGGCGGTGAACACCAGGCCGTCCAGTCCACCCAGCGCGCTGACCAGCCCGCCCGCCTCGCAGGCGATCCGGTAGGCGAACAGCTCCAGCGCTTCGGCGGCGTGCGGGTCGGGGCTCGCGAGCAGGACCGGCACGTCGCCGCTGATGCCGCTGACCCCGAGCAGGCCGGAGTGCCGGTAGAGCATGGTCTCGATCTCGGGAAAGCTTCGGCCGAGGCGGCCGAGATGCAGCACCACGCCGGGATCGAGCCGGCCGCAGCGCGTCGCCATCACCAGCCCGTCCAGCGCGCTGAACCCCGTCGTCGTCTCGATGCTGACGCCGTCCCGCAACGCGCACAGGCTGGCGCCCGACCCGAGATGCGCCACGATCACCCGCCCGCCCGAACGCGCCGGGTCCTGCCGGGCGAGGCAACCGGAGATGTACTCGTAGGACAGGCCGTGGAAGCCGTAGCGGCGGATGCCCTCGGCCTCGAGCGCGCGCGGCAGGGCGAGCCGGCGCGCCACCGCCGGCAGCGTGTGGTGGAAGGCGGTGTCGAAGCAGGCGACCTGCAGCAACCCCGGCCGGGAAGCGGCGATGGCACAGATCGGCGCCAGGTTGTCGGGCATGTGCAGCGGGTCGAGCGGGGTCAGGGCCGCCAGCGCGCCGGTCAGCTCCGGCGTGACGATCTCGGGCGCCACATGGCCGGCGCCGCCATGCACGATCCGGTGCCCGGCCGCGACCAGGCCCTCGGCGCCGAGATGCGCGTCGGCGAAGGCCAGCAGCGCCTCCAGCGCCGCATGCTCCGGACCGGCACCGAGCCGCCTGTCCGCCAGCACCTGCCCGGCGGCGTCCCGGGCGGCCAGATGCGGCGTCTCCCCGAGCTCGATCTCGCCGCGCACGCCGGCGGGCGAGCCCTCCGCCACGCCGAACAGCGCAAACTTCAGGCTCGACGAACCGGCGTTCAGCGTGAGGATGGAGCCGCTCACCCAGCCGCAGCTTCGCTCGGGGCCGGTGAA
>CAZZWO010000176.1:0-6476 GCA_964657885.1 uncultured Acetobacteraceae bacterium | reverse complement strand
CTGACGCCGAAGCGGCGGAAGATCGCGCTGGCGCCGTTGACGAACTCGGTGTCGGTCGACGTGGTGTGTTCGTCCGAATAGTACAGGCCGGCGATCCAGGTGAACGGCAGCCCGTTCGGGTCATACGGCTTGGAAACCAGGCGTATCTCCTCCGACCATTGCCGGACCGTGTTGCTGTAATAGGTCTCGCTCGGCCGCAGGTTCAGCGCGTCGTACAGGCCGGGCGGCGAGTTATAGACGCCGTTACCCGCATCGTCCGTGCAGAAGGGAACCGGCGGGCTGTCGGCGGTGTCGCCGGCCGTGTCGTTGGCATGGTCGCAAAGGTAGAGTGAAAGGTTGTCGTAGATGGTGCTGTCGAGCGTGCGGGTGAACTGGCGTTCGTAGTTTCCTGTCACGGCGATCAGGTTGGCGAAACCCAGGTCGGCGTTGATGGTCAGGCTCGGCACGATCAACGTGTCGCGCCCGGGCTCCGCCACCGTCTTCGGCGTCTGGAAATTCGGGAGCGCCAGGTACTGCGCGTCGACATCCCTCGTGTCGGCGCGCTGGAAGAACGTGCTCGGGGTGATCGTCAGCCAGTCGGTGGGCTTCCACAGCAACGTGCCGCGCAGAACGTTGAAGCCCTGCGAGTTGATGTTGTCCTTGATGACCGATCCGTTGGCCGGGTTGATGTTCGCGATGTAACCACCGTCTCCGCCGGTCTCGCCCGAAACGCGCAGGACCAGCTGGTCCTTGACGATCGGGATGTTCAGCACGCCCTGCTCGTCCCAATTCAACGTTCCATGATAGGTGCCGGACAATTCGGAAAAGACGTTGCCCTCGAACACGTCCATCTTGGGCTGGTTGGTGATGTAGCGGAGCGTGCCGCCGAGCGCGCTCGCGCCGTAAAGCGTGCTCTGCGGACCGCGCAGCACTTCCACGCGCGAGATGTCCAGGAAGCGCGGCTCGGCGGTGCCTTCGGTGCTGAGGTTTCGCGTCGTAAGCGAAACGTCATCCAGGTACAGGGCGACGGTTGCGGTTCCGGCCTGGCTCGCGATGCCGCGCAACTCGAGCGTGGACAAGCCCTCGCCGGCCTGGCTGGAGAACGAAAGGTTCGGCACGGCCCGCGTCAGGTCGGCGAAGTTCTGGATGTGCGCCGCCCGGATCTGGGCGCCGCTGAGCACCGTGACACTGAGCGGCACCTTGCGGACGTTCTCCGAGCGTTTCTGGGCGGTGACGACGATTTCCTCGACGCGGCCATTCCGCACGCCTGCCGTGCTGCCCTGCCGGTCCTGCCGCGCCTGCCCCTTGGGCGTCGCGGTCTGGAGAGCCGCATCCTGCGGTTGCGCAAGACCGGGCGCTGCATATCCCGCCGAGATGACGGCAACCAGCAATCGTACGACGGCATCGCGGTGCCACTGAAAGCCCAAGATTCGTCCCCTCCCCCGAAGAGATTAAGCCAGAAACAAAAACCAAACACCAAGCCGAAACAAACCCCGGAAGCACTTCATGTCCGAAACGGGCCGTTCCGCAAGCGTCGATGCGAGCGGAACCGCGGATAGCCGCGCCTTTCTTGCAAGTTCCATACCTGTCTGGCCGCCACCAATGTTGCCAATACCGCGCATTGCGTCAGATTGCGGCATGCACGCCGACCCGCATCCTGCCCTGCCGGAAGGCACTCGTTTCGTCGATGCGTTCGTCATCGACATCAACGGGATACCGCGCGGCAAACGGCTGAGCGCCGGCGCATGGGCCGGTCTGGCCGGCGGCATCGGGTTCTCCGCATCGGCGCTGGTGCTGGACGCGCGCGGCACGTCCCAGGGGCCACTCGGCGTGGGCACGCTCGACGGCAACCCGGATGGCGCCGGCATGCCCGTCCCCGGCATGCAGCACCCGGTGCCCTGGGCGCGGGAACGCGTGGCGCAAAGCCTGTTGAGCATGCGGGCGGCCGATGGAGCGCCGCTTTGGTATGATCCGCGCGAGGTGCTGCGGTCGGTGGTGGCGCACTGCCGGGCGGATGGCCTGCACCCGGTCCTGGCCTGCGAGCTGGAGTTCACCCTGGTCGGCGCCGATGGCCTGGGCCGCCCGGTTCCCTTCGCCGACACCGCGGGTGGCTTGCACCGCCCCGCGTTCGGGCATCTCGGCATGCAGTTCCTGGAAGACCATGGCGCCTTTCTGCACAGCGTACAGGCAGCGCTCGCTGCACAGGACATCGTGGCGGATGGCATCGTCGCGGAGTACGGAGCCGGCCAGTTCGAGCTGAACACGGCGCACGGCCCGGACCCGGTGCTGCAGGCCGACCGCGCGGTGCTCCTGCGCCGCGCCGTGCAGGGTGTCGCTTCCTCGTCCGGCCTGCGCGCCAGCTTCATGGCCAAGCCGTTTGCCGGGCAGGCGGGCAACGGCCTGCACATCCATGTCAGCCTGGTCGACGAGGGCGGCCGCAACCGGTTCGCCGCGGATGGCGGCGAGCACCTGCTGCAAGCCGCGGTCGCCGGCCTCCAAAGGCTGCACGCGCAGAGCATGGCGCTGTTCGCCCCCAGCTTCAGCGCCTATCGCCGCTACCGCGCCGGCGAGTTCGTGTCGCTCAGCAGCGCGTGGGGGCAGGACAACCGCTCCGTCGCGTTCCGCATCCCGCGCAGCCCGGAAGCCGCCCGCCGCATCGAGCACCGGGTGGCCGCCGCCGACGCCAGTCCGCATCTGGTGGCCGCCGCCATCCTTGCCGGCATGCACCACGGCATCGTCTCGGGGCATCGGCCGACACCGCCGGCACAGGGCAACGCCGACGATGCCGCCGACCCGGACCTGCCACGCGACATCTGGACGGCCCTGCGATCATTCGAAAGCGGCCGCGAGTTGGCCCGCTACTTGCCTGCGCAGTTCCCCGCTCTGTTCGCCGCGTTGAAAAGGGCCGAAACCGCCGACCTGTTCGCCGAGGTGCAGCCCTCGGAGCACGATTCCTACCTGTGAGGCCCGCTTGACAACTCATCCCGGCCGTGAGGGCCTGCACGGCATCAACGCGTTGCCCGAAGCGTGCCTGCCGGTATCGTCGGGCGGGCTGCCGGGAAGCTCAATCTGAATGCAGTCGGTCGATCCGTCGTTCAGCCGCAACATGAAAATGATCGGCTGCCTGTTGATCACGCTATCTTCCGTGACCCCCGCATCGTCGATCTTCATCGTAGTGCCCGGCGTCGTCGAACAGGCGGGGAGCGGGGCGCTGTGGAGCTTCGCCGCGGCTGGTTTCGTCAGCCTGCTGACCGCCTATGTTTACGCCGAATTATCGTCGGCCTTCCCGCTGACCGGCGGCGAATACGCCATCGTCGGGCGCACGCTGGGGCCGCTTGCCGGCTTCATCATCCTCGGCCTCAACCTCGTCGTGCTGCTGCTGAACATCTCGGTCATCGCGCTCGGCATCGGCAACTTCATCAGCGCCGTCCTGCCGGGAACGCCGGTGATCGGCGATGCGCTGGCCTGCGTCGCGTTCACCACGCTCTGCGCAATCCTGAACGTGCGCACCAACGCGCTGATCACCGGCGCTTTCCTGCTGCTGGAACTGGTGGCGCTGGTCGTCGTCGTCGCGCTGGGCTTCATCCATCCGGCGCGAAGCTGGGTGTCGCTGCTGGCGCATCCGGTGTTCCTCGATGCACCTGGACATCTGGCGCCGGCGGGGATCGGGGTGATCGGGCTGGCGACATCGGTCGCGATCTTCGCTTTCTACGGCTACGGAAATGCGGTTTACCTCGGTGAGGAGGTGCACGACGCGCCCCGCCACATCGCGCGCGCGGTGATGTGGGCGCTGGTCATCAGCGTGGTCAGTCAGGCGCTGCCGCTGGCGGCCGCCCTGCACGGCGCGCCCGATCTCGCCACGATGTTTGCGTCCGACACCATGTTCGGCGATTTCGTGCGCGCGCGCGGCGGCCCCGGCCTGAGTGCCGCCATCAACATATCGGTGGCACTGGCCATCGTGAACGCCGACATCGCGGTGGTCGTCCTGGTCTCGCGCATGCTGTTCAGCAGCGGCCGCGACGAGGTCTGGGCGGCGCCGGTCAACCGTGCGCTGACGCTGGTGCATCGCCGCTTCGGCTCGCCATGGGCGGCAACCCTGGTGACCGGCGCACTGGCTTGCGTGTTGTGCTTCGTCGGCATGCACCAGTTGCTGGTGCTGACCGGAGCCGCAATCGTTGTCGTCTATGGGTCACTCTGCGTCGCGGTGATCGCCGGCCGGCGCACCGGCACCACATCGCACGCTTTCTACCGGATGCCGTTCTATCCCTGGCCGCCGGTAGTGGCGCTGATCGTGCTGGTCTACGTGCTTTACACCGACGTGCTCGACCCCGATCTGGGACGGCCTGGCCTGATCGCGACGGCGGTGATCATCGCAGCGTCGGCCGCTTATTACCGGCTCGTGCTGCGCCGCCGGGGGGCATGGGTGCTGCGCGAGCCGATGGTGCACGTCACCGCCCCACCGGCGCCGGCCGAACCTTAGACGATCAGCTCCTGCACTGCACGATGCGCCTGGTCGATTGCCGAGTCGGTGTAGGCCGCGGCACCGGAATCCGAATTTGCGATCGCAATGCGACCGAACCGCGCGCGGCCGACCTCGTGCGGCGCCTGGCCGGGCGCCCAGTCGGGATCGAACAGCGGGTTGTACTCGTAGGCGTAGCCGTGCGGCCAGCGGTTGACGGTGATGGCCGTGATGTCGCGTGCAGGGTCGAAGCCCGCCGGTCCGAGGATGCGGCCGAGCTGGTCCCGGATCTTGCGCTCCTCGGTTTCGAAACTGGTGGCGAGCAGCTCGGCATGACCGAGGCGGTGTTGCGTTCGCTCGTCGAGACCCGGCGTGCACGGAACGCGCGTCATCCGCAGTAGAACCGGCTGGTCGGGTGAACGCGCGGATGTGTAGGAACCGATATCCACGATCGGATTGAGGCGCAGCGTCGGATAATGCGAGCCCGGCGAATACACTTCGTAAACGCCGAGCTTCTGGAAAGCGCGCCAGTCGGTGAGTGCGACAGTGGTGTACACCAGCGGTATCTTCACCAGATATCGTAACGCATCTTTCTGTGCCTGCGGCATTTCCGGGCACAGGTAAGGGATCATCATGTTGTAGCCGGCGAGCACGCAAGCCTGTGCATGGACGCGGAACAACTGGCCACCGCGTGAATACGCGATCTCCACACCTTGCGATGCTGCCGGCGTGCCGATGTTGCGCACGCCTACGGCGATGCTGCTGAGACGTATGCGGATGTTCTGGCCAGCCCGATCCAGCTGCGTGTAATCGGCGCGGCTGGTCACCAGATCTTCCACGCTGTGGCCGGGCATTGCCGCCGGGATCAGGTTGCGCACCAGCAGCCGCGCGATCGACGCGTTGCCGTCGGGAAAATGAAACACGTACGAGCCGCCATCCGCGTATCCGGCGGCGGTGTTCCCCATGTGTGGTGCGGCACCCGGTGCGAGCTTCAACCCCTGGAAGCCGGGGAAATCGAAACTCCATACATCCAGCGCGCTGACGGCATCGGCGCCGACACCCCATTCATCCTGGCTCAGCGCCTGGAAATACGGCAGGGCGGCGGGATCGGCATGCGCGATCTTCAGCAGGAAATCGCGGTAGCTCATGCGCGAAAGCCGCGCCTTCTTTTCGTCCGAGCCAAGGCCGGGCATGTAGTCGATCGCGGCTTCGTGGATGCGCACGATGTCCAGCTTGGCCCGATCGCTCAACGGCGCATCGGCCAGCACCTCGCGCCACGGCCGGCTTTTCGCACCGGCCACCAGGCGGTCCGCCCCGAAAGTCTCGCGGTCGAAGAAGATGCCGCCGGAAAGCCCTTTCGAACGGTAGAAATCCGTATGCGCGCAGGTCTCCTCGAGCGCTTTCGGATACACGCCGAGTGTTTTCAGCAGACCGTCGGCGACGCTGCTGTAGGGTCGCGGCGAGTCGATCTCCAACGTGCCGCCATTGATCAGGTGGGTGCGGCCGCCCAGCACCATTTCGTTGCGTTTTGCGTGTCCGCCGAAATCGTCGTGGTTGTCGAGGATCAGGATGCGCGCGGCGGGCCGTGCGGCACGGTAGAAATGCGCGGCGGCCAGGCCGCTGATGCCGCCGCCGACGATCACCAGATCGTAACTGTCCTCGCCCGGCACCGGGGCGGGAGCGGTCGCCCAGAAACTGCCGTCGCGCAGGCTGTGCGCCACCTCGAACGACCCGGGATGGCTGCCGCGCATGCCGGTCAGGAATGGCGGATAGTAGCCCGCGCCATCCTGCGGTGCGGACGCCACCGCAGCGTGGGCCTGTGCGGTCGCCAGCCCGATCGCGGTGACCGCCACCCCGTTGAGGAAATCACGTCGCTGAATGGGCCGGTTCATGCCCAGCCGGTCATCGTCCACAGCCATCACGCCACCTCGCCGCCCGGGCACGAGCTTAGCAACACTCGTGCCCCGGGAGGAAGGTGGCGCTCGGGAAGGTGCGTCAGTCCGCGGTTCCGTGCGTCTCCGGCCACACGTCGTCCCAC
>CAZZWO010000175.1:0-6504 GCA_964657885.1 uncultured Acetobacteraceae bacterium | reverse complement strand
GGCCGCACTGCCGGAAGCGCTGTTCGCGGTGGTCGATGCGCTGGCCATGGCGGAGCCGCCCACGCCGCCCGCACCTGCCGCTCCGCCCGGACCGCCGGTGCCACCCGTGCCGCCCGCACCTCCGTTCGCGATCGCAACCGGCGCCGGATCGGTGGCGGAGTTGAGCGTTGCGGTAGCCGCGCCGCCGTCCGTGCCGTTGCCGCCCGCCTGGCCCTTCTTGGTGCCGTTGGCGCCGTTTCTGCCGTTCGCGCCGGTCTTGGTGATGGTGCCCATGATCGTTTCCCTTTGCTCGATCGCAGCGCAGCACGGTGTGGCGTATGCGAACGGTCTCGAAACGGAGCTAAATCACTTTCGCCGGGGTGGTTAAATTGCCTAAAGAGGCATGCGCCCGTTCGCCGCACGTACAGGGCGGGAGCATCATGGCGGTGACCGGCATCCTGATCGTTGACGACCACCCGCTGTTCACCGACGGCTTCGTGCACATGGCGCGGGCTTTGCGGCCGGCGTGGGTCCTGCGCTGCACCGCGGACGCCGGCCTGGCGTTGGAGGCGCTGAGCACGCCGGACGGCAACGCTTTTTCCATCGCGATCGTCGATATCGGACTGCCGGGCCAGGACGGGTTTTCGTTGCTGAAATCGATCCGGCTTGGCTGGCCCGCATTGCCGGTGCTGCTGATGTCCGGCCGCGAGGATGCAGCGGTGCGCGTGCGCGCACGTGCCGCGGGTGCCGCCGGCTTCATCGCGAAAACCACCGCGCCGGAAACGATCGTCGGCATGGTGGACAGGGTGCTGCAGGGTGGCCATGCGTTCGGACCGGCCGACTGTGCGGCGGCGATGCCGATACTCACGCCACGCCAGGCCGAGGTGCTGGCGTTGCTGGCCGAAGGACACGCCAACAAGGAGATCCGGCATCGCCTCGGCATCGCGGAACGCACCGTGCGCGCGCACCTGACCGAGTTGTTTCATCTGCTGGGCGCAAACAGCCGCATGCAGGCGGTGATACGCGGGCGCGAACTCGGGCTGATCGAGTGATGCGCGATGGGGAAACGCTGCCGCTGGACGGCGGCGCATCGGGCACCACGCCATCGCGTCCATCGCCGGACGCACGCATGACGCCGGTCCGCGCCGAAGCCATACGCACGCTATACCTGCAGATGCGCAACTCCGCCCTGTCGGCGATTGTGGTGTCCGTCTATATGACCGGAACCGCCGCGCCCTACACGCCGTGGCGCATCATCGCGATGTGGGCTGCGGTGATGGTTGCGATGCAGGCCGGACGCGAGGCGCTGATCGCCGCGTGGCGGCGGCGCGAGCGGGACAACGCCGAGCTTGGACTCTGGGCGCGCATCTACACGCTATACATGGTTCTCACAGGAACGCTGTGGGGCTCGACGATCTTCCTGTTTGCGCATCCGGCGCAACCGATAACGGTGGCGCTCACGATGTGCTGCCTGTATGCGATAGCCGCGGGGAGCACGCCGGCCAACGCCTATAATCCGCCCGGGCTTTACGCGCTGGTGGGCTTCATGTTCGTGCCGATCGTGGTGCGGCTGCTCGCCACCGGCCAGCTCGAATACATTCTGCTCGGCGTCGCATCGGGCCTTTACGCGGTCGCGATGTCTGGCATGTGCCGCGTACAGGCGCGCACATTGGACGAGGGCTTCCGCATACGCTTCGAGAACGCCGAGTTGCTGGCGGCATTGAAGGTGCAGAAGGAAGCGGCGGAAGCGGCACGTTTGAAAGCCGAACATGCGAGCCTCGCAAAGTCGCAATTCCTGGCCGCCGCGAGCCACGACCTGCGTCAACCACTCTACGCGCTAAGCCTGTTCTCCGCCTCGTTGGGCGAGTTGCAGTTGAGCGCGGACGGCCGTGCCGTGGTCGGCAACATCCAGGACAGCATCAACGTGATGGAGCAGTTGTTCGAGGGATTGCTGGATTTGTCGCGGCTGGATGCCGGCGCCGTTCAGCCGCGCTTTGCCGCCGTTTCGATCGACGCACTGTTCGACCGGCTCAGCCAGTATTTCCGCCCGATCGCATTGGGCCGCGGGCTGGATCTACGCTTCCGTTCCGACGGAGAATGGGTGACGAGCGATGCTGCCCTCCTGGAACAGGTGCTTGGCAACCTGCTCGCCAATGCCTTGCGCTATACGGCCCAAGGCGGCGTGCTGGTTTCCGCACGCCGGCGCGGTGGCGCGATACGGCTGGACGTCTGGGATACCGGCGCGGGCATTGCGGAAGCCGACCTGCGGCGCATTTTCGAGGAGTTCGTGCAGCTGGGGAATGCCGAGCGCGACCGGCGCATGGGGCTGGGGCTGGGGCTCAGCATCGCCCAGCGCTCCGGCGCCCTCATCGGCGCCGCCATCGATGTCAGTTCACGCCGGGGCCGCGGTTCGCGTTTCGGCTTTGCGCAGCCCGAGCGGGTCCAGATGGCCGGCCAGGCAGCAGACGCAAAGACGGCGCTGGCGCTGCAATGGAACCGGGAGTTGCCGCTGCTGGCCGTCGACGACGATGCCGCGGTCCGGCTGGGACTGGCCGGCCTGCTGGGCCGCTGGAACATCCGTTTCGACATCGCTGCCGGTAGCGAGGCCGCGTTGGCTTTGGTGCGAGGCGGAGCCCGTTACGGATTGGTGCTGGCGGACTACCGGCTGCCGGGCGGCATGAAGGGGCTGGCGCTGATTGCCGAGATCGTCCGGCTGCACGGCGCAACGCCGCCGGCCGCCGCTTTGGTCACAGCCGATTTCGACACGGGGCTGATCGCCGATGCGGGCGCGATGGGCATTCCCATCATCTCGAAACCGCTCCGGCCCGCACAGCTTCTCGAATTGTTCGGGATGGAAGGCTGAACGGCCTTCAGGGCGGATTCACAAACGGTGAAGCCGCCCTGTTCCGCGATGCCATCTCCGCGGGTGTCAAGCCGGCAGGATCACTCGGACTCTTCGAAGGTGATTGCCACGTCGGCGTTGGCTGAGAGCCTGACCACGTCCCCTTCGATTTCCGCCACAAGCCCGAGCGAGATGTAATGGTGGCGGCCGTCACCGGAATCCTTCTTGGTCAGTTTGATGCGGTCGCCCTGGACATGATCGACGGTGCCGACATGGACGCCGTCCGCACCGATCACGGGTGCGTGTTCCTTGATTTGAGCGATATCCACCATAACGCGTCCTCCTGTTCGACACTTCTACACCCTGTATAGCAGGGTTGTTCCATGACCGTCAGGCCGCGGGCTGAAGGGAGGCGGTTCGCGATGTCCTGCGCGGCCGCAAGCTGATCCAGCCGGCCGGAACGAGGGTGAGCAGCAGCAGGAACAAGGCAGTGCCGGCGGGTATCCACCGCAGGTTTTCTTTGCTGGCGTGGAGACGGGGCCTGGCGATGGTGCGGAGCGCCGGCGCGAGGCTGCCGGCATTACCCAGGTGCTGGTAGGCGAGGCCGCTCTCCGAGGCGAGGCGGCGCAGGTGCGGTTCGTCCACTGCGGACAGGTGTTCGCGGCCGCGGAACATGCCGCTTTGTTCGCTGGGCACATCGCCCGGCTTGAAGACCCCGATTTCCCGCCCTTGCGTGTTGAATTTCGGTATCGGCGCGAATGCGGTGCCCCCGACGCCGACGATCACCCCCTGCACCTCGCCCCGAACCTGGCTGAAATTCGGCGCACCGCCCCAGGAAAGCGGCGGCGTTTCCTGGCCGTCGGTCATGAAGATCAGGTCGGCATCCAGCGTCCGTGCCATGTCGATCGATGCGAGCAGCGTCTCGGCGATATGGCTTTCGGAATCCCATCCCATGCGCCAGTCGATCGCGCCGATCTCGCTGTCGAGCGGCGCAAAGTTCTCACAGGTCTCCACCGGCTCGAACAGCAGGAACGGCTGTTTTTCGACGAATATCGCAAGGCCGAGCTTGGATCCGCAAGGCAGGCCGGCGAGCAACCTGCCCACGGCAAGCTTCTCCATGGCAATCCGGCTGACAGTCTGGCCGCCCGCGTTCTGGTCGCGCACGTTCATGCTGCCGGTGATGTCGAGCACGACGACAGCGTCGTAAACAGCCCGCGACCGGGTGATGGGCGGGAGCACCAGGGCGATGGCAAGCAACGCCAGGGCCACGCCGCGCAACGGCAGGATCGGGATGGCAAAGCGCGTCACGGCATGCCGTTCGGTGCGCCGGGGATATCGGGCCAGGCTGCGCGTTCATGGGACATCTCGTCGCCACTCGTCGGCGTCGCGGTTTCCGTGTCGCGCACCAGCGAGGCTGCAAGCGCATAGTTGTAGCGGGCATCCCAATTTTCCGGATCGAGCTGCAGGCATTGCCGGTACTCGGACTTCGCGAGGACGATGAACGGCTTCACCAGCCGGAACGGTACCTGCTTGAACAGCCCATAGGCGTGCCGCATGTGCGCGTTGCCGAGAGAGAAGAACAGGGAAGCGCGCAGCTCATCGTTGCCGCCGTTGCGCAGCCGTTCGGCGATGGCCTGCGCCGCTTCGATGTTGCCTCGGCCGATCAGGAAAGATGCACGCGCAACCAGCAGCAACGCGGAAGCATCGTCGCCGGCGGGCACGTCATGTCCGGTTTCGAGCGCGGCGATCTTCCGGTTTTCCGCTCCGGCCCTCCACAGATCGAAGCCGGCGAGCGAGGAGGTGGCGGCTCCGCCCAGCAGCAATGCAACCGCAGCCGATGTTCGCAGCCCGCGCATCACGCTTCGCAGGCCGGCAAGGGGTCGAGCTTCCGTTCGGCAAGCTGCGCGGCGAGGCTGAGCGCCAGACACGCCGACGCCACCAGGTAGCATGCCCGATCCAGCTCGCGGCGAGGGGTGGTTTCCCGATAGGTGACGGGATGGGTTTCGAGCGCTTCCACCTTGCGGGTCGCCGCATCGACAGCACCGGCGTCACGGGCCTCGAACCCGAGGTAAGGCGCACCCAGGCTGCGGAAAAACGCGTCCAATCCGGCCGGACGTGTCAGGTCCGCACTCTCGTCCTTGTCTTCCTCCAGCGGCGGGTCGTCACCGGACCGGAGATAGAGGTAATAGATGTGCGCCTGCGTGCGCGCGACCGCCGCCTTGATGTAGGCGCGGGTCTGTTCCGGGATCGCACCGGCCCCGTCGGACACCAGCAGCAGAACGCGTGCCGCCCCCGCCTGGTCCTGATCGAACTGTGCCAGGCCGACCGCAATTGCCGCGCCGATTTCGGTGTTAGCAAGCGCCTTCCTGTTCATCGCGGCAATTGCCGCATTGACGGCGTCACGATGGTCCGTCAGCGGCATTGCCGGTATCGGCGACGTGGAAAAGGCGACGAGGCCGAACTTGTCGTGCGGGCGGCGCGCATAGAATGCGGCGACGAGGCGGGCGGACGCTTCGGTCTTGCTCTCATGCGCCTTCTCCCCGCGCACGGCGAACGGCTCGTCCATGCTCAGGCTACGGTCCAGCGCCACCACGACATGAGCGCCCGAGCCGGTTCTTTCCACGACCTGCTGGCCATCGTGGAGCCCGGCCAGGCCGAGCGTGATCGCGGCGACCGGCAGGGCGACGAGAACCCGCAAGAACCAGTCGAGCAAGTCCGATGCCCGGTCGTGCGGTATCGGCGCCACCGATGCGAAGTTCAGCCAGCGGGTTCCGGCACCGAGCATGGCCGGTAGGCAACCGAGCAGGAACACGAGCATCACGGGCTGGTCCACGGCGAGGCTCATGCACGGCGCTCCGCGCGGGCAAGCTCGCGGCATAGCGACCTCAACGCAGGCATCGGAAGTGTATCGCCACCATCGGCAAAGAATGCGGCGCGCGATGCCGCGAAGAATGCGGCAACACGATCCCGCAGCGGCTGGAAATTGCGGTGTTCCCGGAAAAAAGCCTCGACATCGTCGGCAAGCACTCGCCGGCCGGCCGTGGAGTCGAAGGCGCGATGCAAGGCGAGCAGCGCGTCGCGCGACGATTCGGGACTGTGTTCCAGACGGGAGATATCGCGGGCCGCCCTGGCAAATGGGCCGCGGCGGCCCAACCACGTCCGGCTTGCGGGAACCAGCAAGGTGGCTAGACCGGCGGCGATCATCGCAAACCCCGCCGCCAGCAGACGAACCGGCTGGTTCGCATGCACGTGCGGCAACGGATGGTCCGGCCGCAGGACCGAGTCGTCGAGCACCGGCTGTAGATCGTGGCGGAACGGCGAGGCGGTGAAGGCGAAGCCGGGAACAGCGGCGGTGTATCGCCGCCCGGCATTGGCAAAGGCGATGACGTAGCCGGGCACAGCGGTTTGAAGAACCTGCTCCGGCGTGAAGAAGCTCTGGTATTGCACACGGACCGTCAGCCGCGGACCGGCATCGCCGGCTTCACGCTGCACCTCCACCCGCCGGACATCAATGGACGCGGCCACCGGCCCGGGTTGCGGCAAGGATGCAGCGTCGAGGATCGTGCCGGGCGCGAGATCGATCACCGCCGTTGCGGACAGCACATCGCCTGCAAAATAACCGAAATTGCGCGCCGGCGGCTGCAACGTTACGGTCCGCACCTGCCCGGAAGCGGAGCCGGCGC
>CAZZWO010000174.1:0-6523 GCA_964657885.1 uncultured Acetobacteraceae bacterium | reverse complement strand
CAGATAGATGCTCTCGTTTTCCCGCACCATCACGCGGTCCTCGTCGAGGACCACCATGGCCGTACCGGCCACCACCACCCAGTGCTCGGCGCGGTGGAAATGCTTCTGCAACGACAACTTCTCGCCCGGCTTCACCACGATCCGCTTCACCTGGAAACGTTCGCCGTTGATCAGGCTCTCGTAGAAGCCCCACGGCCGGTAGGCACGGTTATGCGCCGCCGCTTCGTGCCGGCCGGCTTCGCGCAGGCGCTCCACCACGCGCTTCACGTCCTGCGCGCGGTCCCGGTGCATCACCAGCACCGCATCTTCGGTGGTCACAACGATCGTGTCGCTGACCCCGACGACCGCGGTCAGCATGCCGTCGCTGCGGGCGTAGCAATTGGTCGAACCTTCCAGCAGCACGTCGCCGAGGCTCACGTTGCCGGTGGCGTCCTTGGCGCCGAGTTCCCAGAGCGCGTTCCAGCTCCCGACATCGCACCAGCCGAGATCGGCGGGGACCACCGCCGCCCGATGGGTCCGCTCGGCCACCGCATAGTCCAGGCTGATGTTGGGGCAGGCTGCGAACGCCGCCCGGTCGAGCCGGCAGAAATCGAGGTCGGTGCTGCGGGCCAGCATGGCGCGCCGTACCGCCACCATCACCTGCGGCGCCAGCGCCTCCATCTCGCTCAGCAGCGTCGCCGCCGTGAACACGAACATGCCGCTGTTCCACAGGTGCCGTCCGTCCGCCGCAAGCGATGCAGCCGCCTTGGCGTCGGGCTTCTCGATGAAACTTGCCACCGCGTAGGTGCCGGGGCTGTCGGCGAGCGCGGCACCCACTTCGATATAGCCGTAGCCGGTCTCCGCCGAGTTCGGCTTCATGCCGAAGGTCACGATGCGGCCGGCACGGGCGGCAGCCACCGCATCGGCGAGGGCATCGGCCAGCGCGTCGGTGCGGGTGATCGCCGCATCCGCCGCCATCATCCACAACACCGCGTCGGGCGTGGTTTCGGCCACCAGCAGGGCCGCCGCGGCAATGGCCGGGGCGCTGTTGCGGCCCACCGGCTCCAGCAGGATGCGCGCGCCCTCGATACCCGCCTCGCGCAGCTGTTCCGCAATGAGAAACCGGTGCTCCTCGTTGCAGACCACCACCGGCGGCGCGAACCCGGCGCCGGTGGCCCGCAACGCCGTTTCCTGGATCATCGAGCGGTCGGAAATCAGCGGCCACAACTGCTTGGGGAAGCTTTCGCGCGACACCGGCCAAAGCCGGGTGCCCGATCCGCCGGACAGGATCACCGGAACGATCAGCCCGGGATCCGGCTGTCCTGAGTCATTGATCTGGGATGCCAAACCGGGGGTGCCGAACTCGTCCAAGGTGAAACCGCCTGCTGTTGAGTTGTGCTTGCCAGTGCGAGGCAGCGGGCGGCAAGCTAAACCGCTATCACGCGAAAAGGCAGTGATGTCTCGGTTGAGAGCACGCCAAGGGTTTCAAGTTTGAGACATCACTGAGGGGCAGGTTTTGGGACACGTCAACGACATCCGCGCAGCAATCCTAGAACTCGCGCTAGCCGAGGAGCCGGCGCTGATCGCGGTCAGGCGGGACCTGCACGCGCACCCCGAACTGGCATTCGAGGAACATCGGACGGCCGGTGTGGTTGCCCGTGAACTGGGGCGCCTCGGAATCGCCTGCCGCACCGGGATCGGCGGCACCGGCGTCGTCGGCACCATCGAGGGCGCCCGTCCGGGCCCGACCCTGGTGATCCGCGGCGACATGGATGCCTTGCCGATCGAGGAGCGCACCGGCCTTGCCTTCGCCAGCGAAACGGCTGGCTGCATGCACGCCTGCGGCCACGA
Organism: uncultured Acetobacteraceae bacterium; assembly: GCA_964657885.1. Taxonomy (GTDB): domain Bacteria; phylum Pseudomonadota; class Alphaproteobacteria; order Acetobacterales; family Acetobacteraceae; genus BOG-908. The sequence continues at coordinate 4,693 of CAZZWO010000174.1, read as the reverse complement.
CGTGCACAGCTCCACCCTGCTCGGGGTCGCGGCCATCCTGTCGCGCCTGGCGCCACAGATGGCCGGCCGCGTGCGGCTGATGTTCCAGCCTGCGGAGGAAGTGCTGGGCGGTGCCGCCGCAATGATCGAGGATGGGGTGCTGGACGGCGTGGACATGGCGCTCGGCTTCCACAACCACCCGGAAATCCCGGTCGGCCGCTTCGGCGCGGTGCGCGGCGCCACCTACGCCGCCTGCGACCGCTTCCGGCTGGTGGTGCGCGGCGTTTCCGGCCATGCCGCCTATCCGCACACCACGGTGGACCCGATCGTTGCCGCCGCCCATCTGCTGGTCTCGCTGCAGACCGTGGTCTCGCGTGAGGTCGGGCCGCTGGACCCTTGTGTCGTCACCGTGGGCGCCATCCACGGCGGCACCGTGCACAACATCATCCCGGATTCGTGCGAGCTGCTCGGCACCGTGCGCACGCTGTCGGGCCCGGTGCGCGCGCAGGCGGAGGCCGCCTTGCGCCGTATCGTCGCGGGCAACGACGCCATGTTCCGCACGGTCTCCGAACTTGACTGGGTTCCGGGCGTGCCGCCGACCGTCAATGCCGACGCGGTGCTCGAAGCCAGTGTTGCGGGGGTCAGGCGCCAGCTCGGCGAGGTGTTCGACCCGTGCGAGCCGAGCATGGGAGCGGAGGATTTCGCGATGATCGCCGCCCTGGTGCCGAGCTTCGTGTTGCGCGTCGGGTCGGGCGCGCCTGGCCGGTCGGACCACCTGCACAACTCGAACTACCAGCCGGACGAAGCCTGCATCGCGCTCGGCGCCCAGGCGCTTGCCGGGGCAGCCCTGGAACTGCTCGGCGGCTAATCCGCGCCGGTCTCCGGGCCTCTCAGTCGTCGGTGTTCCTGGCGCGTACGGCCTGGGTGGTGCCGAAGATGTAGCCGAGCAGGGCGGTCAGCAGCGGGAGCAGCAGGTTCAGCAGGATGAGCTGCGCCATCTGCAGCCAGAAGGCGCGGAACGCCGCCCGCTGTTCGCCGAGCTGCTTGGCAAGGTCGCCGAGCACCCGAAGCTGCTCGGCGGTGTCCGGCCCGCCCGCGGCCGCCCGCGTCACCAGCGAGTCATAAGCCTGGGCAACCCCGGCGCCCTGCGTCAGGTCGATGGCCACCAGATAGCCCGCGAGCAGCAGGATGGCCCCCATCACCATCCCGAGCACGATCTTGGCGAGTACGACGCCGGCCGCGGTCACCGGCGGCAGCCTGTCGGCACTGACTTCGGATTCGATCGGCAGGGCGTGCGGGGCGAGGTGGCGCGCAGCCACCGGGGGCGGCGCCTTGGGTGCGGTCAATGGCGGCGGCATCTGCGGGGCTGGCGCATTCAGCGGTGAGACGGGTGAGGACAAGGCAGCCGACGATGAACCGGAGGGCGGGGACGCAGGCAGCGCCGGTCCCGGCAGCGGCGATGCCGGAAGACTGGAAGGATCCGCCGGGCCGGAGCCACTCACGCCAGGCGCCGCCGATGCCGGTCTAGTGCGGCATGGCTTGCTTCCGAACCTGCCTTCGAGCTGGCTTGCGGACGCATGGCCTGGGTGACAGCCGCGCGAGGCCGGCGTGCTTTCGGGTCAGCTCGGTTGGGCAGCTTGCACGGACTGCACGCGGTCGAGGCTCGGGAACGATATCCGGATCAGTTTCTCACCGTCCTCGGTGCCCGACAGCACGACTCTGCCGCGCGCCTTTTCCTCGAGCGCCCAATTCAGCAGGCTGAGTGCATCCCGGGCAATTTCGGTCATCTTGGCCCCGCCTAGCTTGGCCTGCATGGAATAGAGCAGCTCGTCGGGGACCTTCAGACGAAATTCGGCCATGCCTAAGTTCTCCGTATCTGCAGCGATTTATCCACAATGGGTCCGTAATCACTCCACATCAAGTCCCAAATTCGTCCACTTCCGGTGGGTTGGCCTTATGGTGGCCGGCTGCACCGTGCACAGCCACCAGAACGGGCCGGCTCCAGCGCCGCTGCAGCCAGGCGACACCGACAAGGTCGAAGATGCCCACCCATAGCCGGTCGAGGGTGCCGTATTTCGAGGTCCCGCGCGTTCTCGGGCGGTGGCGGACAGGGACGGAGACCACGCGCCCGCCTGCCCGGATGAACAGCGCCGGCAGGTAACGGTGCATGTGGTCGAAAGCCGGCAGGTCGATGAAGGCGGCGCGCGCAAACACCTTCAGCCCGCACCCGGTATCCGGCGTCGCGTCGCCGAGCAGCCGCGCCCGGATCACGTTGGCCGCGCGGGAGGACAGCTTCTTGATGCGGCTATCCTGCCGCCTGGTGCGGTGCCCGGCGATCAGCACCGGGCCCGACCCGCCCATGCCACCATCCATGCCACCGCCCGCGCCATGGTCAGGTTCCGCATAGGACCGGGCGGTGGCGAGAAGCGCCGGGATGTCGGCCGGATCGTTCTGCCCGTCGCCGTCCAGCGTGGCGATCCAGGTGCCGCGCGCCGCCCGCACGCCGCTGAGGATGGCAGCACTCTGGCCGCATCCCTCGCGATGACGCAGCACCGTCAGCGGGCGCAAGGCGGCCTCGTCGCGCAAAGCCTCCGGCGTGCCGTCGTCGCTGCCGTCATCGACATAGACGATCTCGTGCGGCGTGCCGGCCAGGGCGGCCCGGATCTCGGCGATCAACGGCCCGATATTGGCGGCCTCGTTACGCACCGGCACCACTACCGACACGAGCGGAGCACCGGGGCTGATCGGCGAGGATGTCGGCAGGGCTTGCATGGGGTTGCGGCGGTAGCACTTGAGCCGGGCCCGGGAAAGCAGCCGCCGTCCCGCCGGGCAGCCCGCCAGAGGTGATCGGACGCCCTCTGTTTTGCCTTCACACCCCCGCATACAGCCGGTAGCCTGTGCCATGCCCTTCGACGATCGCAGTTTTCCCAGTGCCGAGGCCGCCCTGCAGCGTCGCCGGCGATACCGTGTCGCCACCTGGCTGTTCATCGTCGCGTTCATGGTGTGGGTCATGGCGGTGCTGGGCGGAGCGACCCGGCTGACCGGTTCCGGCCTGTCGATCATGGAGTGGGCGCCGTTGTCCGGCGCGCTGCCGCCACTGTCCGATGCCGAGTGGCAGCGGCTTTTCGCGCTCTACAAGACGATCCCGCAATACGCGCTGCTGCACCCCGGCATGGGGCTGGATGGGTTCAAATCCATCTTCTGGCTCGAGTGGTCGCACCGCGCATGGGGCCGGCTGATCGGGGTCGTGTTCTTCGTGCCGCTGGTCTGGTTCGCCGTCACCGGCGCCATTCCTCGCCGCATGGTGCCCCGGCTGGCGCTGCTGTTTGTGCTGGGCGGGCTGCAGGGCGCGGTCGGCTGGTTCATGGTTGCATCGGGCTTCGCGCCGGACGCTACCTCCGTCTCGCCCGCCCGCCTCGTCATCCATCTGACGCTGGCATTGTCGCTGTTCGCCGCCATCCTGTGGACCGCGCTGTCCACCAGCTCGCCGGTCGCGACGTCCATCACCGGCGCGGCCTCGGTGAAGCGCCTGGCCATCGCCACCTGCGTGCTGGTCGCACTCACCATCGTTGCGGGCGGGTTCACCGCCGGGCTGCATGCGGGGCTGGTCTATAACACCTTCCCGCTGATGGATGGCCGTCTTTTCCCTGCGGGTTATGCCGATCTTCACCCCTTCCTGCGCAACCTCATCGAAAACCCGATCGCGGTGCAGTTCGACCACCGCCTGCTCGCCACCCTCACCGCGCTGACGGCACTGGCGACCATCGTGCAGGGCGTTCGCCGGGGCAGCCTGCCGGTCGCCGCGGGCATGGCGCTGGCCTGCCTGGGATGCGCGGTCGTCACGCAATACATGCTCGGCGTCACCACCTTGATAACGGGTGTCGCCGTGCCGCTCGCCATTGCCCACCAGGCAACCGCCGTGGCGCTGCTCGCCGCTTCGCTGACCCTCGCCCACACGCTCCGCGGCGCCCGCTAGGGCTGCCGCTTCCCGCAAGCCTGCAACTCAGGACTTTCATTCATGTCGGCTTTGGCCACTACCGACGACCTGTTTTTCCATCGCGCCGACGCGACACTCGACCGGGCTGCCGCCGAACGGATCACCGCCGATGCCCTCGCCGGCGCCGACGATGGCGAGCTGTTCCTCGAATACCGCGAGTCCGAGAGCATTTCGCTCGAGCAAGGGCACATCCGCGCCGCCAATTACGACACCGCCCTGGGTTTCGGCCTGCGTGCGGTGCTGGGCGAGGAAACCGGCTACGCCCATGCCGGCGAGCTGTCGGACGCTGCCCTGAAGCGCGCCGCCAGCACCGTTTCCGCGGTGCGCGGCGGCCGCCAGGGCACCGCGTCGGTCGGTCCACGCAACACCAACGCGCGGCTTTACTCGGACGCCAGCCCGATCACTCATGACGGGTTCGCCGCCCGTGCCGCCACCCTGTCAGAGATCGACGCCTATGCTCGCGCCAAGGATTCGCGCGTTGCCCAGGTGATGGCCTCGCTGCACGGCGAGTGGCAGGCGGTGCAGATCGTGCGGGCCGATGGCAGCCGCACGGCCGATCTGCGGCCGCTGGTGCGGCTGAACGTCTCGGTGGTGGTCGAGCGCGATGGCAAGCGCGAATCCGGCACCCACGGGCTGGGCGGCCGCGAGGGGTTCGACCGCATGCTGGCGCCCGAGACTTGGCGCGCCGCGGTCGATGAGGCGTTGCGGCAGGCGCTG
>CAZZWO010000173.1:0-6553 GCA_964657885.1 uncultured Acetobacteraceae bacterium | reverse complement strand
AGGCCGGCGAAGGTGATGGTCGCGTCCAGCCGGTTGCGGAACTCCGGCGTGAACATCCGCTTGATCGCTTCCTCGTCCTCGCCCTGACGAACCGTGCTGCCAAACCCGATGGCCTCCTTGGCTTGGTCGGCGGCACCTGCATTGGTCGTCATGATCAGGATGACGTTGCGGAAATCGACCGTCTTGCCGTTATGATCGGTCAGCTTCCCATGGTCCATAACCTGCAACAGGATGTTGTAAAGGTCCTGGTGCGCCTTCTCGATCTCGTCCAGCAGCAGCACCGCATGCGGATGCTGGTCGATCGCATCGGTCAGCAGACCGCCCTGGTCGAAACCTACATAACCGGGCGGCGCGCCGATCAACCGGCTCACCGAATGCCGCTCCATGTATTCCGACATGTCGAAGCGGATCAGCTCGATCCCGAGGGTGCTCGCCAACTGGCGGGCGACCTCGGTCTTGCCGACGCCGGTCGGGCCGGAGAACAGGTAGTTGCCGATCGGCTTCTCGCTCTCCCGCAGTCCCGCCCGGCTGAGCTTGATCGCGGCCGATAGCGCGTCGATCGCGCGATCCTGGCCGAAAACCATGCTCTTGAGGTCACGCTCGAGGTTGCGCAGCGTCTCCTTGTCGTCGGCGGAGACGGATTTGGGTGGGATGCGGGCGATCTTGGCCACGATCTCCTCCACGTCCTTCAGCGTGACGGTGCGGCGGCGCTTGTCTTCCGGCAGCAGCATCCGGCTGGCGCCCACCTCGTCGATCACGTCGATCGCCTTGTCGGGCAGCTTGCGGTCGTTGATGTATTTCGCCGAAAGCTCGACAGCCGCACGGATCGCCTCGTCCGTGTAGCGCACCTTGTGATGCTTCTCGTAATTCGTCTTCAAGCCATTGAGGATCTTGACGGTATCCTCGATGGACGGCTCGGCAACGTCGATCTTCTGGAACCGCCGCACCAGCGCACGGTCCTTCTCGAAGTAGTTGCGGAACTCCTTGTAGGTGGTGCTGCCGATGCAACGCAGGCTGCCGCTCGCCAGCGCCGGCTTGAGCAGGTTCGAGGCATCCATCGCACCGCCGCTGGTCGCACCCGCACCGATCACGGTGTGGATCTCGTCGATGAACAGCACGGCGCCCGGCTGGTTCTCCAACTCGGTCACCACGGCCTTCAACCGCTCCTCAAAGTCGCCGCGATACCGCGTGCCGGCCAGCAACGCGCCCATGTCGAGCGCGAAGATGGTGCTCTTGGCCAGCACCTCCGGCACGTCGCCTTCCACGATCCGCTTGGCCAGACCCTCGGCGATGGCGGTCTTGCCGACGCCCGGATCGCCCACATACAGCGGGTTGTTCTTGGTGCGGCGGCACAGGATCTGGATGGTCCGCTCCACCTCGGCCTCACGGCCGATCAGCGGGTCGATCTTGCCCGCCTGCGCCTTCTTGTTGAGGTTCACGCAGTAGGTGCTGAGCGCATCCTGGCTGCGGCCGCGCGGCTTCTCCTCACGCTCGTGCTCAGGACTCTCGGGCGTGGGACCGCTCGGGCCGCCATTGCTGGCGGACGGCCGCTGGGTTGCCCGGCCGGGTGCCTTGGCGATGCCGTGGCTGATGAAGTTGACCGCATCGAGACGGGTCATGTCCTGCATCTGCAGGAAATACACCGCGTGGCTCTCGCGCTCGCTGAACAGCGCCACCAGCACGTTGGCGCCCGAAACCTCGTCCCGGCCGGAGCTCTGGACGTGGATCGCGGCCCGCTGAACAACGCGCTGGAATCCAGCCGTCGGCTTCGGTTCGGTGGTTCGGTCGGTCGTCAGGCCCGACAAATCCTTGTCGAGGAATTCGGTCAGGTCCTGGCGCAGCTTGTCGAGATCGACCCCGCATGCACGGAGGACGGTGGCGGCATCGCTGTCGTCGGCCAGTCCGAGCAGAAGGTGTTCGAGCGTCGCATATTCGTGCCGGCGGTCGCTGGCAAAAGACAGGGACCGGTGCAGCGTCTGTTCTAGGTTCCGAGAAAGCATATCAGTTCGACGCCCCTTGCGCCTGATGGCAAGGGACCCGAGCCCTCACCCATCCGGAAGATGACAGGATGGCCGGAAGTTCCGCCATCCCGATAGTGAAATCGTGGCCAGCATCGTCGCCGGCTCATCTTATCTGGGGATGGTGTGGCAAGCGTGAAAGAAGGGGGCTTGCGCCGCCGCCGGTACCCTGCCGCCCGGCATACCTGCTCGCTCGCACTCCGGCGTCGGCCAGACGCCGGATCCTGCCTGCCCAGGTTGCGCCCGCAACCCCGGAGGCCGCGCCAAACGCAGCGTCTTTACAGGAACGGGCCTCAGTCTTTTTCGATCGTGCACTGCAACGGATGCTGGTTCTGCCTGGCCAGGTCCATCACCTGCGTCACCTTCGTCTCGGCAACCTCATAGGTGAACACGCCGCAAACGCCGACCCCACGCCGGTGCACGTGGAGCATGATCCGAGTCGCTTCCTCGCGGGTCTTCTGGAAGAACCGCTCCAGCACGTGAACGACGAACTCCATCGGCGTGTAGTCGTCGTTCAGCATCAACACCTTGTACATGGCCGGTTTGCGTGTCTTTGGACGCGCCTTGACCACTACGCCGGTATTCGGGCCGTCGCCGCCGCGCTTGTCGTTGTCACTCATCGTCGGACCATCCTGGAGCCCCGCCGGCGGCGGCACCCTTGCGCCGGCCACCTGCCCTCTCGGGGCAAGCGGACACCTGCGATTTGAAACTGGTTGCATGATATCGGAAGGCCGGCCCTCTGGAAAAGGGCGGCCCGCGGAGACTCGCCACCTTCATGGCGTCACACCGCTCAAATTGGCAGGAAGGCCCGGCTTGGAAGAAGCCGCCATCCTGGAAGACACCGAAATGGGCTTGGCGGGTCGCGAGAGCACAAACGAGAAAGGCCCGGGATTTCTCCCGGGCCTCCCCTTAGCACTCCACCTCGCGGCGGGACACCTGCACGCCAGGTGCCCGGGACGAGATCTTACGAAAAGGTCTCGACGGCTGCGTTCACGCGAGCGGAGATCGGCGCGAACGCCTGCTCGGCCAGCTTGAGCGAATGCTCGGTCAGCTTGCCGCTCTCGCTCATCGCCTTTTCCATGCGGGCGCGGGCGAACGTGCTCTGCAGCTCGAACGCTTCCTTCAGCGACTTGACCGAGGTCAGCGCCTTGAAGGTGGACATCGTCTCATCGAGGCTGGCGCGCGCGCTCTCGGCCATCAGCTTCGACATGTCGGTCAGGCCGGTCGCCAGGATCTGGCTCGACTTCATGACGGCTTCCAGGTTGCCCTGGCTGAACTGGGCGACCTGCTCGGCGGTCTTCATCGCCTTCTGCATGCCTTCCTTCATATGGACCTGGGCGTGCTCCATGCCGGCCGCTGCCGTCTCCGCACCCTGCTTGATGCCGTCGACCGCCTTCTCGAACGTCACGGCTTCGGTCTTCTTGATTTCGCCAGTGGCCGCTTCAATCGCCTTGGACTTCGTGATCATTGTACCTGCTCCAACTCAGAGACGATTCCAAAGACCGGCGAACCGTCGCATTGAGAAATGTGCCCGCGTTGTGCGGCGCAACAAGGCCTATCTACGGTGGAAAAATTGGCCGGTCAACATCTTTTGTGCACTGCACAAACAGCAGTTTTGCCTGACAATGCAGCGGTCCTGATGAGCGGTTGCACAAGTATGTGGCGGCTTCGGGAAGACGACGGCTATCATTGTCCGAGGCTGAAAAAGATCATCTTAGCTTGGGAAGTTACGGTCGATTAACCTGAACGGGCGCTAGTACGCTGGACAGACGGAGAATCCCGAAGCTATGGTCGGCTTAGTTGAGCTCGCGAGGAACCTGTTTCACATGGCGGCTTTCCCGCGCCAGCATTTCGCAACCCGCCTGTGCCGACGTCTCGCCACAACATTGACGGTGTCGCTGACTGCACTGACGGTTGCAGCTTTCGCCGCCGCACCCGCCAAGGCGCAGGTCGGATCGGCCCGCTATGCCTCGATCATCGTCGATAACGGATCCGGCCGCGTGATGGAGGCGGCCAATGCCGATGCGCTGCGCTACCCCGCCAGCCTGACGAAGCTGATGACCCTGTATATGGCGTTCGAGGCGTTGCGTGATCATCGCCTCACACTGGGCCAGACCGTCCCGGTGTCCGGCCGCGCCGCCTCGATGGAGCCGTCGAAGCTCGGGCTGCTGCCCGGCACCTACTTCACCGTGAGCGACGCCATCCTCGCCATCGTCACGAAGTCGGCCAACGATGCCGCCTGCGCCCTGGGCGAGCTGATCGGCGGCGACGAGGACCGCTTCGCCCAGATGATGACGCTGCGCGCGCGCGGCCTCGGCATGACGAACAGCACGTTCCGCAACGCGTCGGGCCTCCCCAACGCCGAACAGACAACGACGGCGCGCGACCTCGCCTTGCTGGCGCACCACCTCATCCAGGATTTTCCGGACCAGTACCATTATTTCAGCGAGCCTGTGTTCTACTTTCACGGCCGCGCCATCCCGAACCACGATCGCATGCTGCAGGCCTATGACGGCGCCGACGGGTTGAAGACCGGCTACACGCAGGCGGCCGGCCACAACCTGGTCACTTCGGCGATGCGCGGCGGCGTGCGGCTGATCGGCGTGGTGATGGGCGCCCGGTCGAACCCCGAACGCGACCTGCACATGGCCAGCCTTCTCGACGACGGCTTCGAACAGCTCGGGGTGCCGGTGACGCGCCATGCGCCGCCGCGCTTCCGCATGCCTTCGCTGATCGCCAGTGCCGACGCGTCCACCCTGCCCGGTTCCGGCCTGCGGCTGGCCGCGTTCCACGGACGCGGCCGGCATGGCCACGCAGGCCGCGATGCGGCCCGCCACCTGCAGGCCAACACCCTGCAGCTGCAGCCGACACTGGCGATCGCGCATGTGCGCGCGGGTGGCGCCGGATCGCGCCATGTTCTGGTCACCAAGGGCGTCGCCACCTGCAGCGCATCGCCGCATCACCACGGATGCACCTTCCACACCAGGGACAAGCGCAAGACCTGAGCTTGGGCAAGACCGCGTTCTCCCGCCTCCGGCCCGCTCGGGCGCGGTCTGGCGGACCGATGCGCCTCGCCGCGTGCCTTGCCCTGGCAGGCTGCATGTGGGCCAACACCGCCCACGCCGAGCCCGACTGCTTCGAGACGCTCGCGCAAACCCGCAACTTCACCCTCGGCGCACCCCGCCACGTCGTGCCGCTGCCCGACGGCCAGCATGTGCTCTACCTCCGCAGCGGTCCTCGCGACACCCGGCTGCGCATGTTCGAATACGACCTCGCCGGCCATGGCGAGCGCGAGCTGGCCGCCCCTAGCGGTGCACCGGAACATCTGAGTGCCGAGGAACACGCCCGCCGCGAGCGGGCACGAATGACCCTGTCCGGCATCACCGATTTCGCCGTCTCCGATGACGGCCACGGCGTGCTGATTACCCAGGCGGACACCCTGTCCGCGGTGTCCCTCCCGAGCGGCAAGGTCGCGCGCATCCCCGGCCAGGACTGGATCGCGCCGCGCCTGTCGCCGGACGGCAAGGCCGTCGCTGTCGTACGCGGCCATGACCTGCACGTGGTCGATCTCGCGTCCGGCCGGGACACGCCGTTGACCAGCGGTGGGACTGCGACGCTCAGCAACGGCCTCGCCGAATTTGCCGCCGCCGAGGAGCTTGACCGCGCGGATGGCGCCTGGTGGTCGCCCGACTCTCAGCGCCTGCTGTTCGAGCAGGCCGACAGCTCCGCCGTCGAGCAGCACTACATCGCCGACCCGTCGCACCCGGACATCGCGCCCGTCGCGTTCCGCTACCCGCGGGCCGGCACCGCCAACGCGCGCACCCGCTTCGGCATCATCGCGCGCGACGCGGGCGCCACCACCTGGATCGCGCTCGACCAGAACGCCTGGCCCTATGTCGCCCGCGTGGTGTGGCCAAAGCACGGCCCATTGTCGCTCGTCGTGCTGGACCGGTCGCAGACCCACGAAGCGGTGCTCGCGGTCGATGAACGGACCGGCGCCACGCACACGCTACTGACCGAAGGGGACGCCGCCTGGCTGGACCTCGTCCCGCGGGAGGACGCGCCGGCCATGAAGCTGCCAGCCTGGCTGCCCGACGGCTCGGGTTTCCTCTGGGCGGCGAACCGCGGCTCCACCTGGCAGCTCGAACTGCGCCACGCGGACGGATCGCTGGACCACGCCATCACGCCCGCGGACTGGCCGTTCGTGGCGCTCAACGATGTCGATCCGGCCCATGGCCGCGTCGTGGTGACCGGCAGCCCCGACCGGCTCTCCATGCAGCTGTTTGCGGCTCCGCTCGGCGGTGGCACGCCCGCTCCGCTCGCCCCGGAGCCGGGCCTGCACGCCGCAAGCTTCGCCGAAGCCCCGGACGATACGCCAGGAGCCGGGCACGCGATGTTCGCCGACACCGTCAGCCTGGCCGATGGCCGGTCCGGCACCGTGCTGCGCGCCGCCGACGGCCATCGGCTGGCCGACTTGCCCAGCCAGGCCGAAGCGCCACCCCGGCTCCCCCAGGTGGAGTACCTGACAGCAGGTG
>CAZZWO010000172.1:0-6629 GCA_964657885.1 uncultured Acetobacteraceae bacterium | reverse complement strand
CCCCGGGATGGCAAACCATCCCGCGCGCGCCGGCCGCTACTTAGAGGTGACGTGCACGCCCAGCATGTGGGCACGCGCCGGCACTGGCGCCGCCTGGATGTCGCCGATGGTCACTTTCTGCGGCGGGTTCATCGTCACCGTCAGCGTGTTCGGATGATTCAGGAAGTTGGTCACCTGTTCCGCCACGTCCGGCTGGTCGGGCAGCATCAGGCCCAGCGTCACCACCGGCATCGCAAGCTGCGCGCGCACCAGGTCGGGCGTGGTGTGGGTCTGCGCCGCCGCCACTGCCAGCAGACGGTTGGTCAGGCTGTTGTCCTGATACACGATCGTCCCATGGTCCAGCGTGGTCGCCATCACCGCTCCCAACGGCTGGGCCGCGGTCCCGAGCGCCGCATCGTAACCGGAGAACGTGCCGTCCAGATGCATCGTCCCGAGGTCGTGCAGCACGATGTCCTCGTGCAGCACGGCCTGCCTGGTCGCCGCGTCGATATGGGATTTCGCATCGACATCGAAGGTGATCGCCGTCATCCCGAAGGCCGCAACCGCAGGCGCCGCGGCCGGCGGCAGCCGGCTCTGCCCCAGCGCCATCGTCAGGCCGTGGACCCAGCCGGTGCCCCCCGCGAGAACGCCATCCGAGTATGCTTGCGAACCCTGCACATCGTGCACTTCGATATGCGGACCGCTTGCCACGTCGAACACCATGCCGGACAGGCCCGCGGACGCGTAGGTCGCATGGCTCAGCATCGAACGGTCGGCATGGCCGCTGTTACGGATCAACTCGAGCGTGCTGCGGAAATCGCCGTCCTTGGCCCCGATCGCGTCGATCGCCAGGTGGAAGGGCGTGCCGCGTGGCTTGCCGTCGCCGTTGGCCGCGACATCCTTGATCGCGAACGACCCGAACTTGCCCGCATCGTAGTCGCTCAACGTGACCGCCCCGACGGCAAAGACGTTCTTCGACACGCCGGATTTCGAGGGCGTCTCCGTAGTCAGCACCGCATCGCGTTCCTGTAACGTGTCGACAGACAGTGCCAGCGCCGCATCGGCCGCCAAAGCCGGGTTGCTGCGGTTTTCGGGGGTGGGCGGCATCATGAACGGACGCCCGCTCAAACGGTGCAGCATGACCCGGCGGATCGTCGCCGCACCCGGCGGCGGGCCCGCATCGCCACTCGCGCTGCCGGGCGGCGCCGGCGGGGTGATGCGAACCCCGTCCGCCGACGCATCGGCGATCAGCAGCTTGCGGCCGGTCCAGGCGGGACGCCCGTTGGGATAAGCCGCCGGGTCGAACACGTCCTGCAGCGCCTGGCCATCGGCGCCGGAGATGGTGACGCTGTCCGCCGTCCACAGCGTGACGCCATTGTGGGTCACCACAGCGTCGTGCACCGTCAGCGAACTGGTGAGCGGGTTGTAGTCGGTCACGCCATGGCGGATCGCGTAGCCGGGCGGCAGATGCGCCACCAGCGCGTCGATGCCCTGGTCCACCGCGTGCCCAGCCTGCCGGCGCGTCGCCGAGCGCATCGCAACCAGTCCGACAACCACGAGCACGACGGCACCCGCACCCAGGAGAACGCGCCGCTGCATGGTTTTCCGTCTTTCAGCTCGTTGCGGTGACCAACCTATCGCGGCGCCGACGCATCGTCGAGGTGCGGCCTTCGACGCCCACTTAAGCCTCGCAATCGGCGGGCGACCAGAATTTGCAACTACACCTCGCCCCGCAGCCGGCGGGCGAGGTGTACCAGCATGGCAGCAGTGGCGCCCCAGACGTGGTGCTCGGGGTGCGGCCACACCCAGTACTGGCGCAGCCGGCCGCGGAACATCGCCTCATGGCGCTGCGGTGCCGCAGGGTCCAGCAGCACCGCCAGCGGCAGTTGGAACACCGCCTCCACCTCCTGCAGGGAGGGCCGCGCGACGAAGCCGGGGGCAAGCAGCGCCAGCACCGGCGTCACCCGGTAGGAACTGACGGTCACGTAGTCACGCAGCCGGCCGAGCGTTTCCACATGCGCCGGGTCCAGCCCGACCTCCTCATGAGCCTCGCGGATCGCCGCCGCTTCCGGGCTTGCATCGCCAGGGTCGATGCGCCCGCCCGGGAAGCTCACCTGCCCGGAATGCTGGCGGAGATGCGCCGTGCGCTTGGTCAGCAGCACGCCGGGCGCGGGCCCGGTGACGATGCCCACCAGAACGGCGGCCGGCACCAGTCCGGGACCGTCGGGAAGCTCGCTGTCGGGCGTCACCGCTTCAGGATCGGCCGGATCGGGGCCCGACAGGCGTGCGCGCAGCTCGTCCGCGCTCAGCGACGGGATGGGTTTCAGGTTCCGTCCGGCTGGACGAGGTCGCCGAGCGGGAAGAACACGCCGCAACTCCACACGCCGAGCTTCTGCTGGCCGCCGACGCAGCCGGGCACCGCGATCGCCACCAGCTCGTAATAGACCGGCCGGGCGATACGCGCTTCCAGCGCGAACCGGCGCGTGCCGGGCGGCGCATCGCCGGGCCCAGCCTGCGAGGCCTGGCCGTCGCGGATGTGGATGTACGGCACCGGCTCGCAGGTCAGCGCATTATGCGCCACCCGCAGCGGATGATCGGGACCGGCGGTGACCACCTGGTCCACGTTGGTGCGGAACGACAGGCACTGGTTGCGCCCGCTGCCGCAGCGCTTCCAGTCCATCTCGACGGCGATCCAGGGCGTATCCTCGACCTGGATGCGGCCACGCTCGACCGGCGTCTCCAGGTAGTAGTCGCCGGCGTCGTCGCGGGTCAGCACGCTGCTGAACAGGCAGACCAGCTCCTTCCGGCCGATCGGGCTGCCGCGATACATCCAGGTGCCGTCGCGCTGGATCAGGAACGGCATGTCGCCGCATTCGTGGCGGGTCCGGGCCGGCCGCGCCGCCGCACCGTTCAAGCCCGCCGGGTGCACGCCGGCATGCCTTGTGTCAGCCTGAACGCCATTGTCGGAAGCGGTCGGGCCGGCGGCCGAAAGCAGGTCGCGGTTCACGGCGCGTGTCCCGCCAAAGGGCTGATCCTTCGCATTGCTGGCATATAGGGAGCCGCCGGCCGGCTGTGTAATACCGCGACGACGAATTTCCCCCCGGTGTGCCGTCCGGCCGCAGACCTGGGTCGGCCCCGCGGCTTTGCCCGAAGGCGGGCGGCTGGACGATACGCGATGGCTGGTTGCAGAGTGCGGCGGCGTGGCCAAGCTCTGTCACGGCGCACTTCCCGGAAGGCAGGATAATCGGTTGCAGGACACTTTGATCGCCGATGCGGACCGGCTCACGGCATCGGTCTCGGCTGCCCGGACCGAAATCAGGCGCGTCATCTTCGGGCAGGATTCGGTGGTCGAGCAGACGCTCGCCGCCCTGCTCGCCGGCGGCCACGCCCTGCTGGTCGGCGTGCCGGGCCTCGGCAAGACCCTGCTGGTGGAAACGCTCGGAACCGTGCTCGGCCTGGACCGCAAGCGGGTGCAGTTCACCCCCGACCTGATGCCCGCCGACATCACCGGCAGCGAGGTCCTGGACGAGGGCGAACACGGGCGCCGCACCTTCCGCTTCGTCCCCGGCCCGATCTTCTGCCAGCTGCTGATGGCCGACGAGATCAACCGCGCCAGCCCGCGCACCCAATCGGCCCTGCTGCAGGCCATGCAGGAGCGGCGGGTCGCCGTCGGCGGGGTCGACCACGCCCTGCCCGCGCCGTTCCACGTGCTCGCCACCCAGAACCCGATCGAGCAGGAAGGCACCTACCCGCTGCCCGAAGCGCAGCTCGACCGCTTCCTGCTGCAGGTGGAGATCGCCTACCCCGAAGCCGCCGCCGAACGCGCCATGCTGCTGGCGACCACCGGGCCGTCCGCCGCCGCTGCCCGCCCGGTGATGACCGCCGACGATCTGATGCGCGCCCAGGCACTGGTGCGGCTGGTGCCGGTCGGCGAGCGCGTCGTCGATGCGATCCTGGCGCTGGTTCGCGGCGCCCGGCCCGAAACCGCCGATGACGACGCGGTACGCCGCCACGTCGCCTGGGGTCCCGGACCGCGCGCGGCGCAGGCGCTCATGCTGGCCGCCCGCGCACGCGCGCTGCTGGACGGGCGGCTGTCGCCGAGCCTCGACGACGTTGCCGCACTCGCACAGCCGGTGATGCGCCACCGCATGGCGCTGGGCTTTTCCGCCCGTGCCGAAGGCGTGTCGCTGCCCGGCCTGATCGACCGGCTCGTCGAACGCCTTGGATAGCTCCCCTCCCGGATGATGCGTCACCAGGCCGAAGCGCTCGCGTCCCGCCTGCCGCCGCTGATGGTGCAGGCCGAACGCGTCGCCGCAACCATCGCGCAGGGCGTGCATGGCCGCCGCCGCATCGGCACCGGCGACAGCTTCTGGCAGTTCCGCCCGTTCGTCGAAGGCGACGCGGCCACAAGGATCGACTGGCGGCAATCCGCGAAATCGGACCGCGCCTACGTCCGCGACATGGAGTGGGAGGCGGCGCAGACCGTCTGCCTGTGGCGCGACGCCTCGCCCAGCATGGCCTGGCGCTCGTCCCGCACGCTGCCCACCAAGCGCGAGCGGGCGGAGCTGCTGCTGCTCGCGCTGACCTCGCTGCTCACCCGCGCCGGTGAGCAGGTGCGCCTGCTCGGCGTGCGCGGGCGGGTGTTCCGCGGCCGCGGCGCGGTCGGGACCGCCGCCCAGTCGCTCCCGCAAGCTGGGGAAGGCCTGCCCGACCCCGCCGAGGTGCCGCGCCATGCCGGGACGGTGCTCATCGGCGACTTCCTGTCGCCCCTGCCGGCGTTCCAGGCCTGCATCGGCCGGCTCGCCGCGACCCCGGTGCGCGGCCACGTCCTGATGGTGCTCGACCCCGCCGAGATCGCGCTGCCCTATGACGGCCGGGTCAGGTTCCGCGGCCTGGAAGGCGAGGCGGATTCGATCGTGCCGAGGGTGCAGGGGGTGCGCGACGCCTATGGCGAAGCGCTCGCCACGCAGCAGGCGGGCCTCGACGCGATCTGCCGGGCCGCCGGCTTCGGCTTCACGCACCACCGCACCGACCACGCGCCCGAGGCGGCCCTCCTGGCGCTCTGGATGGCGCTGGACGGCGGAACCGCCCGGTGATCTTCGCCGCACCCTGGGTGCTCGCGGCCCTGGTCCTGCTGCCGGTGCTCTGGTGGCTGCTGCGCGCCACCCCGCCCGCCCCGCGCGCCCAGGATTTCCCCGCCATCAGCCTGCTCGCCGGGTTGAAACCGAAGGAGGACACGCCCGCCCGCACGCCCTGGTGGCTGCTGGCGCTGCGGATGGCCGCCGCCGCCCTGGTCATCCTCGGCCTGGCGCGGCCGATCCTCACCAGCGGCCGCGTCACCATGGCTGGCAGCGGCCCGGCTTTGCTGGTCATCGACGACGGATGGTCCTCCGGCCCCGACTTCGCCCGCCGGCTGACCGCCGCCGGCTCGGTGCTCGACCGCCTGGAACGCGCCCGCCGCCCGGTCGCCCTGCTCACCACCGCGCCCGGCCTCGACGGCAAGCCTCCTGCCGCGACCGCACCGATGCCGGCCGTGCTGCTGCGTCCGATGGTGGCGGCCCTGCTGCCGAAGCCCTGGCCGGTGGAACGCGCGCTGGCGGCCCAGGCGCTCGACGGCACCAGGACCAGGGGGCCGGTCTTCTACGTGTCGGACGGGCTTGCGACCGCCGGCGATCCGGCGTTCCGCCGCGCCCTCGCCGCCCACGGCCATGTCACCGAGTTTTCCGGCCAGCTTCCCGCGAGCCTCCTGCGCGCCATCTCCACGCCCGAGGAACTCACCGCCCATCTGCGCGGGTTGCCCGCCCCCCTCCAGCGCACCGCGTTCGTGCTGGCCGAAACCAACGACGGCCGGGTCCTGTCGCGCACGCCGCTGCTGATCCCCGCCGGCGCCACCGATGCCGAAGCCGCCCTGAAACTGCCGCCGGAACTGCGGAACCAGCTCGGCGCGCTGCGGCTTTCCTCCGCCAGCGGAGACGGCGTGCAGGGCGCCGGTTCGGTGGCGCTGCTGGATGAGGCCGCGCGACGCCGCCCGGTCGGCATGGCCGGGGGCGACCCAGGCGCCGACACGCCGCTGCTCGGTGACCTGTTCTACCTCGACCGCGCCTTGGCCCCGACCACCGAACTGCGGCGCGGCGACGTAGGGTCCCTGCTGAAGCGCCAGCTCTCTATGCTCGTCATCACCGCCGGGACGCTGCCCGCCGGCGAGGCGGCGCTGGCCGGCGACTGGGTCAAGCATGGCGGCCTGCTGGTGCGCTTCGCCGGACCCGGGCTCGCATCCGGCGACAACGCCGACCCGCTGCTGCCGGGGCACCTGCTGGCCGGCGACCGCCAGCTCGGCGGCGCCATGTCGTGGAGCCAGCCCGCCCATCTCGCGCCATTCCCCGACGGCTCCCCCTTCGCCGGGCTGAAAATCCCCGCCGAGGTGAGCGTGAACCGCCAGGTGCTGGCCGACCCGTCCGACTCCGGTGCGATCACCTGGGCCCGCCTCACCGACGGCACGCCGCTCGTCACCGCCGCGCGCGTCGGCTCCGGCGAGGTGGTGCTGTTCCACGTCACCGCGAACGCCGACTGGTCCAACCTGCCGCTGTCCGGGCTGTTCGTGGACATGCTGGGACGGCTGGTGCAGCGGTCCGCGGGCGTCGCCGTCACCG
>CAZZWO010000171.1:0-6728 GCA_964657885.1 uncultured Acetobacteraceae bacterium | reverse complement strand
CTACGCGGCAACGATTGCTGAAAGGGGAGTAGCTGAACGGGGGTACCGGCCCGCGCTGGCGCCGGGCCGGTGAAATCCCTCAGTTCGGGGCGGTGACCTGCGGTGCGGCGCCGGCCGCCTGGCGCCGGCTCTGCCACAGGCCCACGAAGTCGATCGGCTGCAGCAGCACGGGCGGGAAGCCGCCCTCGCGCGTGACGTCCGACAGCACCGAGCGGGCGAACGGGAACAGCAGGCGCGGGCATTCGATCAGCAACAGCGGCTCCACCGCTTCCGGCGGCACCCCGTTCAGGGTGAACACCCCGGCATATTGCAGTTCGGCGATGAACACCGGCCGGCCCTCGCCTGCACCGGGCGCCGGCGCGGCACCGTTCGGGCTGGCGCCGGCGGGCGCCTCGCGTGCCTCGGCCTTCACCGCCAGCACGACCTCGAACACGTTCTGGCCTTCCTGCAGCGCCCGCGCCTGGACATCCAGGTTGATCTGGACGGCCGGCTGGCTGCGCAGGGTGGCATAGATTTCCGGCGCGTTCGGCACCTCGAACGAGAGGTCCTTGATGTACTGGACGTTCACCACCAGCGGCGGCATCTGGTGGCCGGCAGCCTGGGCGGTGGGATCGGTAGTTTCGGACATGACTGGCTCCTGAGCTTGCCGCGCCGGTAGCACGCCGGGTTGCGTGCGCAAAGCCGCGCGGCGGAAAACCGGGCTTCAGCGTATGCCGATCAGGTGGCGAGCGGGTCGAAGCGTATCCACTGGCCGTTGTCGAGGCTCTCGCCGGTCAGCGCCAGCAGGAAGGCCCAGTGGCTGACGACCAGCGTGGTTCGCCAATCGTCGTTCTGCAGCATCTCCTGCCGGAACGTCGCGGCACGCGCCTCGACGCTCTCGGCGGTCTCGGTGCCTTGTGGCCACCAGACTTCGTCGAGGTGGTCGAAATCGTGCTCCGGCCAGGCAGCCGCGAGAGAACTGCGCGAGCTGCCGATGTCGCAGGCGAAATGCGCCCGTTCCCGCACGCCTGGATGCACCAGCACCGGCAACCCGAGCGCACGGGCGGAAGGTGCTGCCGTCTGCAGCGCGCGGGTGTAGGGCGACGCCACGATCCGGGTGATGCCGAGGCTGGGGAAGGCAGCAGCCGCCGCCTCGGCCTGCGCCTGACCGAGCGGGGTCAGGCGGGGATCCTCGATCCCGGGGTCGCGCCTGGTCGCCGAAAAATGGACGTTGAACTCGCTCTGGCCGTGTCGCAGCAGGATCATGCGGCAGCAGCTAGCCTTGATCGCACGCGCGGGCAACTCGGTGGCCGAAGCCTGCGCAAGATGGTGCGGAAGCTTCGGTCAGGGTCGAGGTCAGCCTTCTAACCTGTTGATCGTGCAGGTTTTCACTTCATTTCACCCTGCTTCACCTCCTTTCACGACGTGAATGGCCGGCCGCATGCCACGAGAGCGCCGCGGTCCACCGGCCGCCGCGCAACCGCCTGATCCAGAACGGGACAGGCTCTCACAAAGGTGCAGACATGAAACGCTCCCCCTTCGGCAAGTTCGCCATCGGCCATCTGGCTCTCGCCGCTTCGCTTCCCGCAGTTCTGCTTACCGCGCCGCTGCTGAGCGGTCCGGCCGATGCAGCACCCGCCGCCTATGCGCCGCGGCTGGAAGCCACAACGGACACCGACACCGCGGTGCGCGACTACTGGACGCCCGAGCGCATTCAAGGCGCCCGCAACCTCGATTTGAAAGTGACCGGCGTGCTCCGTCATGGGCCTCCGCATGCCTTGTCCCGCGGCGCCCGCCAGGTGGTGCCGGGCGGTCTGCCGACAGTCGGCTACGATCCCGATGAAGCGGTGACCCTGCCCGCAATGAGCCACACCGAGACGCAGCCGGGCGTCCGCCCGAACCTGACGGGCAGCAGCGGCCTGCCGTTCACCACCAACCGGTTGTACCCGGCCAAGGACGTGTACAAGAGCTTCCCCTACGGCGCGGTCGGCCACCTGTTCTTCACCACGCCGCAGGGAAACTTCCAGTGCAGCGCGTCGGTGATCCGGTCCAGCGTGATCGCCACCGCAGGGCATTGCGTGGCCGACGGCGCCGGCAACTACTACAGCAACTGGCTGTTCATCCCGGCGCAGAACGGCAGCCTGGAGCCGTACGGAAGCTGGACGTGGGCGAGCGCCAGCACCACCAGCGCATGGTGGGGCGGCGGCGGCACGGTCCCCAACGAGCAGGACGACGCGGTGATCGTGCTGGCGCAGAAGAAGTACCACGGCGCGCTGCACAACATCGGCGATATCACCGGCTATTTCGGCTACGAGTACAATGCCGGCGCACCGAACGCGCTGAGCCAGCTTGGCTATCCGTGCAACCTCGACAGCTGCAGCGATCCGGTCGCGACCTACACGCAGGCCGCCCAGGGTCCGAACAACAACTATGTCTGGGGCACCGCCTCGTTCGGCGGCGCCAGCGGCGGCCCCGAAGTGCAGGATTTCGGCATCGCGCCCTCGGGCACGCCGGCCGAGACGCTGGGCGGCAACATCGTGGTGTCGTCCACGTCTTTCACCTACACGGCCTCGGGCGTGGATGAAGACGGCGGCTCGGCATTCTACGCGCCCGGCCAGAACGGCGAATACACGTTCGGCGACCTGATCAACTGGGCCTGCAGCACGGCTGGCCACTGCTGAACAGGGCGGCGAGCGGGCCAGGGCCGGCGGCTGAACCAGGCCGCCAGCCCTGGCCGATCGATGGCCGTCGCCCGGACCGGGCGGCGGCCATCTGCCTGTTCAAGCCCGGTTGCCGTTGCCGTTTGCCGGGGAGCTTGCCAATACCTATGTGAGGACATCGCCCGCTTCGTCGCGAGGCGGCCGGTTCCGCGGTCCTGCGGTCCGGCGTTCAGGAGAAGCAAGTGCAGGCTGCGGGTGGGTTTCCGGTCGATCTGGTGCTGTTCGCGATGATCGCGGCGTTCCTGGTGCTTCGGCTGCGCAGCATCCTCGGCAAACGCACCGGCTTCGAGGGGGCGCCCGCCGCTCCCGCCCGTCCGGCGGCTCGCGGCGGCGTCGTGCTCGACGCCAAGGCGGACCCGGCTTCCGCCGCCCGCCCCCTGCCGGACCCGTCCGGGCCGGTCGGCCGCACCATGGCGGCCATGCACGGCATCGACCGGCGGTTCGATCCGGCGCAGTTCCTGGCGGGCGCCGAGCATGCCTTCCGGATGATCGTCGAGGCGTTTGCCGCCGGCGACCGTGCGCGTTTGCGCCCATTGCTGGCCGACACGACGTATGAGGCCTTCGAGGGTGTCATCACGGCCCGTGAGGCGGCGGGAGAGACGCAGCGCACCGAGTTGCGCAGCATCGACGAGGTAACGATCACCGACGCGACCCTGTCCGGCTCGCTGGCCGGGATCGTGGTGCGGTTCGTGTCGCAGCAGATCAACCTGACTTCCGACAAGGCGGGCAACCCGGTCTCCGGCACCGACGCGCTGACCGAGATTTCGGATTTGTGGAGCTTCGAGCGCGACCTGACGGGCCCGGACCTTACCTGGCGCCTGCACTCGGCCCGCAGCGCGTAGCCATGCGCGTCGAGTGGGCGGCCGCCGCCCTGCTCGCGGCGGCCCTGAGCGGGTGTGTCCAGCCGCCGCAATCCGGCGAGCCGGGGCAGGCGGGCACGCTGGCCACGGTGGGCTTCGATGCCATTCCCGGCTGGAACGCCGACACGCTGGCGCAAACCCTGCCGGCCTTGCGCGCGCAATGCCACAGGCTGGCGTTGCTCCCGGCCGACACGGTGCTCGGCGGGGCGGGGCTGGCCGCCCAGGCAGGCGGCCGTGCCGGGCAGTGGTCCGGGGCATGCGCCGCGGCGGGCAGCCTGGTGCCGGGCGACGAGGCGGGCATACGCGCCTTTTACGCCGCCTGGTTCCAGCCCTACCGGGTGACCGCGCCCGCCCTGGTGACGGGATACTACGAACCCGAAGTCCGTGGCTCGCTGACGCCGGGCGGCGCCTACCGGACGCCGCTGCTGGCGCGCCCGTCCGACCTGATGCAGAGCCCGCCGACCGCCGGCGATCCTGGGGGCAAGCCGGTCGTGGGCCGGCTGCAGGATGGCCGCATGACCGCATACTGGACCCGGGCGGAGATCGAGGCGGGCAAGGCCGCGGGCACGACGAGGACGCTGTTCTGGCTGGCCGATCCGGCCGACTTGTTCTTCCTGCAGGTGCAGGGCTCCGGGCGGGTCCGGCTGCCCGACAACAGCATCGTCCGGCTCGGTTACGACGGCAAGAATGGCCGCCCTTACACGCCGATCGGGCGGGTGCTGGTGGAGCAGGGCGCGCTGGCATCGCAGGATGTGACCATGCAGTCGATCCGCGCCTGGCTGGCGGCGCATCCCGGCCAGTCCAAAGCTGTCATGGACCACAACGAAGACTACGTGTTCTTCCGCGTGCTGACCGATGTCGGCGCGGATGCGGGGCCACCCGGCGCGCTCGGGGTCAACCTGCTGGCGGGCCGGACCGCCGCCGTGGACCGCGCCGCTTTGCCGCTCGGCACGCCGCTGTTCCTCGACATCGCCGATCCGGTCACCAACGCCCCGTGGCGCAGGCTGGTGTTCGCTCAGGATCTCGGCACCGATATCGTCGGCCCGGCGCGGACCGATGTGTTCCTGGGTTCCGGCCCCGCCGCCGAATTGCAGGCCGGGCGGATGCGCCAGCCGGGCACGGAATACATCCTGCTGCCCCGCCCAGTTTCGTGACCGGTGCCCTGGGCCCCGGACCGGCGGTGGATGCCGCCGGCCTCCTGCATCCGCCGCATGCGATCGTGCATGGCGACTGTCTGGACGTGTTGGCCGGGCTGCCGGCCGGGTCGTTCGACGTCGTGGTGACGTCGCCGCCGTACAACCTCGATCTGGCGTACGGCACCTACGCCGACGCGAAATCCGAGGCCGACTACCTGGTGTGGATGGTCGATGTCGCGGCGGCGATCCGACGGGTCATGCGCCCGGACGCGTCGTTCTTCCTCAACATCTCCGGCTCCAACAGCAGGCCGTGGCTCCCGTTCGAGCTGATCGTGCGGCTGCGCGAGATGTTCGCGCTGCAGAACCACATCACCTGGATCAAGTCGGTCAGCGTGGGCGTGGACACGGTGGGGCACTTCAAGCCGCTCGCCGGGAGGCGCTTCCTCAACCACAACCACGAGCATGTCTTCCACCTGACGCTGAACGGCGACGTGCAGCTCGACCGGCTGGCGGTCGGGGTGCCGTTCAAAGACAAGTCCAACATCGCCCGCCGCGGCCATGCCCAGGATGCGCGATGCCGCGGCAACACCTGGTTCATCCCTTACCGGACGGTGCAGACCAAGGCGGCGAAATACGATCACCCCGGCACCTTCCCGGTCGATCTGCCGCGGTGGTGCATCCGGCTGCATGGCCGCCCGGGCGCCGCCGTGCTCGACCCGTTTGCCGGCACCGGCACCACATTGGTTGCCGCGGCGCTGGAGGGCGCGACAGGGACCGGGATCGAGGTCGATGCTGCTTATGTCGCAACCGCGTCGGTCAGGCTGGCCGAGGCGATGGCTCAGATGACGAACAACGCCACGACGCAGGCGAGCCCGGCGAACCAGAGCAGCGAGCGGGTGGAGGCCGCGCCGGCCAGGTAGGCCGCCGTGTAGGCGAGGCGGAGCAGCACGAAGCCAACGGCCAGCCGGTCGATCGTGGGCTGCGGCGTGCCCTTGAGCTGCGCGATGATGACCGCCGCAGCAAAGGCGGGGAATGCCTCGAAATGGTTGCGATGCGCCCAGTCGGCCCGTGCCCGCCAACCCCGCAGGCTCGCCAGGTAGGTTCGCGGCTGTGCGTTGTCATAGCCCTGCTGCGCCTTCGCGCCGCCGACGGTCAGGTAGGGCAGCAACGCCGCCACCAGCACCATCCAGTACGACAGGTGCATCACCCGCTCCGGCCGGAACCCGGTCGGGCCGCCATCAGGCAGCGCGGAGGGCGCGCGGCAGGCTGGCGATGGCGGCGTCGAGGATCATGCCTTCGCGTTCGGCGCCGAGACCCTGGGCGATCACGTCGCGGGCGGCCGTGACTGCCACATCCGCGGCGGTCTGGCGTACGTCGGCGATGGCGGCTTTCTCGGCGGCGGCAATGCGGTCCAGCGCCACGCGTTCGCGGCGGCGGGCCGACGCCTCGGCCTCGGCCATTGCAGCCTCGGCGACGTGCGCGGCTTCGGCGTGGCTGCGCGCCAGCACCTGTTCGGCCTCGGCAAGGGCGGCGGTTCGCGCACGCTCGGCATCGGCCAGCATCGCCTCGGCCTCGCTGCGCAGGCGCTGCGCCTCGGCGAGTTCGGCGCGGATCAGGTTGGCGCGCCCGTCGAGCATGCCGGCCAGCGCGGTCCACAGCCTGCGGCCGAACAGCACGAAGAAGATGACGAACGAGACGAGGACCCAGAATTCGGGGTCGAGGAGCAGGTGTTTCATTCGGATCGCCCTTACGCCGGCAGTCCGCGGTCGCTCAGCACGCGGCCGACGGCGTCCGAGACCCTGGTTTCGTCGGTATGCCCGTCGGTCAGCCGGCCGACCACGGCCATGGCTGTCTCGGTGGCGACCTGACGCAGCGCGCCCATCGCGGCGTGACGGGCCCGCCCGATCTGTGCCTCGCTGTCGGCGAGCTGCGCGTCCAGCCGCGCGTCCTGCTCGGCGGCCCGCGCGGCGGCATCGGCCTTGGCGCGCTGCGCGGCGTCGGCAATGGCAGCCTGGCTTTTCGCGTAGGCGTCC
>CAZZWO010000170.1:0-6768 GCA_964657885.1 uncultured Acetobacteraceae bacterium | reverse complement strand
AAATGCAGGGAAGATATTGATGCCGCCTCGCTACGTCATTCACGTCGGGCCTTTGAAGACCGCCTCCACCTACATGCAGCAATGCTTCACGGCGATGCAGCCGGCCCTGCAGGAGCGTGGCATCTATTACCCGCCCGAACTGATCGACCCCGACAACAAGCACATGCACATGCCGGTGTACAACGCGATGGTGCGCAAGCAGCAGGAGAAGCTGCGGCCGATCTTCGCGCGCATCAATCAGGAGGGCCACAAGACCGTCGTCCTGTCCTGCGAGCATCTGATCTTTTTGCGCCCTGAGGAGTTCGCCACCCTGCGCGAGCTGATCGGCGTGCCCGACATCCAGATCGTGTATGTGGTCCGCCGCTGGAGCGACCGCATCGCATCGCTGTGGAACCAGAGCCTGTTCATGGGCGGCTCGCAGACGCTGCCGGAATTCTACCTCGGCCTGCTCGATGGCCGCACGCCCGAATACTACCGCAAGACCTTGGGGCCGCGGGCCGGCGGCTACGACATCGATTACAGCCTGTCATGGCGCGAACATGCGCAGGTGTTCGGGCGCGAGGCGGTCAGGCTGTTCTCGTATTCGACCGTGATGGACGGCAAGTCGGACGTGTTCACCCGCTTCTGCACCGATGTGCTCGGGCTGGACGACGTGCCCGTCCCGAAATTCCTCGGCGACAAGCGCTGGGCGTCGATGCCGCGCGATGACGCCGAGATCCTGCGCACGTTGAACGCAATGTACTTGAAGGAGAACGGCGAAACCACGGTCGGCATCCGCAACATGATCATGTGGAAGCGCGTGCCGCTGGATCACGCGCTGTTCGGGGCGGCGCTCGCCGGCGAGACGGCCGAGCTCGCCATCGACGACCGCGCGGTGCATTTCGACGCCGCCTATCAGCGCATGACCGAGTTCGCCGACCGGGTTGTGCAGGGGCCGGGCGTGAACCCGGGTGAGATCTTCACCCGGCAGACCCGGCAGAACAGCTATGCGCACCAGGGCTGGCTGGTGGAGCCGGGCGTTTCCCGCGCGCTGCGTGCGCTGTATGAACAGATGAAGCTCGCGATGCGCAAGGCCGCCTGAGCCGGAGGGCGGCACCAATCGTGACATTTGTATGGCGTGCTCTATATCGTCGCCAAGCCGCGGAAAAGCGGGCCGGACGTGGCTGGAGGAGTAGATGGCCGTCATCGACGACATAGTGGCCGACGCGTTGCGCCATGCTGCCGAACCCGCACAGGCGGCCGAACTCGGCGCCATCTGGACCCATGCGCGTAAATCCGGCAACGAGCACGCGGCCCTGGTGGAACTCGTCGACAAGCTCACCGCGATGGGCCGCCGGCCGCTCGCCGCCGACCTGGTCCGCCAGGTGGCGGCTGCCCGGCCCGAGCTGCCCTGGCCCTTGATGATGCAGGCGTCGGTCGAGAGTGCGGCCGGCCGGCATGAGGCGGCGCTGGAGATCGGCCACACGCTGCAGAAACGTTTCCCGGCCTTTGAAAAAGCCGCGCACGTGGTGCTGTCGGCCCTGACGCGCCTGCGCCGGTTCGATGAGGCGGAGCAGGTGCTCGAGGCCGCCGAGGAACGCAGCCCGGATGCGCCGTGGCTGCTGTCCGATGCCGCCGGACTGGCCGAGGCGCGGGGCGACTGGGGCGCATTGCTGCAGGCCGCGCGGCGCTGGCGCGGTGTGGTGACGGACAAGCCGCAGCCGATGGTCGCCCTGGTCACCGCCTATACCAACCTTCGCCGCTTCGACGAGGCGGAAGCCGCCGTGCGCGAGGCGATCGCCGCCTTCCCGAACAACGCCCCGGTGCGCCGGGTCGCCGCATCCCTGGCCGAGGCGAGCGGCGATATGACCGCCGCGTTCGGCCGCTGGGCCGAGCTTTGCGCCAGCGAGCCGGACAACCGCGTCGGTTATGCCGGCATGCTGGCCCTGGCGCGCCGCACCCGCCGGCTGGACCAGCTCGGCGACTGCATGAAGCAGGCGTTGCAGCGTTTTCCGAACGACCGCGAAATCCTGACCCAGGCCGCCACCATCTCCGGCTTCGAGGACTGGCAGGAGGCCGACCGCCTGTGGCAGCGGCTGGAAGCGCTGTTCCCGCACGAGCCGGAATACGCCCTGAACGTCGCCACCGTGATGATCGGCGTGCGGCGCGAGCGCAAGAAGCAGCTGGCCGAGGTGCGCCGCCGCCTCGAGACGGTGCACGAGCGTTTCCCGAATTTCGTGCCGGCCTATGTCGCGCACCTCGAAGCACTGCGCCTTGGCGGGGATCTCGACCTCGCGGCGGAACGTGCGGCCGGCTGGGCGCAGCGTTTCCCGCTCGACATCAAGCTCGCCCTCGCCCGCATCGCGGTTGCCGAGGAGCGTGGCGCATACGACGACGCGATCGGCCAGGTGCAGGCGTTGCGCGAGCGGGAGCGGCCGACCACCGAGCTGGAAGCGACCTACGTGCGGGTGCTGTCGCGCGCCGGCCGGCACGACGAGGCGGAGGAAGCCTGCCGCGTGGGCCTGCTGTCCTACCCCGATGACCGCGAGCTGCTGTCTGAACACGCCCGCCTCGCGTCGCGCCGGGCAGACTGGCCCGAAGCGGTGGCGCGCTGGACCGAGGCGCAGCGCCGGCGCCCGCATGACTGGAAAATCACCGAGGAGCTGCGCCTGCTCCGCCAGCAATTGGCAGGCGAGGAGATCGGCGAGGCGGGCGCCACCCTGTCCGCCGAAGAGGAGAGCAACGTGTTCTCCCGTTTCGAGAGCCTCGGCGGCACCACCACCGGCTGCGAGTTCGGCATGGTGCAGAGCCAGTTCGGCAGCCGCCACGTCAGCCTGCTGCGCTGGACCAAGAGCGACATCGACATCCTGACCGAGGCGGTGGAGCTCGAATTCGACGGCGTCGGCGAGGAGAAGAACACGCTGCTCACCACGGTCCGGGTTTCGGCGGATCGCGAGGAGTATGTCACGTCGGACAAGCGGTTCGACATGGCATCGAACACCTTCATCAACATCACCGACGCCCCCGCCGACAAGATGTTCCAGCAGACCTGCCGGCGGCTTCGCTTCCTGCGCGGCAAGCTGATCGAGGATCTTAACGCGGCCGAAAAGATTTTTGTCTACAAGGTCGCCCATGCCGCCGGCGATGAGAAACTACGCCGGTTGTTCCGCGCCCTGCGGCGCTATGGCGACGTGAAGCTGATGTGCGTCCTGCAGGCGACCGGCGCCCATCCCGCCGGCTCGGTCCATTGGCTGGAACCCGGATTGCTGGTCGGCTACGTGAACTACTTCCTCGAATCCGCGGAAGGCGGGGCACGCGGCATCGAGTTCGAGGTTTGGAAGAAGCTGACGCTCCAGGCCGACGCATTGTTCAACCAGGCCCGGCAGGTCGCCGCCCAATAACCGGCACGCCTCTTGCCTCGACCGTTTCGGCAAGGCAGATGTCCGTTCGCGTGTCGCTCTAGGAGTTCGGTATCGTGGAACAGCTCCGATGGCTTCCCGCTGCCGATGCGTGGCGCCCCCGGCTGCGGGCACTGGCCGAGGCGGAAGATGTCTGGCCGGCGGCGGTTGCCCTGGCCAACACGCGGCTGGACTTCATCCGGACCAACGCCCTGGACGAAACGGTCAGGCGGCTGCAGCCCGCGCCACCGCCGGGTATCGGCACCAAGCCGGTGCGTCTGGCTATCCTCGGCGCATCGACCCTGGCGCATCTGCATGGCGGGATCCGCGTGGCCGGCCTGCGCCGCAATATCTTCATCGAAAGTTACGAAAACGATTACGGCCAGTACATGCAGGAGCTGCTGGACGCCTCGTCCGCGCTGCACGCGTTCCAGCCTAACGCAATCCTGTTCGCGTTCGATGCGGTCCACCTGACACAGGGCCTGCATGCCGCCACCACGCAGGCGGATGCCGATGCGCTGCTGGCCGAGGTTTGCGCGCGCATCGAACAGTGCTGGAAACTGGCGCAGGCCGCGTTCCGGTGCCCGGTCATGCAGCAGACCGTGCTCGATGTGTTTCCGGCGTTGCTCGGAGGCAACGAACACCGCCTGCCGGGCTCGCGCAGCCGGTTCGCAGCACGGCTGAACGAGGCGTTGCGCGGCTTGGCGGACCGGCATGGCGTGGACCTGCTGGCGCTCGACGATGCCGCGCGGCGCGACGGGCTGCACGCCTGGCACGACCCGGCTTTGTGGCACCGCGCCAAGCAGGAAGTGACCCCGGCGCTGTCCCCCAGCTACGGCGAGATGGCCGGCCGGCTGATCGCGGCACGGCAGGGCCGGTCGTTCAAATGCCTGGTGCTCGACCTCGACAACACGCTCTGGGGCGGGGTGATCGGCGACGATGGGCTGGACGGCATCGTGCTCGGGCAGGGCAGTCCGCTCGGCGAAGGCTTCGTCGCGGTCCAGGAATACGCCAAGGACCTGGCGCGGCGCGGCATCATCCTGGCGGTCAGCAGCAAGAACGACGAGGCGAACGCGCTGGAACCGTTCGAGAAACACCCGGAGATGGTGTTGCGGCGCCCCGACATCGCCAGCTTCCAGGCCAACTGGACCGACAAGGCCGCAAACCTGCGCGCCATCGCCGCCGACCTGAACATCGGGCTGGATGCGCTCGTCTTCCTCGACGACAACCCGTTCGAGCGGAACTTCGTGCGCGAGCAGTTGCCGATGGTTGCGGTGCCCGAAGTGCCCGACGACGACCCGGCGCTGGTGCCGGCGGTGCTCGCCGATGCGGGGTATTTCGAAAGCCTCGGCATCACCGCGGACGATCTGGAACGCACCGCGCAATACCAGGAAAATCGCGCGCGCGAGGCATTGCGCGCCGATGCCGGCGACATGGACTCCTACCTGCGCGCGCTCGACATGCGCATGGTCTGGAACCGCTTCGACAGCGTGGGCCAGAACCGCGTGGTGCAGCTCATCAACAAGACCAACCAGTTCAACCTGACGACGCGCCGCCACACCGATGCAGACATCTCCGCCATCATGGCGGATCCGGACAGTTTCGGCCTGCAGATACGGCTGCTGGATCGTTTCGGCGATAACGGCATCATCGCTGTCGTCATCGGCCGCATGACCGAGCCCGGAACCGTCAGCCTCGACACCTGGCTGATGAGCTGCCGCGTGCTTGGGCGCGGTGTCGAACGCACAACGCTGAACCTGGTGGCGGCGCAGGCCCGCGCACTCGGCGCCACCCGCCTGGTCGGCGAGTACATCCCCACCAAGAAGAACGGCATGGTGCGCGAGCATTACATCAGGCTCGGTTTCAAGCCCCTGTCCGAGACACCGGGGGGTGCAACCACCGCCGTTCTGGATCTGGCGGCGTTCGAGCCCGCACCGACTTTCATCCACGTCATCGAAGGACCATCGACATGATCGAACAGGCGAAGATCTACGAAGGATTGACCGAGATCTTCAACGACGTGTTCATGAAGGACGACATGAAACTGACGCCCGAGCTTTCGGCCAAGGATGTCGCCGGTTGGGACAGCTTCAAGCAGATCGAGATCATGGTCTCGATCGAAGAACGGTTCAACATCAAGCTGAACACGCGCGAGATCGACGCGCTGAAGAATGTCGGCGACCTGGCCGACATCATCGCCAAGAAAACCTGAGGGGCTCCCTCATGCAGGGCGATGCCACCCTGCTGGCGCCGCTCCGCGCCCATGCGGCGGCGCAGCCAGGCAAGCCGGCGCTGATCTTCGAAGGGAATGTCGCCAGCTTTGCCGATCTCGACCGGCGCAGCAGCCAGGTGGCGAACGCCTTGGCCGTGTCGGGCATCCTCCCGGGCGAGCGCGTCGCCTATCTCGGCCGCAACACCACCATGTTTTTCGAGGCGCTGTACGGCGCGATGAAAGCCGGTGCCGTGCTGGTGCCGATCAATTGGCGGCTCGCCCCGCCGGAGGTGGCAGCGATAGTCGCGGATGCGGGTGCCCGCCTGCTGATCCTGGGGCGGGAATATGCCGCCGACCCGGCTTTCGGCGCGTTGCCGGGCGTGCAGTTTGCGCTGGACGCCGAAGGCGAGGGGGCCGGCAGCTTTGCCGCGTGGCGTGACGCGCAGCCTTCGACACCCCCCGCGCACGAACCGCAGCCATCCGACATTGCCGTGCAGCTCTACACCTCGGGCACCACGGGCCAGCCGAAAGGCGTGATGCTGTCGCATGCCGCCGTCGCCTGCAGCGCTTACGCCAGTGCGCAGCACGACCTCGGCTGGAATCGCTGGACGCCCGACGAGCGCGCGCTGCTGGCGATGCCGGTTTCGCACATCAGCGGCACCGGCTGGGGCATCCTCGCTGTGCACCACGGCGCGACCTGCCACATCCAGCGGCAATTCGATATCGAGGCGACGCTCGATGCGATCGCCCGAGACAGGATAACGAAGTTCTTCCTGGTGCCGGCCGCATTGCAGATGCTGGTGCGGCATCCGCGTGCTGCATCCACGGATTTCTCCTGCCTCGCCGAGATGTCGTACGGGGCGAGCCCGATGCCGGCGCCGCTGCTGCTGGAATGCATGGGCGTCATGAAGACGCGGTTCGTGCAGTTCTACGGCATGACCGAAACCTCCGGAACCATCGTGGCCCTTGCTCCATCCGAGCACGATCCCGCCCGTCCGGACCGGCTGCGTGCCGCGGGCCGCGCGCTGCCCTGGGTGGAACTGCGTGTCGTTGCCGCCGACGGCACGCAGGCCGCACCCGGCACCGTCGGCGAGCTCGTCACCCGCTCAGCCGCCAACATGACCGGCTATTGGGACCGCCCCGCTGAGACCGCGCGCACCATGACCGCGGATGGCTGAG
>CAZZWO010000169.1:0-6842 GCA_964657885.1 uncultured Acetobacteraceae bacterium | reverse complement strand
CGACCTCGACCCGCACCTGACGGCTCGGGCGTTGCGCTCGCTCGACGCCGAGATGGGCGCCAGCCTCTGGGATATCCTGCCGCACATGCGCGAGGCGCTGGAGCCGCGGCTGCAGGAGGTGCTCCGCGCGCGGCGCACCATCGCCGGCATCGACGTGGTCACGCAGGGCGTCGGCGGCCTCGGCCAGCGCGAGTTCCAGTTCGGCTTCTTCCCGCTGCCGGCCGACGCATCGGGCGGCACGCCGGGCGTCGGGCTCGTGGTCACCGACGTGACCATCCGCAAGCGCGCCGAGCGGCGGCTTCGCGAGAGTGAGGAGCGTTACCGCACGCTGATCGAGACCAGTGCGTCGATCGTGTGGACCGCGTCACCGGAAGGCGAGCTGGCGGGCAGCCAGCCGAGCTGGACCGCGTTCACCGGCCAGCTCCCGGCCGAGTACCAGGGCTCCGGCTGGGCGCAGGCGATCCATCCGGAGGACCGCGAGGCGGCGCTGGCGGCCTGGCGCGATGCGGTGGCGCAGCATGCGCTGTACGCGATCGACTGCCGGCTGCGGCGGGCCGATGGGGCATGGCGGATCATGGCGGCGCGTGCCGTGCCGATCATCGATGACGGCGCGATCCGCGAGTATGTCGGCACCCACACCGACATCACCGAACGCAAGCTCGCCGAGGAGGAACTGAGTGCGGCCAAGGACGCGGCCGAAGCGGCCAACCGCGCCAAGAGCCAGTTCCTCGCGAACATGAGCCACGAACTGCGCACGCCGCTCTCGGCGGTGATCGGCTACAGCGAGATGCTGGAAGAGGAGATGGAGGAGACCGGCGAGAGCCACCTGCTCGGCGACATCCGCAAGATCCAGTCGAACGCGCGCCACCTGCTGAGCCTGATCAACGACGTGCTCGACCTGTCGAAGATCGAAGCCGACCGGATGACCACGTTTGCCGAAACGTTCGACGTGGCCGGGCTGGTGCAGGACGTGGCGACTACGGTCGATACGCTGGTGAAGCAGAAGGGCAACGAGCTGGTGCTGGAACTGGCGCCGGACCTCGGCACCATGCACACCGACCAGGTCAAGCTGCGGCAGTGCCTGTTCAACCTGGTCAGCAACGCCGCCAAGTTCACCGAAGCCGGCTCGATCACGCTGAGGGCCATGCGCGAGGGCGGGGTCGTGATCCTGAGCGTGAGCGATAGCGGCATCGGCATGACGCCGGAACAACTCGCGCGGCTGTTCCAGCGGTTCACCCAGGCGGACGTTTCCACAACGCGGCGGTTCGGCGGCACCGGACTCGGCCTGGCGCTGACCCGCGCGTTCTGCCGTCTGCTGGGTGGCGACGTGGACGTGACCAGCACGTTCGGCTCCGGTTCCACCTTCACGATGCGGCTGCCGGCCGAGCTGCCGCAGCCGCCTGCCGAGGCCGATTTGCCGCGGCCTGCGCTGCACAGCGAAGCGCAGCATCTGGTGCTGGTGATCGACGACGACCCGGCGCAACGCGACCTGCTGGGGCGCTTCCTGGAGCGCGAGGGCTTTGCGGTGCGCAGCGCGCCGGACGGCCGCACCGGCATCGACATCGCACGCGCCACGCTGCCGCGCGCCATCCTGCTGGACGTGATGATGCCGCAGATGGATGGCTGGTCGGTGCTGAGCGCGCTGAAGGCGGAACCGGCGCTAGCGGCCATTCCCGTGGTGATGGTCACGTTCGTCAACGAGCCGGGGCTTGGGCAGTCGCTGGGGGCGGCGGAAACCGTGCTGAAGCCGGTGCAGTGGGACCGCCTGCGACAGGTGATGGAGCGGTTCCGCGGTGATGCCGGGGACATCCTGGTGGTCGATGACGACCCTGATGCGCGCGCCCGCCTGCGCAGCGTCCTGGAACGCGACGGCTGGACGGTGTCGGAAGCG
This sequence comes from uncultured Acetobacteraceae bacterium, assembly GCA_964657885.1. Classification (GTDB taxonomy): domain Bacteria; phylum Pseudomonadota; class Alphaproteobacteria; order Acetobacterales; family Acetobacteraceae; genus BOG-908. The sequence continues at coordinate 4,951 of CAZZWO010000169.1, read as the reverse complement.
GGCAACGGGTGCGAGGCGCTGACGCTGGTGATGAAGGCGCCGCCGCAGCTCATCCTGCTGGACCTGACGATGCCGGTGATGGACGGTTTCGCGTTCCTGCACGAGCTGCGGCTGCGGCCCGGCTGCGCGAACATCCCGGTCGTGGTGCTGACGGCGCGCGACCTCGATGCCGATGAGAGGCAACGGCTCGACGGCGCCGAGCGCGTGCTGGCGAAGGGGCAGACGAACCTGCGCCAGCTCGCCGGCGAGTTGCGGGCGCTGACGCCGGTCGGTCCGGCACGTCCGCCCGAGCACGACGAACTCGTTCCGGTGGCGCCGGGCCCCGCTCACGCAACGGTCGGAGCGCCGGTGGATGAGGCGCCTTCCGATCAGGCGCCTTCACATTAAGCGGGGACTGCGACGCCCAGGATTGCCTGGCTGGGTAGGCCGGCGACGTCCACCGGGTCCGGTTCCACCTCGCTAATGCGGCTGATGTCGGCGGTGGGCCGGCCGCGTTCGTCCAAGCTGATGATGTCGGTGTAGCGCATGCCGAACAGCACGCTGCGCGGCTCGTAACTGCAAAGGTCGTGCACGACGGAGGCGAGTTCCGGATCGCGCGCCTCGAACGACACGAAAATGCGCACGTCGGCGGAGGCGAACGTCTCGGCGTTCAGGCCGTGCAGCGGTGAGTTCTCGTCGATGTCGTGCATGATCGTCCACGACAATGGGAACACCGGGATGCTGGTCCGGGCCAGCTTCAGTTCGTAGGTGCGGCGGAACTGAGCTCCCTCGGCCGACACCTCGGACACCAGCACGCTGATCTTGCAGTATGCGTCGGCCAGCACGCTGGATTGTCCGTTGCCGACCCGCATCATCAGCGTCGATCGGCCGTTATGCGTGGTTACGACGGGATTTTTGGCGAACACGAATTTCGGCCGCGGCTTGGAGAAGCGCACGAATGTCAGGCCGGTGAGGATGGCGGTGAACGTCACCCCGAGCAGGATCTCGACCGCCGCCACGCCATGTCCGTAGCCGGTGGCTGGATACATCTCGCCGTAGCCGACGGTTGCGAGCGTTTCCAGGCTGAAGAAGAAATGGTCCGAGAACGCGTGCGGCCGCGCATTGGCGACGCTGCCCGGGACCGCGAGGTAGGCGAGCGCGAACAGCGAGACGAAGAAGATGTAGATGGTGAAAAGGGTGGCCAGGAACCGCGGCCAGGTGAGGCTGACCGCAAGGCGGTAAGGATCGGCCCAGTCGGTGTTGGAGACGCCTTTTTTGGTGAGCTCGTAGTCGCCGATCGTCAGAAGGGCGGAGCGTTCGCGAACCAGGCGTTTCACCATGCGCGCCGCCCGGGATGAACGGCGCGCATGATGGTTGTTGTCCCGGGTGTGGTCCCGGGCCGCCGCACGGTCAGGCGGCTTCCAGCAGGCTGCCGATCGCGTCGATCTGGCGCATGTGGTGGTCGGTGTCGCCGAGCAGGCCTTCGATCATCGTCAGCCGCTTGAAGTAATGCCCGGCGCGGTACTCCATCGTGATGCCGATGCCGCCGTGCAATTGCACCGCGGTCTGGCCCACAAAACGCGCGGAGTTGTTGATCTGCACCTTGGCTGCCGAGATTGCGGCGCGGCGGGTGCGCGGGTTTTCGTGCTGCGCCATCATGGCCGCGTAATATTCCATGCTGCGGGCCTGTTCGATGGCGGTGAACATGTCCACCGCCTTGTGCTGCAGCACCTGGAAGCTGCCGATCGGCACGCCGAACTGCTTGCGCGTTTTGAGGTAATCCAAGGTCAGCGCGTGCAGCGATGTCATGGCGCCCACCGCCTCGGCGCAGATCGCGGCGATTGCGATGTCGGTCACCTGTTCGATCAGCTCGCCGCCATGGTCCAGCCGGCCGAGGATGGCGCTTTCCGGCACTTCGACGCTGCCGAACGAGATTGCGGCGCCGCGTTGCCCGTCCTGTGTTGGGAACGGCCGGCGCGAGATGCCGGGTGTGTTGGCGTCGATCAGGAACAGGGTGATGCCGTGCCGGTCCCGCCGGCTGGCCGACGAGGTGCGCGCGCTGACGATCAGCTTGTCGGCGCTGTCGCCATGCACGACCACGCTCTTGTCGCCTTCGATCGTGTAGCCGTTGGCGGTCTTGCGCGCCTGGGTGTTCACGTCGAACAGATCGTAGCGCGCCTGGCGTTCCACATGCGCGAAGGCGAGCCGGAGCGAGCCGTCGGCGATGGCCGGTATGCAGCTGTCGCGCTGTTCGGGCGAGGCGCCGAGCCGGATCAGGTTGCCGCCGAACACCACCGTTGCGAGGTAGGGTTCGAGCGCCAGCCCGCGTCCGATCGCTTCCATGACGATCATCGTTTCCACCGGCCCGCCGCCGAACCCGCCGTCCTCTTCGGAGAAGTTCACTGCGAGCAGCCCGAGTTCGGCGTATTTCGCCCATAGCTCGGCGCTGAATCCGTGCGGCTCCTTCTGCATCGAGCGGCGCTTGCCGAGGTCGTCATAAGCCGGCCCGACCAGCCGATCCACGCTGTCCTTCAACATGCGCTGCTCGTCAGAATACTCGAAGTCCATGTGTCTGCCTTAAAGTGATGACGGGGGTATCATGCGAATGGCACGCTTGCGCGTGACGGGGGCAACCGCTCGGTCCCCCCGCGCTTACTTTTGCGCTTAGAAGCCCAGGACCATCTTGGCTATGATGTTACGCTGGATCTCATTAGACCCGCCGTAAATCGAAACTTTCCGGTAGTTGAAGTACTCGGGCGCTGCCGTATCCGCCCAGCCGAAGCCGTCCGGCAAATCGTTGGCGCCTTCCGGGATGTCGTGTTCCGCATCGTGGTAGGCGAGGGCGAATGGCCCGGCCATTTCGAGGGCGAGTTCGGTGGTTGCCTGCTGGATTTCCGAGCCCTTGATCTTCAGGATCGACGACGCCGGGTTCGGCAGGTTGCCGTGATCGCGTTCGGCGGCGACGACGCGCAACTGCGTCATTTCCAGCGCCTTCAACTCGATCTCGACGGCCGAGACCTTGTGGCGGAACGCCATGTCGTCCCACAGCGCGCCGTCGCCGGCCGGCACCTGGCGGGCGAGCTCGCGGATCCGGCGCAGGCGCGCCTTGCTGGCGCCGATGCGGGCGATGTTGGACCGTTCGTTGCCGAGCAGGAACTTCGCGCAATCCCAACCGCGGTTTTCCTGGCCGACGAGGTTGCCGATGGGCACGCGCACGTCGTCGAACCACACCTCGTTGACCTCGGCCTCACCGTCAATCAACTGGATCGGCCGCACCGTCACGCCCGAGGTGTTCATGTCGACCAGGATGAAGCTGATGCCTTCCTGCGGCTTGCGCGCTTCGGGGTTGGTGCGGGCGAGCACGAAGATCCAGTTTGCCCATTGCGCCAGTGTGGTCCAGGTCTTTTGCCCGTTGATCACCCAATGGTCGCCGTCGCGCACCGCGCGGGTTTTCAGGTTGGCGAGGTCCGATCCGGCGCCCGGCTCCGAGAAACCCTGGCACCACCAATCGTCCATGTTGGCGATGCGCGGCAGGTAGTGCGCCTTCTGCTCGTCGGTGCCGAACGCGATGATGACCGGGCCGACCATGTGCACGCCGAAGGGGAGCGGGCTCGGCACGTTCTCGCTGAGCATCTCCTCGTTGTAGATGTAGAGCTGGATCGGGCTCCAGCCGCGGCCGCCGTACTGCTTCGGCCAATGCGGGGTTGCGAGCCCGGCCTTGTTCAGGATCTGCTGGCACTCGACCCATTCCTTGCGGCCGACATGACGCCCGGCGCCGAGGCGGCTGCGAATGCTTTCGGGAATGTTCTCGCGAAAGAACGTCCGCATCTCGTCGCGGAAGGCGTTTTCTTCTGGGGTGAAACGGAGGTCCATGGCTGCTGTGTCCTTCAGGTGCGGGCGGCCGATTTGGCGCGTTCTTCGTCGGAAAGCTGGGTGGCGAGCAACTTGCCTACCGGGCTTTTCGGCAGGCTTTCCCGAATTTCAAGTGCGGCGGGCATTTCGTGCCGCCCGACCCGCTCGGCGAGGAAGGCCCGCAACTCGTCCAATGTGAGCGGTTCGGTGCCGGCGCGCTGCTTGACGAACGCCTTTGCCGCCTCGCCGCGGTACTCGTCCGGCACCCCGATGACGATCACCTCCTCGACCGAGGGGTGCTCGTAGATGCTGTTCTCGATCATCGCGGGATAGACGTTGAACCCGCCCGAGATGATCATCCGTTTCTTGCGATCGACCAGGGTGAACAGTCCGCGCTCATCCATCCGGCCGATGTCGCCGGTCAGGAAGAAGCCGCCGGCGAAGCTCTGCGCCGACAGCTCTGGCTGGTTCCAGTAGCCGGAGAACAGGTTGGGGCCGCGCACCGCGATCTCGCCCACTTCGCCCGGCGGCAGGACCTGGTGCGGGTCGGACAGCGAGACCACGCGCATCTCGATGTTGGGCAGCGGCACGCCGACCAGGCCGGGTGTCTGCTTCACGCCGGGCGGCACCCGGCTGCCGATGGCGGCGGTTTCGGTCATGCCCCAGCCGGTGCGCAACTCGTGGCCGACGAGTTTCTCGATGCGGTCGGCGACATCGGTCGGCAGCGGCGCGCCGCCCGAGCCGACCATCGTGAGCGACGAGAAATCGGTGGTGGCCGCCGCCGGGTCGCTCAGCAGGGCGATCAGCATGGTGGGGACGGCGGGGAAGCTGGTGGCGCGTTTGACGCCGATGTCGTGCAGGGTGGTTGCCGGATCGAAACGGGGGCGCAGCAGGATCTCGTTGCCGTCCGCGATGTTCAGCAGCAGCACGACGCCGAGCGCGTACACGTGGAACATCGGCAGCACGCCGATCACCCGCATCTGGCCGGATCCCGGCACGTCGTCGTCGCGCCACGACAGGTAGCTGTGGGTCGCCGCCAGCATGTTCGCGTGGGTCAGCATGGCGCCCTTGGGCATGCCGGTGGTGCCGCCGGTATATTGCAGCAGGGCCAGGTCCTGCG
>CAZZWO010000168.1:0-6989 GCA_964657885.1 uncultured Acetobacteraceae bacterium | reverse complement strand
CTCCACCGCCCAAGCCCGCCCGTAACTCGCCTGCCGGTAGCTCGCTTGCCGGTACTTCGGCTATCGATACGTCGCCTGCCGGTGCTGCGCCCGCCGGTGGGACAGCGTCATCGCCGGCGGCGCTCGCACCGCCGTCTCCGGAGACGGGACTGACGCTGGTGGGTGCGCCGCCCGACGAGTCCGGGCTGCCGGCGATCCCCGATGCGCCGCCTGCGCCGGCGACCTTCGAGGGTGTGTCGGCCGAGCCTGCCCCGACCCCGTCGCTGCTGCCGGCCCGCCTGCCGGCGCCCCCGGCCGGCACGCACGTGTATTTTGCCGATGCGAGCGCGGTGCTGCCGCAATCGCAGGAACAGGCGCTGAAGGATTTTGTCGGCCATCGCGCCGGCAAGACGGTCGAGATCCTCGGTCTTGGCGACGCCAATTCCGACACGCCGGAGGGCCAGGCGACCGCGATCGCCCTTGGCCTTGGACGGGCACGGGCGGTGGCCGATGCGCTGGCGGGGATGCATGTTCCGCAGGCAGCCATGCGTCTCGGTGCCAACGCGTTCGGTCGCGGCGCGGTGCTGCGTCTGTTACCCTGACGGCCGACACCCTCGAAGCCCTGCATAGGCCGACCATGACCGACGAGTTCCACCGTATCCGCCGCCTGCCGCCCTATGTGTTCGCCGAGGTGAACGCCGCGAAGGCGCGGGCCCGGGCCGACAAGCAGGACATCATCGACCTCGGCATGGGCAACCCGGACAGCCCGACCCCGCCGCACATCGTCGCCAAGCTGGTCGAGACGGTGCAGGACCCGCGCACCCACCGCTATTCGACCAGCAAGGGCATCCCCGGCCTGCGCCGTGCGCTTGCCGGCTATTACCGCCGCCGGTTCGACGTGTCGCTCGACCCGGAAACCGAGGTGATCGCGACACTCGGCTCCAAGGAAGGTCTGGCGAACCTCGCTTCCGCCATCACCAGCCCGGGCGACACCATCCTGGTGCCCAACCCTTCGTACCCGATCCACCAGTTCGGCTTCATCATCGCCGGTGCCAGTGTCCGCAGCATCCCGGCGCATCCCGGCGAGGCGATGCTGCGCGCGCTGGAAAACGGCGTGCGGCATTCGGTGCCGAAGCCCACGGCACTGATCGTGAACTTCCCGTCCAACCCGACCGCCTACCTCGCAGACCTCGACTTCTACCGTGAGCTGGTGGCCTTCGCCCGCCGCCACGAAGTCTGGATCCTGTCCGACCTCGCCTATGCGGAAATCTATTTCGGCGACGCGCCGCCGCCGTCGATCCTGCAGGTGCCTGGCGCACGCGACATCGCGGTCGAATTCACCTCGATGTCCAAGACCTATTCGATGCCCGGCTGGCGCATCGGGTTCGCCGCGGGCAACCAGCGGCTGGTGTCCGCCCTCGCGCGGATGAAATCGTACCTCGATTACGGCGCTTTCACCCCGATCCAGGTTGCCGCCACCTGCGCGCTGAACGGTCCGCAGGACTGCGTGCAGCAGATGCGCGACCTGTACCGCGAGCGGCGGGACGTGCTGATCCGCGGCCTCGGCCAGGCCGGCTGGCATGTGCCGAGCCCCGAAGGCAGCATGTTCGCCTGGGCGCCGATCCCGCCGCGCTACGCCCATCTCGGCAGCGTGGAGTTCTCCAAGCTGCTGCTGTCGCGCGCCCGCGTGGCGGTGGCGCCGGGCCTGGGCTTCGGCGAGCACGGCGACGGGCATGTCCGCATCGGCCTGGTGGAGAACACCCAACGGCTGCGGCAGGCGATCCGCAGCATCCGCGCCTTTCTGCAGGCCGACAGCAATGTCGCCGCCCCTGATGCGGCTTTGCCAGACACGTCGCCGGTGCTGGAAGCGATCCCTTGACCCGGGCGCTGCGGGTCGGCGTTGCCGGCCTGGGCACCGTTGGTGGCGGTGTGGTCCGCATGCTGCGGGAGAACGCCGACATCATCGCCGCGCGCGCCGGCCGGCCGATCGTGGTGGGCGCCATCTCCGCGCGCAACCGCACGCGGGACCGCGGTGAGAACGTGGCCGGGCTGCGCTGGGTGGACGATCCCCTGGCGCTGGCCACCGACCCCGATATCGACGTGGTCGCCGAACTGATCGGCGGCGCCGGCGATCCGGCGCGGGCCGTCATCCTGGCCGCCCTGCACGCCGGCCGTCCGGTGGTGACCGCCAACAAGGCGCTGCTCGCACTGCATGGCGCCGCACTGGCCGAGGCGGCGGAGCTCGGTGGCGCAGTGCTGGCGTTCGAGGCAGCGGTCGCCGGCGGCATCCCGGTGATCAAGGCGGTGCGCGAAGGCCTCGCCGGCAACCGCATCAGGCGGATCACCGGCATCCTGAACGGCACCTGCAACTACATCCTGACCACCATGCGCGAGCGCGGGCGGGACTTTGCGGAAGTGCTCGCCGATGCGCAGCGGCTCGGCTACGCGGAGGCCGACCCATCTTTCGACATCGACGGCATCGACGCCGCGCACAAGCTGGCGATCCTGGCGGCGCTGGCATTCGGGCGCCCGGTCAACTTCACCGAGATGTTCGTGCAAGGGATCCGCGGCGTGTCGGCGCTGGACCAGTCCTTCGCGCGCGAACTCGGCTACCGCATCAAGCTGCTGGGTATCGCGCGGGAAACCGATGGCGGCATAGAAAGCCGTGTGCACCCCTGCATGGTTCCGGAAACCGCGCCGCTCGCCAGGGTCGATGGCGTGTACAACGCGGTCGTCGTCGAAGGCGATTTCGTCGGCCGGGTGATGCTGGAAGGGCGTGGTGCCGGGGCAGGGCCCACCGCATCGGCGGTTGTCGCCGACCTGATCGACATCGCGCGCGGCCGGGCAACGCCGGTGTGGGGGACATCCGGCGCGAACCTCAGCCAGGCGCCGTCGGTGCCGATCTCCGCCTATACCGGCGCATATTACCTGCGGCTGATGGTAGTCGATCGTCCGGGGGTGATCGCCGACGTGACCGCCGCCCTGCGCGATGCCGGCGTTTCGCTGGAAAGCATGCTGCAGCACGGCCGTTCGCCCGGAGAAACCGTGCCGATCGTGCTGGTGACGCATGAAACGCGCGAGACCGCGATGCGCGCGGCACTCGACCGCATCGAACGGCTCGATGCGGTGTTGGAACGGCCTTCGGTCATCAGGATCGAACACGGCTGAGCAGCACGCGGGGGGATGACCGCCGGCGATGTCCGGTTTTCGGGGGTGGTTCCGTTCTGGTCGGCAGGGACGCGCATCTCGTGCGTGCCACGCGATCACCCCAGGGACAATTATGCGCAACGATATCCGCTACACGGCGCTGGCAGCCTGCCTCGCCTATTGTGTGCCGCACGCAGCTGCCGCCGCTCCGAAATACCAGCTTCAGCCGCTGAGCGCGATCGCCAACAAAGGCAGCTTCTTCCCGGTAGCACTCGCCGACAACGGTGTGGCCTTCGGCACTTTCCAGGATCGCGCGACGCTTGGCCTGCAGGCGATGTTCGCCAGACATGCGGTATCCGGAGTGGCCGACCATTGCGGTCTGCAGGGTCCTGCGGACCGTACCGAAATCACCGCGATCAGCCCCTACTCGACAGTCGATGCCCTGGTCGATTACGAGGCTGGCACCTGTGATCTTGGCGGGACGTCGTACCTCTACGACGTGCCGCAGAACACGACGGTTCAGGTGGCGTATCCCGGGGCGGACCAGACCTTCGTCAACGGTGTGAACGCCGGCGGGCTGGCGGTCGGCAGCTACTTCGATTCTCAGGACATCCAGCACGGCTATTATCTTTTCGGCGCCGAGTACATCCCGTTCGATCCCGCAGGCTCGGTCGGGACAACCACCATGGGCATCAACACGAACAACACCGTGTTCGGATTTTATAAAAGCTCCGACACGGTCTATCACGGTTTCCTGCTCAGCCTGGACGGCACCTACACCGTGCTGACCTATCCCGGCGCGAAGACTACCGCGATCACAGGATTGACCGCCGGCAACCAGGCGGTGGGTGATTTCTTCGCCGATCCTTCGGTGCCACAGCAGGTGTTTTCCTGGCAGAACGGCAGTTTCAAGGTCCTGCCGATCGCGTCGTCAGGCTCGAATGCCGCGGGTGTCAGTGCGAACGGCGTGGTCGCCGGCACGTACACCGATGCTTCGAATATTTCGCACGGCTATGTCTGGCAGCCGGCATCCGGCCGGTTGATCAAGTTCGACACGCCCCCGGGTACGTTCAAGCTGACGGTGACCGGCATCAACCGGTTCTCGCAGGTGACCGGCTATTACACGAAGGGCAATCGCCAGGTTGCGTTCATCGGGACGTGCAAGGGGACCGGCTGCATCTAGCGCGATGGTGAGATGGGGTTTAGCAAGGTGGTGGGTTGCTCGAGGGCAACCCACCCTACGGTTTGGCGCTGTTGGCAGGCATTTCCCAGGGGGCTGGGGTGAGTTGGGTGGTGAGGCGGTCGAGGTGGCGGGCGGCTTCGATCAGCCGTTCCAGACCGTGTGCCAGGCCGGCGGCCGGCGGGGCTTCGGCCAGCAGTTCCAGCAGCATCTCGTGAAATTGGCGTTCGGCCTTTTGCGTCATGTCGGCTTTGCCGAGCGTGTAGTCCGGCAAGCTGGCGGGCGGTCCCTCGGTGATGTCGCGCTGGTTGCCGAAATAATGCAGCAGCGTGCCGTCGCGGTCGAACACCGGCGAGATGAACAGCAGGTTCCAGAACATCGTGCCGTCGCGCCGGTAGTTGACGATCCACTCGACGCAGCCGCGTTCCTCGGCGATGCATTGCCGCAGACGCGCCGGCGCCTTGGCGTCGGTTGCCGGCCCTTGCAGGAAGCGGCAGTTGCGGCCGGTGATTTCGCCCGCGGGATAGCCGCTGAGTGTTTCGAAGGCGGCGTTCACCGCAATCATCGGATGATCCGCCTGGCGCGGGTCGGTCAGCACCATCGGTTGCGCGCTGTGCATCATGGCGGAGATCAGCGCCTGGGTGATGGGGTGCTGTCCGGTGGCGCTCAACGCTTCACTCCTCGAACAGCACGCGCGTGGTGCCGCTGCGGGCAGTATTGTCCGGATCGCGATAAGTGCGATACAGGAAATCCATCGACGGGTTGCTGACGCCGAACCACAGCCGCTCGTTCTTGAAGTGGTGCCAGAGGTGATACTTCTTCATGTAGCGCCCTACCCCTGTGCGTGGCCGGAAGGGTATGTGCGCCACGTAGTGCACCCACTCGTAATGCAGCAGCGCCGCCGACGCGCCGGTCAGGATCGCCGCCACATCCAGCCAGCTTCGAAAGATGGCGAAAAAGACTACCGCGAGAAGCGCCGCGTTCGGCAGCACGTACCACAGCGGCAGGAACAGCAGGTCCAGCCGGCTGGGTTCCAGATGGTGGTCGTAATGCAGGCGGTGCTGGTAGCGGCGCAGCCACCCCCAGCGGGATGGGCGGGCATGGAACAGGAAACGATGGGTGCCGTACTCGCTCGCATAGAACAGGGCGGCGCCGCCGAGCACGAGGGGCCACGGCAGCAAAACGCCACCGACTGCCGCCGCGAGTGCCGCCAGACAGACCAGGAGCAGCACCGCGTTGCTGCCGTGCGAGATGAAGGCGCGCAGCATCACATCCAGCCGCGCCGGCGGGCTTCCTCGAGCGCACCATCGAGCGCGTGGCGGGTGCGCTCGACCAGCGTGTCGGCTTCCGCCTCGCTGAGCACGAAGGGCGGGGCGATCAGCATGCAGTCACCGGTGGCGCGCAGGATCAGGCCGGCGCGATAGGCGATGTCGCGGCACACCACGCCCATCTCGCCGGCTTTCGGGAAGCGTGCACGCTGTGCCTTGTCGGGCGTCAGTTCCAGCCCGCCCATCATGCCCACGATGCGCGCCTCGCCAACGAGCGGATGGCTGGCCAGCGCGTGCCAGCGCGCGGCGAGGTACGGACCGATCGTGTCCCGCACCCGCTCCACCAGGTTCTCGCGGCGGATGATGCCGAGGTTGGCAATGGCGGCCGCCGCACAGGCCGGGTGCCCGCTGGTCGTGTAGCCGTGGTTGAAGTCGCCGCCGGCCGAGAGCACGTCGGCCACTTCGTCGCTCACCATCACGCCGCCCATCGGCAGGTAGCCGGAGGTGAGCCCTTTGGCGATGGTCATCAGGTCGGGCGTGAAGCCGTAATGCTGGCAGCCGAACCAGGTGCCGAGCCGGCCGAAGCCGCAGATCACCTCGTCGCTGATCATCAGCACGTCGCGGGCGCGGCAGATGCGCTCCACCTCGGGCCAGTAGGTATCCGGCGGCATGATGACGCCGCCGGCGCCCTGCACCGGCTCGCCGATGAAGGCCGCCACGTTCTCGGCGCCTACCCGGTCGATGGCGTGGCCGACCTCGCGCGCGGCCCACAAGCCGAACTCGTCCGGCGTCATGTCGCCGCCCTCGCCCCACCACCAGGGCTGCGCGACGTGGATCACGCCCGGGATCGGCAGGCCGCCCTGCCGGTGCATCCATGCCATGCCGCCCAGGCTGGCGCCGCCGATGGTGCTGCCATGGTACCCGTTGTGGCGCGCGACGAACTGCGTCTTGGACGGCTTGCCGCGCAACTGCCAGTAATGGCGCACCATGCGGATGATGGTGTCGTTGGCCTCCGAGCCGGAGTTCGTGAAGAAGCTGCGCGTGAAGCCGGGCGCCAGCTCCGACAGCATCTCCGCCAATTCGATCGCCGGTATCGTGCTCGATTTGAACAGCGTGTTGTAGAACGGCAGTTGCAACATCTGCACGTGCACGGCGTCGGCGATCTCGTGCCGGCCGTAACCGACCGAGACGTTCCACAAGCCCGAAAACGCGTCGAGGTAGCTGCGACCATCAACGTCGCGCAGCCACACGCCGTCGGCATGGGTGAATATGCGGGTACCTTCGGCGTTCAGCGATTCCATGTCGCTGAACGGATGGATGTGGTGACGCGCATCGCGGGCGCGCAGGTTAGTGGCAGTGTCGGCGTCGTTCATGATGATATCCGGATCGTCCGACAGTTATTAGCACGGCCGGCG
>CAZZWO010000167.1:0-6994 GCA_964657885.1 uncultured Acetobacteraceae bacterium | reverse complement strand
ACCTTGCCGTCGCGCAGGGTCACGACGCGGTCCATGCGCGATGCCAGTTCGGCGTTGTGCGTGGCGATGAGCGCTGCGACACCCTGCTCCCGCACGATCCGCAGCAGCTCGCCGAACACCACGTCCGAGGTGCCGGAATCGAGGTTTCCGGTGGGCTCGTCGGCAAGGATCACCGCGGGGCGGTTGGCCAATGCGCGCGCGATCGCCACACGCTGCTGTTCGCCGCCCGACAACGTCCCAGGCAGGTGCCCTGCCCGATCGCGCAATCCGAACGCCGCCAGCAGCCCTTCCGCGCGCAGCTTCGCATCGCGCCGCCCGACGCCGGCGATCATCTGCGGCAGCACCACGTTCTCCAGCGCCGAGAACTCGGCGAGCAGATGGTGGAATTGATAGACGAAGCCGATGCGGTCCCGACGGACGCGGGTTCGCTCGGCATCGGCCAGGCTGCCGGCATCTACCCCATCGACCAGCACCGCCCCGGAATCCGGACGCTCCAGCAAACCCGCCAGGTGCAGCAAGGTGGATTTACCGGTGCCCGACGGCGCCACCAGTGCGACGATCTCGCCGCCACGGAGCGTCAGGTCGGCACCGCGCAACACGGCAAGATCGCCCGCGGCACTCTTGTAGACCCGGCCAGCGGCGCGCAGCTCCAATGCGTTCGGCCGGGCATCGTTGTTCGAAGCGGCCGCACGGTGCCCCGATAGGTCATTCATGCCGGAGCGCCTCCACCGGATCGGTGCGGGCAGCGCGCCAGCTCGGGTACAAGGTCGCCAGCAATGACAGCACCAGGGCCATGGCCACCACCTGCGCCACCGTCACTGGATCGAGCTTCGCCGGCAGATGTTCCAGGTAATATACGGTAGGATCGAAAAGCGTGGTTCCGGTGATGCTCTGCAGACCAACGCGGATACGTTCGATGTTCAGGCAGAACACGACGCCCAACACGGTGCCCAGCACGGTGCCGGTGATGCCGACCGATGCACCGCACATCAGGAAGATGCGCATGATGGCGCCGCGCCCGGCACCGAGCGTACGCAGCACTGCGATGTCGCGCGTCTTGTCCTTCACCATCATGATCAGCGACGAGACCACGTTGAAGGCGGCCACGATGATGATCAGCGTCAGGATCAGGAACATCACGTTCTGCTCGACCTGCACCGCGGCGAAGAAGCTGTCGTTGCTCTGGGTCCAGTCGATCACCCGGACCGCTTCGGCGCTGAGCGCCCGGCGTATCTCACGATTGACGACGGAGACGTGCTGCGGATCGGACACCATCACTTCGATCTGCGTCACGCTCGACGGTTTCTGGAAGTATATCTGCGCCGCTGATAACGGCAGGAACGTGAACGTGCTGTCGTACTCGTTCATGCCCGCCTGGAAGATCGCCACGACACGGTACGCGCGCACCCGCGGCACGGTGCCGAATGCGGTGACCGCGCCGTCCGGCGACACCAGCGTGATCTTGCTGCCGATATCCAGGCCGAAGCGCTGCGCCAGCGCCAGGCCGACGGCGATTGCGTCGTCGCCGTGGAAATCATCCAGCGTCCCCGCGCGGATGTTGCCGGCGATGGACGGCAGCCGGCGCAGATCCTCCTGCGTGATGCCGCGCACCAATCCGCCCGAATTCTGCGAGCGCCCGGTCAGCAACACCTGGCCCTCGATCACCGGCGTTGCCGAAACCACGCCGGGCAGTGCGCGGATGCGGGCGGCCATGGCATCGTAATCGGTCAACCCGGAGGAGCTGGCGGCATACACGCCGAGATGTCCGTTCAAACCGAGGATGCGGGACAGCAGGTCGTCCTTGAACCCGCTCATCACCGACATGACGATGATCAGGGTTGCGACGCCGAGCGCGATGCCGACCAGCGAGAATGCGGCAATGACCGAGACGAAACGCTCGCCGCGGCGCGCGCGCAGATAGCGGCCGGCGACCGCGCGCTCGAACGCACCGAACATGATCAGAAAACCTTCGCCAGCGCCGCGTCCAGCGACAGCTCCTCACGCTGGCCGGTGTCCCGCCGCTTCAGCTCGACCGTTCCTGCCGCTGCACCGCGCGGGCCGACGATGATCTGCCAGGGATGCCCCATCAAATCGGCATCGGCGAACTTGGCGCCGGCCCGTTCGTCGCGGTCGTCCAGCACGGCGGTCCCGCCGAACCGGCCGTAGATGTCGGCGCACAATGCATCGCAGGCGGCGTCGCCCACGCGCAAATTCAGGATGGCCGCGCGGAACGGCGCCACGCTGTCCGGCCAGACGATGCCCGCTTCGTCATGGCTGGCCTCGATGATCGCACCGACCAGTCGGGAAATGCCGATACCGTAGCTGCCCATTTCCGGAACGACCGGCTGGCCGCCCGGACCCGCCACGGTGAACTTCATCGCGTCGCTATATTTGCGGCCGAAATAGAATATCTGGCCGACTTCGATGCCGCGTCCCTCGCGTTTCTGCGCGGCATCCACCGCATCCCACCGCGCAGTGTCGTGCTTTTCCTCGGTCGCCGCATAATGCGAGTTGATCAGCTCGTGGAACGATGCCAGGTCGCCGGGGCTGTCGTACGAATACTCCGCCTCCAGGTAATTCAACTGTTCCAGCGCCGCGTCGTAGAACACCTGGCTTTCGCCGGTGGAGGCCAGCACGATGAACTCGTGGCTGAGATCGCCGCCGATCGGTCCGGTATCGGCCAGCATCGGAATGGCCCGCACGCCGAGCCGCTGGAATGTGCGCATATACGCCAGCATCATGCGGCGATAGATGGCCACCGCCTCGTCATAGTCGCGCGCGAAGCTGTAGGCGTCCTTCATCAGGAACTCGCGGCCGCGCATCACGCCGAAACGCGGACGCATCTCGTCGCGGAACTTCCACTGGATGTGGTACAGCGTCTGCGGCAGCTCGCGGTAGGATTTGATGGATTGCCGAGCGAGGTCAGTGATCATCTCCTCATTCGTTGGGCCGTACAGCAACTCGCGTTCGTGGCGGTCGCGGATGCGCAGCATTTCCGGACCGTAAGCGTCGTAACGGCCGCTCTCACGCCACAGATCCGCGGTCTGCAAGGTCGGCATCAACATTTCCTGGGCGCCGGCCGCGTCCTGTTCCTCACGCACGATGTCGGCGATGTTGTTCAGCACGCGCAGGCCCATCGGCAGCCAGGCATAGATGCCCGATGCCGTCTGCCGCACCAGCCCTGCCCGCAGCATCAACCGGTGCGAGGCGATCTGCGCCTCGGCCGGCGTTTCCTTGAGCGTGGGCACGAAACTGCGAGAGAGGCGCATGGGCGTCCTGAAAGTGGGATGCCGGCAAACTACATGGCGCCGCCGGTCGAAGCCAGGGCATGGCAGCCGGCGCAGCCGAACCGGTGGGCCAACCGGTCTTGCCAAATCGTTCACATACTGGCAGGGCGGGACGGAAGTCGAAACGGTTCTCCGGCAGGAATACCGCAAGTAACCAGTTCTGCCTGCCGAGCACAGGGTTCAGGTCAGACGCGAAACAATGCTGCGGCGCACCATGCGGCGTTGAAAGAAAATGACATTTCAATTCACTTTTTGCACGAATATCTGGTGACGTAGCACTAATGTCCTGCTACCAAAAAGAAGGCCCTGCACACCGGCGGCGGCAGGGCCAAGTTTAGGGAGGAAACGCCAGTCACACGGCAGGAGGAGGAAATCTCCTCGTCCTGCCGGTGATCATTCCAGCCCTGGAAGCCCCGGTCTATAGATTTCTCGTCTGATATTCCGGCTAATTTGCCGGGCTAGTCCGTCGCTGCCTGTTTTTCGGGCAGCAAAGCCGTCTTCATGTATAATCTGCAGGCATCGCGAGAATGCCATGCCGGAAGCTCAGCCAGTTGCTGCCGATCAGCGCGATGGCAACGCCCCAGATCAGTGCCGAAACCAGCGTGGTGATCAGCAATTTGCGGCCGAGGCGCGGTTGCGCAGGGGCGCCTCGCCAGCCGGTCACCTGATCGGCGTCCGTCACCGGCTGCGTGCCGAGCGGCAGGACGGCGAACAGCACCGTCCACCAGATCAGCACATACAGGACGAGTGCGGTGAACCAGCCCATGCCTACTTCACCCCGGCCGCAGGGTTGCCCGCGCCCGGCCGCTCAGACACGCAAAAGATGAACATCCACCATCGGCTTCTTGCCGAGCTTGCGCCCGACGATCTTGCGCAATGCTGCACGTGCAGCGTCCTGAAGCGCGCTGTCGTCACGCCGCAGCGGCGCCGGAAGATCGGCAACGGCCGCCCCGAAATCGCGGCTGAGACGCTCGGTTTCCGGATCGTCGGGCTCGAACAATCCGGGCGCCGTCACCCGGGCGCGGCCCATCACGCGGCCCGTCGCGTCCACCGCCAGGCTGCCGACCACGACGCCATTGAACAACATGCGCCGACGCGCCGCCATGACGCCGCCCTGCAGCGGCACCACGCGATTGCCGTCCAGCGCCAGCCGGCCGACCGGCGCCGAGTCGGTCACCTGCGGGCGGCCCGGATACAGGCTGAGGATGTCGCCGTTCTCCAGCATGACGGGGGTCGCGCCCAGTTCCTGCGCCAGGGCCGCGTGGGCGGATAGATGCCGCCACTCGCCATGCACGGGAACCGCGTATTGCGGGCGCACCAGGCGATACAGGCGGCGCAATTCGTCGCGCGCCGGGTGTCCGCTGACATGGACCATGTGGTCGTCATCGGTCATCACATGCACGCCGCGCCGAACCAGATTATCCTGCACCGCGCCGATCGCCTTTTCGTTGCCGGGGATCATCCGGCTGGAGAAGATGACGGTGTCGCCCTCGCCCAGCGCGATGTTCGGGTGCGTGTCGGCCGCCACGCGCGCCAATGCGCTGCGCGCCTCGCCCTGGCTGCCGGTGATCAGGATCAGCAGGTTGCCGTCCGGCACATCGTTGGCGGCATCTTCGGACACGAATTGCGGGATGGTGCTGAGATAGCCGGATTCCCGCGCCGCCGTTTCCAGGTTGCGCAGGCTGCGGCCGACCAGTGCCACCGATCGTCCGGCATCGCGCGCGGCGATCGCCACACTTTCCACCCGCGCCACGTTGCTGGCGAAGCAGGTGACTGCGACCCGGCCCTCGATCGACTTGATGAGGGTGGCGAGCGAACGGCGCACATCGCCTTCGGACCCGGAATGCCCCTCGACCAGCGCGTTCGTGCTGTCGCAGACCATCGCCAGTACGCCTTCGTCGCCGAGCGCCGAAAATGCCGCCTCGTCGGTCGGCGGGCCGACCAGAGGGTTCGGGTCCAACTTCCAGTCGCCGGTGTGCACGATGGTGCCGTACGGCGTGCGGATCGCGAGACCCTGCGCTTCGGGTGTCGAGTGGGCGACCCGGAGGAACTGCAGGCGGAACGGGCCGAGTTCGAACGAGCCGCCGGGCGGGATGATGTTCAGCTTCACCTCGTTCACGAGATGCGCCTCGGTCAGCTTGCGCCGCAGCACGGCCGCGGTGAACGGCGTCGCATAGACCGGGCAGCGAAGCTGGCGCCAAAGATGCGCCACGGCGCCAACATGATCTTCATGCGCGTGGGTGATCACCAGGCCCAGCAGCTTGTCGCGGCGTTCGGCAATGAAGGCCGGGTCCGGCATGATCACGTCGGCTTCGGGCAGTTCGTTGCCGCCGAAGCCGATGCCGCAATCGACGGCCAGCCAGTGGCCATCGCAGCGGTACAGGTTAAGGTTCATGCCAATCTCGCCCGTCCCGCCCAAGGGCAGGAAGGCCAGGTCTCCGGTTTGTGCGTCCATCAATCGCCTTCGATCGTTCTTGTTCTGTGTAGATCTAGCTGTGCTCGGGGTAATCTGGGGGCGGAGTTGCGCTCCGCCAGCATACGCAGGCCGTCCAGTGTCAGGTCCGGGTCGATCCGGTCGAATATCTCGGTGCCCTCGGAGAACAGGGGCGCCAGGCCGCCAGTGGCGACAATCTTGGCCGGCGTCTCGATCTCCCGGCGAATTCTTGTGACCAGGCCTTCGATCAGCCCGATATAGCCCCAGTAGATGCCCGACTGCATGGCGGCCACCGTGCCGGTACCGATGACCGCCTGTGGGCGGCCGATGCCGATCCTGGGCAAGCGTGCCGCAGCCTGGTGCAATGCTTCGATAGACAGGTTGATGCCGGGCGCGATTGCCCCGCCCAGATAGGCCCCGTCCTCTCCTACCACATCGAAAGTGGTCGCGGTGCCGAAATCGATGACGATCAGGGCAGCGCGGAAATGCCGGTAGGCGGCCAGCGCATTCAGCAGGCGGTCGGCACCGACATCCTCGGGGTTGTCGACCCGGATGTCGAAGCCCCAATCCAGCGATGCCCGGGCGATCAGCGGTTCGACCATGAACCATTCGCGGCAGAGGCGGCGGAGGTGGTACAAAGCCGCCGGCACGACGGTGCCGATCACTGCGGCGCTGACGAGGTCCGGGGTCAGCCGGCTGTGGGTCAGCAGCGTCAGCAGCCAGACGGCGTATTCGTCGGACGTGCGCTGCGGCTCGGTCGCAATCCGCCAGATGCCGGCCCATTTCCGCCCGTCATGGATGGCGAAGACGACGTTGGTGTTGCCCGCATCGACGACTAGCAGCATGGCGACAGGCTGGTTTCTGGCGGCTGGTGCTGAACGAAAACCTCGGCGCTGCTGACCGGTGTGGGATGCCCTTCGAGCAGCAGTTCCCCGCGCGCGGTGATGCCGGCGAAACGGCCGCGCATGCGCCCCTGTGGCGTGACGATATCGAGCAGCGTTCCCGGCGGATGCGCCCGCGCCAGCCATGCTTCGCGCAGTTCAGCCGCGGACCAGCGGTCGATCGCTGCCAGGACCGCATGGGCGATGTCGGACGCCGCCGGCCGCGGCATACCGGGCGCCGGCGGTGGCAGGCAGGCGGTGTCGCGGCCTTCGACGGCAGGCGCTTCTGCCAGGTTGGCCCCGAACCCGATGACGACCCACTCGAGGACGCCCAAGGCGGCGACGCTGCTGTCGATCAGGATGCCGCCGATCTTTGCATTTCCGATCAGCAG
>CAZZWO010000166.1:0-7058 GCA_964657885.1 uncultured Acetobacteraceae bacterium | reverse complement strand
GGGGCGCCGCGGCGATCGCCAGCGCCGCCGCCCGGGTCGGGCGGTCGTTGAACAGGATGCCGCCGCCCCCGTTCACCTGCACATCCACCAGGCCGGGCGCCAGCAGGGCTTCCGGCGGCAACTGGACCCGCTCGGCGGCGGGTGCGCTGGCGGCCGGCAGCACCGCCTCGACATGGCCGTCCCGCAGCAGGACGCCGTGGCCGTGCAGCCAGCCGTCGCCCGTCAGCATGGCGCACCCTGTCAGGAATTGCGCGGTCATCGGAGGCCGCGCGCTTGGTTTACAGCGTTACGGCCCGCCGGTAGCTTCCGCGTCACATCCAAGGGAAGGAAGCCATCATGAGCGTTGCCGACATCGAAACCGCGTTCTCCGGCCGGCTCGCACAATTCAGCGAACTCGGTGCCAAGCTGAAGTTCGATTTCGGCGACGACCGGCTGTTCATCGACGGCACCCAGAATCCGGCGGTGATGAGCCACGACGATGAGGAGGCGGATACCACTCTGGTTGTCAGCTCCGACGATCTCGAGAAGATCATGCACGGCCAGATGGACGCCACAATGGCGTTCATGACCGGCAAGCTGAAGGTGAAGGGCAACACGGCCAACGCGATGAAGCTGGCCAGCGTCCTGAAATAGCCGGACCGCGCCTCCCCGATCTTCTGAACGAGATCGGGGAGCGCTTGTTTTTCAGTAAGGCACGTTGGAAGGAAGCCCGGCCTGGGTCAGCAGGATCGGCTTCCAGAAGTTGCATTTGTGGTCGGCGACGAAGCCGTATTCGGTGGCGGGCGACGGCGGCACCAGGCTGAGCACCGCCTGTTGCGAGGCGTAGGCCGGCCAGACGCCCGAGCGGGGCGCCAGCGGACGGCCGTAGCGCGCCAGGCTGGTCCAGAACGCCCGCATGGTGCTCGCCAGGTATTGCTGGCTGGTGGTGAACGCGACCGGCCCCAGCCCCAGCAGCGGATCGGTGATGTTCGGGAAGATGTAAGGTATTTCCGAAGCGTGGCTGTCGCCCAGGTTCGGCAGGTTGGGGTCGAACGGCAGGAACAGGTCGGGCGCGTTCGGGTCGTTCAATTCGTAGCCATAGACCGGCACGTATTGCGACATCAGCCCGTCGATCAGGTGCGCCCCGCAGGCGAAGGTGTAGTCGGTCACCAGCGCGGCGTAGGCGTAGTTGGGGCTGGGATAGGCCGAGAGCGGGTATTGCGCGAGTACCGCGGGGGCGGCGGCGCCGAAGCCCGCGTTGACCGAGTCGATGTAGCTCTGCGGCGTGACCGGACCGCCGCCGACGAAATCGTCGAGCGCCACGAACAGGCGGTACTCGTCGTGGTTGCTGCCGTTGATGACCGGCACGTGCTGGAACAGGCCCTGGTCGAGGGCCTGCAGCGGCTGGCGTTTCAGCGTGTAGCCATCGACATTCGGTGTCACCGACAAGGTCAGCGGGCTGACGGCGTTCACCAGGTCGGACGCCGACAGCGCGTGCAGGCACAGATAGGTCAGCGGGCTGGTGCCGCCGCAATCGAGCGTGTTGGTGGCGGTGGAGACGCCGCTCGCCTCGGCGGTGGCCAAAGTGGGCAGAGAACTGGTGTAGGCGCCGCTTTCGATGATTGCCGCGTGCAGCGCGGGTGTCGCGGGCGCCGTCAACTGGAACTCGACGCTGGCGCCGCCGGCCGACTCGCCGAAGATGGTCATGTTGGCGGGGTTGCCGCCGAAGCCGGCGATGTTCTGCTTCACCCAGCGCATCGCCGCCTGCTGGTCCTGCAGGCCGTAATTGCCGCTGCTGCCGTTGGGGTCGAGCGCCGCGAGCGAAGGGTGCGCGAAGAAGCCGAGCAGTCCGAGCCGGTAGTTGATGGTGACGACAATGACGTTCGCCTGGCCGACCAGCGGACTGCCGTCGTAATCGGCGCCCTCGCCGGTGATGAAGGCGCCGCCATGGATCCACACCATCACCGGCAGCTTGCTGGCAGCGGTGGCGCCGGCGGGCGCATAGACGTTCAGATAGAGGCAATCCTCATCGGTGCTGGGGCGGCCGAACTGGCTGACGCCTTGCGGGCAGGACGAGCTGAAACTGGTGGCCTGCCGGATCCCGGTGAAGCTTGCGGCCGGCTGCGGCGGGTACCAGCGCAGATTGCCGATGGGTGGCGCGGCGTAAGGCAGCCCGAGCCACGAGCTTACGCCGCCGGTGGTCGTGCCCTGCACCTGCCCCTGATGCGTGGTGACGACGGGCGATGGCGTTTGCGCCTTTGCCGGCGCCGCAAAGGCCCCGAAGCAGGCGAGTGCCACGGTGAGGCGTGCCAGGTTGTGCGGCATGGTATCTCGGTCCCCCTAAGCTTTGGTCTTTTGGGAATGAACCTATGCGGAAGGCTGATGCCCTGCCAAGGGTGTTGCCGGCAGCCCGAGCAACGGCGACACGAATTCCAGCAGGTTGCCGCCGGTGAACAGGTGACCTCTGACACCGGCGGCGGCGGCTGCCTGCATGTCGGAATCCTTGTCGCCGATCATCAGGCAGCGTCGCGGGTCCAGCTGCCACTCGCGCATCAGGTCCAGCAGCATGCCGGGCCCGGGTTTGCGCCAGTCGCTCTCGCGCCGGTACGCGTCGACATGGCCTTCCACGTGGTAGGGACAGTAACGGAAATCGTCGAGCGTCCCGCCGGCGCGCCGCAGCTCGTCCGCGAGCCAGAGCTGCAGCGCATCCACGTCGGCCACCCCGTACAGGCCGCGCGCAACGCCCGCCTGGTTGGTGACCACGAAGACGTGCCAGCCATGCCCGGTGGCCAGCGCGACGGCTTCCCGCGCGCCGTCCACCCATTCCCACCGGTCCTGGCTGCCGACGTAACCGTGGTCGATGTTGAGCACGCCGTCGCGGTCGAGGAACAGCGCTGGGCGGTCCATGCACGAGGCGAGTTCGCGGCGGGCGTGCGCCAGGTCTTCGGGGATGCCGATATCGACGAACCAGCCGTGCTGCGTGGTGGCGCGAAGGAGTCCTTCCTCGGCGAGGGGCGCCAGCAGGTCGCGTTCCAGCGAGCATGATGGGCCGAGGCGTTCCAGCACACGGCGGTCGAACGCGTAGATGCCGGCGTTGATCAGGCCGCCTTTCGGTGCCGGCGTGTCCTGTCCTTGTGCATTGGCGGACGAGGGCCGTTCGTGGAAGGCGGTGACCCGGCCGGCATCCAGCGTGACGGTGCCGTAGCGGGATGCGTCGGGGATTTCGCGCACGATCATGCGGCCGAGCACGTCCGGGCCGTCGCTCGCGAACCCCGACAATAACGCGGCGATGTTGCAATCGAAGAGGGAGTCGCCGTTGCACACCAGGAAGCGGTCGGACAGCAAGGGTGCCGCATGGAACAGTGCGCCACCGGTTCCGGCGCGTTGCGGCTCCTCGGAGAAGCGCACCGACACGCGTTTCGGTAGCGCATCGGCTGCGGTGAGCACGGCGTCTTCCACCGCCCGCGGCAGGTGGCCGGTCAGGATGACGAAATCGTCCACGCCGAAACGCAGCATCTCGCGCATCAGCCAGGCGATAAAGGGACGGCCGGCGACCTTCAGCACCGGCTTGGGCGTCTCGGCCGCGATGTCCCCCAGCCTGGTGGCCAGGCCGCCGGCCAGGATCGCGCATTGCCGGATAGTGGCGAGGCGGGTCATGCGCCTTCTTCGTTGCGGAAGGAGAACATGCCGGCCTCGATCTCGGCGAGCATGGCGTGCGCGGCTGCGATGTGCAGTTGTTGCACCACCTGTGCCTGGACAGCCGGCGCACGGAACACGTGGCAGAATACACCGGGCATGGCGCCGCCGGTGCTGCCCGCGAAACCGAGCGTTTCGGCCCCGGCCTCGCGTGCCGCTGAAGCTGCGAGCAGCAGGTTTTCCGAATTGCCCGACGTGGAAAGCGCCAGAAGAACGTCGCCGGGGCGGGCCAGCGCGGTCACCTGGCGGGCAAAGACGCTGGCATATCCATAGTCGTTGCCGCATGCCGTCAGGATCGGGCCGCTCTCGGTCAGTGCGATGGCGGCGAGTGGGGCCCGGTCGAACATCAGCCGGCTGACGAACTCGGCTGCGATGTGTTGCGCGTCCGCCGCACTGCCGCCGTTTCCCGCGACCAGCAACTTGCCCCCGGCGCGCAGGGACCGCGCGATGATACCCGCCATGTCCTGCAGCGTTGCAGCCGCGCCGGCATCGGCCGCAAGTGCCGCCGCAGCTTCGGCCGACGATGCGAGGTGGCGGGACAGAACGCTGTTCATCGCCGCCCATGTGCCTTAATCGGGTGCCTCTGCCAAGCACGTGCCGGGGCCGTGCCGGTTGCAAGGCCAACGAGGGTTTCGAAAGCTTATGGACGATGCGAGCGTTGCCCAGGCGGGACATTCCGGCCAGACCGTCACCGATGGCGCCGGCCGGCGGCGCGCGGTGGTGCGTGCGCGGGCGCCGTTGCGGCTCGGGCTGGCGGGCGGCGGGACGGACCTGCTGAGCTATTCCAGCCAGCATGGCGGCGCGGTGCTGAACGCCACCATCGACCGTTACGCCTTCGCCTCGATCCGGGCGCGTGACGACGGCAAGGTGTTTTTCGAGGCCTGCGATTTGGGCCGCGAGGAGGTGTTCCCCAGCGCCGCGACGCTGCCCGACAGCACGCTGGTCCTGCATCGTGGCGTGCACGAAAGGATGATCCGCGATTTCCGCGGCGGCGAACCGCTGGCACTCAGCGTGACCACGGCGGTCGATGCGCCGATGGGATCGGGCCTGGGTTCTTCATCGGCGCTGGTTGTGGCGTTGGTCGAGGCATATCGCGCCTATCTCGACCTGCCGTTGGCGCGCTACGACGTGGCGCATCTGGCCTATGAGATCGAGCGGGTGGATCTGGGGCTGGCCGGCGGGCGGCAGGACCAATATTCGGCGGCATTCGGCGGCATCAACTTCCTCGAGTTCCTGCGTGACGGCGAGGTCATCGTGAACCCGCTGCGGTTTTCCGAAGGCGCGGCGCTGGAGCTGGAAAGTTCGCTGGTGGTGTCGTTCTCCGGACAGTCGCGATCGTCGGACGCGATCATCCGGCAGCAGACCAGCGGCGTCACGTCGCACTCGGCGGAGGTGATGGACGCGATGCACCAGCTGCGGCAGGACGCTGTCGACATGAAACGCGCGATCCTGCTGGGCGACATCGTGGCGGTGGCGAAGCTTCTCGAACGGTCCTGGATCGCCAAGAAGCGCACGGCTCCCGGCGTCACCAATGCAACGATCGAGCGGCTGGAAGGCATGGCGCGCGAGGCCGGTGCGATCGGGGCGAAAGTTTCGGGTGCCGGCGGCGGCGGCTTCATGATGTTCGTGGTCCCGACCGAACGGCGTTACCGCCTGATCAGCGCGCTGAACGAGCAGGGCGCGATGGCCTATCCGGTGAAGTTCACCGACCGCGGCAGCGAAACCTGGTCGCTTCGGGCGGGGCGTTGACCGTGGACACGCATGCCGGGCGGGACCTGATCTTCATCAGCCATCGCATTCCCTGGCCGCTGAACAAGGGCGAGAAGATACGCGGCTGGAACCTGATCCAGCACATGCGCAGCCTGGGTTACCGCGTGCATCTCGGCTGCGTGGTGGACGACCCGTCGGACATGCAGCATGCGGAACGGATGCGGGGCGTCTGCGAAAGCGTAGGCGCGTTCCCGATCGACAAGAGCCGGCAGAAATATCGCGCGCTGCTGCATGCCCGTCCCGGCCGGCCGTTGATGCCCGATTTCTATTTCTCGCCCGCGCTGCAGGAATGGATTCGCGAGACGATGGCGCGGGTGCCGATGGATGTCGTGTACATCTACTCGGTCGCGATGGCGCCGTATGCGTTGCAGGGTGGCAACTCCGGGCGCCGCATCCTCGACGCGCAGGACATCGACTCGGAGAAATGGGCCGAATACGCCCGAAGCGCCAAGTTCCCGATGCGGTTGTTCTGGGCACGCGAGGCGCGCACTCTGCTCGCCTATGAACGCATGGCGGCAGCCGCTTGCGAATGGACTTTCTTCGTGTCGGAGCCTGAAGCGGTGCGTTTCCGCGAACTGGCGCCGGAAGTGGCAGGGCGGGTGGTGGCGGTCGAATGCGGTGTCGACCTGACGCGCTTTTCACCCTCCGACACCTATGATCGGCCATTCGGCGAACCCGGTCCGTGCCTGGTTTTCACCGGCAACATGGATTACTGGCCGAATGCCGATGCGGTCATCTGGTTCGCCCATGAGGTGCTGCCGCTGCTGCGCGCGCGCATCCCGGGAATCCGATTCTGGATCGTCGGCGCGAACCCGACCGAGGAAGTGCGCGCGCTGGAATTCATGCCCGGCATCCATGTGACTGGCCGCGTGGAGGATGTGCGGCCGTTCGTGGCCCATGCGGCCGCCATCGTCTGTCCGTTGCGCATTGCGCGCGGGATCCAGAACAAGGTGCTCGAGGGCATGGCGATGGGCCGCCCGGTGATTGCGTCGCCACCGGCGTTCGAGGGTGTGCGCGCGGAGTCAGGCACCGAGTTGCTGGTGGCCGACGGACCGGCGGCGTTCGTGCAGGCGGTTAGCGACGTGCTCGACGGCAAGCATCCCGATCTGGGCCGCAACGCACGTCAGGCAATGGAACGCGGTTACGCCTGGAATGCCGTGCTCGCCGGACTTGAGGGTTACCTCGGCGGCTGAACAACCCCGTTCAGTTCACTTGGCGGTCGCGGTCTTGCCAGAAGGGTTCACGCAGGATGCGTTTCAGCAGCTTGCCGGACGCGTTGCGCGGCAGGGTGTCGGCGAAGGTGATGCTGCGTGGCGCCTTGAAACCGGCAATGCGGGTGCGCGCCCAGTCCAGCAACTCGCCGGCGGTGGCCGAAACGTCAGGCCGCAGCACGATGATCGCGTGCACAGCCTCGCCCCAGCGTGCATCGGGGATGCCGATCACCGCGGCTTCGGCGACTGCCGGGTGCCCGGCGAGCGCGTTTTCCACTTCGGCGGGATAAACGTTCTCGCCGCCGGAGATCACCATGTCCTTGACGCGGTCATGGATGAACACGGTGCCGTCCGCTTCCATGTAGGCTGCGTCACCGGTGCGCAGCCAGCCATCCGCGGTCA
>CAZZWO010000165.1:0-7071 GCA_964657885.1 uncultured Acetobacteraceae bacterium | reverse complement strand
GCGCACTTATCTCGCTGCGCGCGACCTATCTCGCTGCGCGGGCTTGGGCCCGGGCCCGCCGCTCGTCCTTGCGGCTGTTGCCGCTGGCCACCCGCGCCGGCTTGCCGCGCTTCAGCAGCAGCGCGCGGTAATCGTCCATGTCGCCCTCATAGGGCGCCACGGTGCCGCCGTCGACAATCCACAGCGTGTCGGCGACTAATTCCACCAGATGCGGGTCGTGGGTGATCAGCAGAACCGCACCGGCGAACTCGTTCAGCGCCCGCACCAGCGCGTCGCACGCGTCGATGTCGAGGTGGTTGGTCGGCTCGTCCAGGATCAGCAACTGCGGCGCGTCGCGGGTCGCCAGCGCCAGCAGCAGGCGCGCCCGCTCGCCGCCCGAAAGGCTCCCGGTCGGCGTCAGCGCGCGGTCGCGATCCAGGCCGAACCGCGCGAGCTGGCTGCGCTGGTGGGTAGCCGGCGCGTGGGGCAGGGCGCGTGCGATATGGTCCAGCGCCGTCTCGCGCGGATCGAGCTCCGCCTCCTGGTGCTGGGCGAAGTAGCCGACCCGCAGCTTGCCGGGCCGGCGCAACTGGCCGGACGACGGCTCCAGCCGCCCGGCCAGCAGCTTGGCGAAGGTGGATTTGCCGTTGCCGTTGGCGCCGAGCAACGCGATCCGGTCCCCCATCTCGAAATTCATCCCCAGCGCTCGCAGCACCGGCGTGCCGCCATAGCCGACCGAAACGCCGTCGAGCGACAGGATCGGCGGCGGCATTGCCTTCGGCTCGGGGAATGCGAAGCGGGTGGCCGCTTCCTCGATCACGCTGTCGATGACCGGCATCTTTTCCAGCGCCTTGATGCGGCTTTGCGCCTGCCTCGCCTTGGCCGCACTCGCCCGGAACCGGTCGACGAACGCCTGCATGTGCGCCCGCTGCGCCTGGATCTTCTCCGCGGCCTTCGCCTGCTGCATGGCCTGCTCGGTGCGGATGCGGACGAACTCGTCGTAGCCGCCCGGCGTCAGGTTGAGCCGCCGCTGGTCCAGATGCGCGATGTACTGCACGCTGCGGTTCAGCAGGCCCTGGTCGTGGCTGACCACCAGGGCGGCACCGGTGAAGCGGGCGAGCCAGCTTTCCAGCCACAGCGTCGCTTCCAGGTCGAGGTGGTTGGTCGGCTCGTCCAGCAACAGCAGGTCGGGCGCCGAGAACAGCACCGTCGCCAGCGCCACCCGCATCCGCCAGCCGCCGGAAAACTCGTCCAGCGCGCGGCCCTGCGCCTCGGCATCGAAGCCGAGCCCCGCCAGGATGGTGGCTGCCCGCGCCGGCGCCGAATCGGCGTCGATGGCGCCCAGCCTTTCCCAGATGGCTGCCACGCGATCGGGTGGCACATGGCCGTGTTCCGCGCGTTCGGCTTCGGCCAGCAGGCGCAAACGTTCCTGGTCGCCTTCCAGCACCGCGTCGAGCAGGCTTTGCGGGCCGGATGGCGCAGTCTGCTTCACCTGCGCCATCCGCGCGCGGGCCGACAGCCGGATGTCGCCGCCGTCCACCGCAAGATCGCCCGCTATGGCCTTGAGAAGGGTGGATTTGCCGGCGCCGTTGCGGCCGACCAGCCCGATCCGCCGGCCGGCATCGACGGTCAGGTCCGCACCTTCCAGCAAGGTACGGCCGCCCATTCGCAGGGTGACGCCGGAGACGATCAGCAGGCTCATCCGTGCCCAGTATATTGCAGCGCGGCAAAAAGGAAGGATTGGCCGGCCGATCGAGGTTGCGGTTCCCGTCCATAAGCCGCAGAACACCCGGCCCACTGCATACGAGCTGCGTCAGTTGCCAACCCCGTTCTCATCCGAAGACCTCGGCCGCATTTTCGAGTCCCGCACGCTGACCCGCGGGCGCAGCCTGGTGCTGATCGGCGCCGTCGAAGTCAGCCTGGATGGCGACACCATCACCGGCGTGGTCGAAGACAAGGGCGTGCGCCGCACCGCGCGAGTGACGCCGGCGCTGATGGGCCGCCGGGTGGTGTTCGAGAACCGCTGCAGCTGCCGGCTGGTGAACTGCCCGCATCTGGCCGCCACTGCGTTTGCCGCCCTGGACCGCTTCGCCGTGCTGCGGCGGGCGGAGCAGGCGACCTTCCTGGAAAACCTGGCGGCTGTCCCCGCTCCGGAGAAACAGCGCCTGCTGGTGAACCTGGAGCCAGGGGTGCCGCCGGATGCCTGCACCGTGTCGCTCTCGCTGGTCGGCGAACGCACCGCGCGGATCGAGCCGACCAACCCGGCGGCGATC
This sequence comes from uncultured Acetobacteraceae bacterium, assembly GCA_964657885.1. Classification (GTDB taxonomy): domain Bacteria; phylum Pseudomonadota; class Alphaproteobacteria; order Acetobacterales; family Acetobacteraceae; genus BOG-908. The sequence continues at coordinate 4,819 of CAZZWO010000165.1, read as the reverse complement.
ATCGCCGACACCGGATCGACCGACCAGGCGCGGGCGCTCGCGCACCTGCTAGGCGGCGGCACCGACAATCGCGTGGGGGTGCCCAGCCCGTCGCTCGCCTCGGTCATCGCCGTGCTGCTGCGGCTGGAGAACGCGCGCTGGGGCGCCACCGGCAAGCGGCTGATTGCCGGGCCGGAGCGCGTGTTCGAGGAAGGCGCGCCGCCGCGCCTGCCGGCCAAGTCGGCGATCCTGGTGAGCGATCTCGGGCCCTGGTACGTGGACGCCGCCAGCGGTGCGGTTGGCCGGGCCAAGCAGCGGCCGGCACGTCCCCCCGCACCGCCGCCGATCACCCCGCGCGCCCGGCTCGGCCGCGTGAAGGGCGTCTCCACCCTGGCGCCGACCGAGAGCGAGCGCGCCATTGTCGAACGGCCGGTCACCCCCGTGCTTCGCCTGCAGCGGATGCGCGCGCCGGACGATTTCGGCCGGCTGCAACTGCTCGATGCGCTGATCCTCGATTTCGATTATGGCGGCACGCTGAGCGACGGCGACGACGAGCGGCAGTTCGTGCGTGTCGATGGCCCCAGCGGCCCCGGCTTCGTGCGCCGCAACGTCGAGGCGGAGGCAAACGCACTCGAGACGTTGCGCCAGGACGGCTTCATCCAGATGCGCGTGAACGACGGCAAGTCGGCGCGCGGGCGGCGGGTGTTCGTGTTCCGTGGCGAGGATGCCGGCGAGCGCTGGCACCGCTTCGTGAGCGAGCGCGTACCCGCCCTGGAAACGCTCGGTTTCCGCAGCCTGATCGACCGCGATTTCGGCCCGCGCATGGTGGAGAAAGTCGGCGAGTGGGATCTGCGCATCACCGACGTTGCGGTTAGCGCCGAGACACCGGGCAATTTCTCGCTCGATTTCGGCATCGAGATCGACGGCGTGCGCATTCCTCTGCTGCCGGTGTTGTCGAACCTGCTGGCGCGCGGCGGCATGGAAACCGCGCAGGTGGTCGGCGAGCATGTGATCACCACGCTCGACGACGGGCGCGTGGTGAAGCTGCCTGCCGAGCGGATACGCCGGATGCTGGCGATCATGGGCGACCTGATCGAGGCGGCGGACACCCGCGAGGACACGATGGTGCTGCCCGACGCGGAAGCCGCCACCGTCATCGAGCTGGAGCAGTTGCTGCTGACCCGCTGGCAGGATGCGGGCAAGATCCACGCCTACACCGAGCGGTTCCGTGGCGATCCGGAAATCCCGGGCGTTGCGGTGCCGCCCGAGTTCAAGGGCGATCTACGCCCATACCAGCAGCACGGCGTGGACTGGCTGCAGCATCTGATGGCCAGCAAGCTCGGCGCATTCCTCGCCGACGACATGGGCCTCGGCAAGACCGCGCAGACCATCGCGCACATCACCGTGGAACATGCGAGCGGCCGCATGCAGCATCCGGCATTGATCGTGGTGCCGACGAGCCTGATCTCGAACTGGGTGTCGGAATTGCAGAAATTCGCGCCGGGCCTGCGCGTGGCCGTGCTGCACGGCCTGGACCGGCATCGGCGGCGCGAACAGATGGACCGCTACGACGTGGTGGTCACGACTTACACGGTGCTGACGCGCGACATCCTGGAGATGAAGGAGTTCGACTGGCACGTGGTGGTGCTGGACGAGGCGCAGGCGATCAAGACGCCGGATGCCAAAGCGACGCGCGCGGTTTGCCAGCTGGAAGCCCGCCAGCGGATCTGCCTCAGCGGCACGCCGATCGAGAACAACCTCGAGGAATTGTGGTCGCAATTCGCGTTCCTGATGCCGGGCCTGCTTGGCGACCGGCGCGGCTTCTCCAAGCGTTTCCGCACGCCGATCGAGAAGAACGCCGACCAGATACGCCGCGTGCAATTGGCGCGGCGGATCAAGCCGTTCATCATGCGCCGGAAAAAGAGCGAGGTGGCGACTGAGCTGCCGCCGAAGCACACCATTCTCCGCCGCATCACCCTGGCGCCCGACCAGCGCGAGCTTTACGAAACGATACGGGTGACGATGTACGAGAAAGTGCGCGAACAGGTTGCCGAGCGCAGCCTGGCGCAAAGCCGCATCGTCGTGCTCGACGCGTTGTTGAAACTGCGCCAGGCGTGTTGCGATCCGCGGCTGGTGAAGCTGCGTTCCGCGCGCGAGATCGAGACGTCCAGCAAGCTCGACGATCTGCTCGAGATGATCAGCGAAATGATCCCCGAGGGCCGGCGCATCCTGCTGTTCAGCCAGTTCACCTCCATGCTCGACCTGATCAAGCCGCGGCTGCGCGAGGCGGGTATCCCGTTCGTCGAGTTGCGCGGCGACACCACGGACCGTGCCGAACCGGTGCGCAGTTTCGAAGCGCTGGAAGTGCCGCTGTTCCTGATCAGCCTGAAGGCTGGCGGCCGCGGCCTGAACCTGGTGTCCGCCGACACGGTGATCCATTACGATCCCTGGTGGAACCCGGCGGTCGAAGACCAGGCCTCGGACCGCGCGCACCGCATCGGCCAGACGAAGTCGGTTTTCGTGTACAAGATGATCGCCGCCGACACGGTCGAGGAACGCATCCTGGAGTTGCAGGCCCGCAAGGCGGAGCTGGCGGTGATCGCGTTCAGCGAGGGCGACGAGAACGAGCGCGAGGGCGGCGACCTGGCGGCGCTCGATGCGGGGGACATCGATTTCCTGTTCGGCGACGGCCTGGATCGGGAGCGCGAAGCCGCGTAACATCCGCATACGCGGGGATGACATGAGCGGATATCTGAAGGCGCTGGACGACTGGGTCGAAGAGGTGTTCGGGCTGAAGCCCGCATCGTTTCAGCATCCCGCGAAGCCGCCCGCCGCACCGGCCGGCGACAAAACGCCTGGCCAGAAGCCGCAAGCCGGGATGGCGCCGGACAAGCAGCCCTCCACCGCCGACCTCGGCGGTCTCAGTTCGCATTACGAGTCGGGCGGCCGTGGGTCTAACGCGGTCGGCACCGACAGCACGGGCGGCTGGTCGTACGGGAAATACCAGATCGCCACGCAGACCGGGACGATGAAGAAGTTCCTGGCGTATCTGAAAACCGCCAACCCGGACATCTACAAGAAGCTGGACGATGCGGGTGGCAACGAGGGTGCGACCGACCACACCGATGCATTTGCGAAAGCCTGGGACGCGGCCGCGAAGACCGACGGGTTCGCCGGGCTGGAGCACGGCTTCATCGCCAACACGCATTACGATCCGCAGGCGGAGAAGCTGTCCACCAAGGGGCTGGATGTCGGCAAACGCGACAAGGCGGTGCGTGACGTGACATGGTCGGTTTCGGTGCAGCATGGCGGTGGCGCGAACGTCATCGTCAATGCGCTGAACAAGCGGGTTGCCGAAGAGGAGGCGAAGGACAAGGCGTCCGGCGCCACCCGCACGCGCCCGCAGATCATCGACGGCATCTCCGACGAACAGCTCATCGACGACATCTACGACGAGCGCTCGGCCACGGTCGAAAAGGGTGGGAAAACGGTCATGAAGTACTTCAGCAACAGCACGGAAGCCGAGCAGAAGGCGGTCCGCGCACGTTTCGTGGCGGAGCGGGCCGCCGCGAAGAAGGAACTCGACGCCGACCGGAAAGCGGCCCAGCCGCAAGCCCCGGCGCATTCGTGAGCGGAACGATGAACCGGAAATTGTCCGTGATGATTGTCGCGCTATCCGCCGCTGCACCATCGCTCGCCTGGGCCGCCAGCTTCGACTGCGGCAAGACGTCCACGCAGGTCGAGCATGTTGTGTGCGCGACGCCGGCTCTGTCGCGCGCCGACGAGCAGCTCGCGGCCGCTTTCAAGACCAGCCGGGAAACGTTCGACGACACGTCGGACGGGGCGGCGTCGGTCGTCGCCGATCTCATCGCCTCGCAAAGATCCTGGCTGCAGCAGCGGAACGCCTGCACCGACATCGCGTGCCTGCAACAGGCCTATGCCGTCCGCGCCGCGACCCTGGGCTTCCACGCGCGGGCCGGGCACGACGCCGCCGCCGACAAATGGGCTGGCACCTACAGCTACAAGGGCTTCCTGAAACTCAGCGTCCAGGTGCGCGACGACGACACGGTGCGCGTCGCCATCGACGGCGCCGAGCCGGGTACTGCCAAATGGACCTGCTCGTTCGCCGGCATCGCCCAGGTCACCGCGGACAGCATGCAGGTCTCGACACCCAGCACGCTGACCGGCCATCTCGGCGCCGGCGGCATCGAGATCAACGACACGCCGGCAAACCAGGCGACCAGCCAGTCGAGTTGCGGCCTGAATGGCTCGCTGATCTGGCTGTACGGGCCTGCTCCGGTCTTGCATTAGTCATACAAGATCGCGGTCACGACAGGATGAGTGCCATCGCGCCGTATCGGTTCTCGCACGCGCTGCGCGTGCGCTGGGGCGAGTGCGACATGCAGGGCATCGTCTTCAACCCGCATTACATGGCGTATGTCGATGTGGCGCTGACCGAATATTGGCGGGCGCTCGGCATGCCGTACCCGGAAGCGTTCCTGGCTGACGGCACCGACACGTTCATGGTGGCCGCCTCCCAGGCCTATCGAAACGCCGCCCGGTTCGACGACGAGCTGGACGTGCACCTGCGCACCGAATATCTCGGCACCACCAGCTTCCGCATCGGCTTCGAAATCCGCCGCGCAAGCGACGTGCTGGTCACCGGCAACGCCACGTACGTCGTCGGCGACAGCACCACCCGCGCCCCACGCGAACTCGGGCAGGCGATGGTCTCAGCCATCGAGTCTTTCGAGACGACGCCGCCCGAGCGAAAGCGAAACGCGTAATCAAGCGGAAGCGAAACGCGTGATCGGCCGAAAAGCCGAAGCGCAATCCAGCG
>CAZZWO010000164.1:0-7139 GCA_964657885.1 uncultured Acetobacteraceae bacterium | reverse complement strand
AGCTTCGAACAGGGTGCCAGGACGAGTGGCGGCCAGCGCCATCAGGCTGTCATCCGTCAGGCCGCCGAGCGGGCTGACCAGCATCTCGGCCAGGGTCAGGTCGTCCTGCGGCAGCAGCAACGCGTCGCACAGGGCAAGGAGGTCCTGCACCGCGGGCTGCTCGGTCAGCACCATGCGGTCCAGCCCGGCAACCGGAACATTCAGCGCCTTCAGCGCGCGCACCAGCGCCCGGTCGAAATCGCCGCGCCGGCGCACCAGGACCAGCACGTCGCCGGGATGGAGCGGACGCCCCTCGCTCTCGAGCATGACGCCGCCGCCGACCTGTCCGGCGATCCAGCCGGCAAGGTGCGTGACCAGCGTCTGCGGCGCCGACGATTGCGCCTGGTTGCGTTCCGGGATGGTCCATGGGGTGTGCGCGGCGGGATCGGGCCGCGGCGCCGCCGGCCAAAGCTCCACCCGCCCGGCCTGGCCCGTGCGATGCGGTACATGGCGGGCCGCTTGGCTGGCGCCCTCGTAGACGCCGGCTTCCGGCCCGGCCTCGGTGAAGACCGCATCCACCAGCGCCAGGACCGGCGCGGTGGAGCGATACGACATATCCAGCACCGTCGGGCGCCAGGGCAGGCGCGCCTGTTCCACGCGCTGTCCGTAGATGGTGCGCCAGCGGTCGAACTCGCCCGGGTCGGCGCCCTGGAACGAGTAGATCGACTGCTTGCGGTCGCCCACCGCGAACATCGTGCGGGCCAGCTCGCCGTCGCGCCGTGCACCCTCGCCCACGAAGAAGTCTCCGGTGAGGCGGTCGGCGATCAGCCATTGCGCCGGCGCGGTGTCCTGCACCTCGTCCAGCAGCAGGTGCTCCAGGCCGCCATCCAGCTTGAACAGCACCCAGGCCGCCCCGGCATCTTCCAGCAGCTTCGACGTCAGGCCGATCAGGTCGTCGTAGTCGACCAGAGCGCGGCGTTCCTTCGCGGCGGCGTAGCTGGCCAGGACCGGCGCCGCCACCCGGACCAGGGCGGTCGAGGCGCCGGCAAGGCGGAGCGCCCGGCGGTCGTCCTGCACCGATTCGATTCGGGCCTGCTCCGCCTGCAACGCGACGATCACCTGCGGGTAGGTTTCGGACATCTTCTTGTTGACCAGGGCGGTGGGGCCGCGCGGTTCGCCGGCCTTGGTCAGGAGCTCGTCCACCCACTCGTGCCAGTGCTCCTGCCGCAGATCATGCGTCAGGCCGAGCCAGCCGAGCATCCTGCCGGCCTTGGTACGCACGGCGTCGCTGCCGTGCCGCGCCGCCAGGTGCAACGCGCCGCGCAGGGGTTCCTCGTCGGGCCAGGCGACGGCGCGGGCGAGCAGTTCGGCATCGTTGCGTGCGGTCACGCCCAGCACGCGGCGGAAGGCTGCGGCCAGCGCGTGCGGCGGCAGGGCGAGCGCCGGGGCCAGGCGGTCCCGCTTGGCTTCCAGTGCGGCGACCAGACCGGCAAACCCGTCCGCGCTGACCAGGCCCGCCAGTTCCGCAAGTTCGGCCGGGTCGGCGGCGGGCAGCGCGGCTTCGCGCGCCTGTTCCAGGGTGGCGCGGGCGTCGGATGTCTCCACCAGCCGGAAATGCGGCGAGATGCGCGCTTCGAGCGGGAAGCGTTTCAGCAGCGACTGGCAGAAGGCGTGGATGGTGCCGATGCGCATGCCGCCCGGCAGATCGAGCACCCGCGCGAACAGCTCGCGAGCGGTCCGGCGATGCGCGGCGGTGCGCGTGACCAGCAATTCGTCGAGCGCCGCGTCGAGTTCCGCGTCCGGCATCGCGACCCAGGCGCCGAGCCGCTTCTGCAGGCGGATGGCCATCTCGGCGGCCGCAGCCTTGGTGTAGGTGAGGCACAGGATGCGCGCGGGGTCCGCGCCGGCCAGCATCAGCCGCAGCAGCCGGTCGATCAGCAGCTTGGTCTTGCCGGTACCGGCATGGGCCGAGACGAAGGCTGAGGCGGCCGGATCGGAGGCGGCGAGCTGGGGTGCGCTCATGGGATGAGGACGCTTGTAGGGCGTTCCGGCCGGTCACGCCACCGCGGGGCTGGCAGCCTGGTGCGATCCGGTTGCAGCCCGAAGACGGGCGTGTGATGTTGCAGGATGTTCCGGACAGCGCTGAGGCCCGGCCGTAGCGTCACGCAAACTTCACTCGCACGGCGCGGAGCGTGTTCTATCTGCTCGCCCCAACTCCGGCAGATGCCGCGTCCGGAGCATCGCTTGTGATGGTGAGGCAAATGAACGCCTTCTCTGCCGCTTTTCCACAAGGCCTTCCGACGCCGCCGGCGTTCGAGAAACTCCAGACGAAATCGCCGTTGCCGACGACGTATCGGTCGGTGTTCATCTCGGACGCGCACATGGGGACACGGGGCTGCCGCACCGATTTCCTCGCGCATTTCCTCGGGTCGTTCACGACCGAGAACCTGTTCCTGGTGGGCGACATCGTCGATGGCTGGCGGCTGCGGAAATCCTGGTACTGGGACCAGATGCATGACGAAGTGGTCAAGCTGATCCTGCGCCATGCCAGCCGCGGCGCGAAGGTGCTGTACATCCCGGGCAACCACGACGAGATGTTCCGCGCATGGCTGCCGCTTGGCCTCGAGATCGGCGGCGTGCGGCTGGCCGGGGAGGCCGAGCACGTGACTGCCGACGGCCGCCGCCTGCTGATCATCCACGGCGACCAGTTCGACAGTGTCGTGCTGTACGCAAAGACGCTGGCGTTCCTGGGTGACTGGGCATACCGCAGCGCATTGCACATCAACCGCTGGTTCAACGCGGTCCGCCGCCCGCTGGGCTATCCCTACTGGTCGCTCAGCCAATGGGCCAAACGGCAGGTGAAAGAAGCGGTGAAGGCGATCGACCGTTTCGAGGAGGCGCTCGCCGGCGAGGCCAAGCGCCGCCAGTTCGATGGCGTCGTTTGCGGGCACATCCACCGCGCGGACATGCGCATGGTGGACGGCGTGCTGTACCTCAACACCGGCGACTGGGTGGAAAGCTGTACGGCGCTGGTGGAACATCATGACGGGCGCCTGGAACTGATCGACTGGGTTGCCGCCAACAAGCTCTCGTTCTTCGCGCCGCGCCGCGTGTCGGTGTCCGAACCTGCCTGAACACCCGCCGCCCGCGCCCCGAAATCATGCGCTGAAACCTTTCGCAGCCGGACATTCAGCGAACGAGGCTTCCGCGAACCATGCTGCCCTGATCGAGGCCGGACTGGACGACGTGGCCAGCCTGCCGCCCAACTCGCGCGTGCTGATCGTATCCGATGCGTGGCGCCCGCAGGTGAACGGCGTGGTCCGCACGCTGGCAACCCTGGTTGACGAACTCGAAGCGCTGGGCATCGTGGCCGAAGTGATCGGGCCGGACCGCTTCCGCACGCTGCCCTGCCCGACCTATCCCGACATCAGGTTGTCGATCCTGCCGAAGCGCCGGCTGGCGCGGATGATGGCCGAGTTCCGGCCCGACGCGCTGCACATCGCCACCGAGGGGCCGCTGGGCATCGTCGCGCGCAAGCTGGCGCGCGCGCATGGCTGGACGTTCACCACCGCGTTCCACACGCGTTTTCCCGAATACCTGCGGGCGCGCACGCGGGTGCCGACACGGCTGTCCTATGCATGGCTGCGGCGGTTCCATGCCGCGGGCCACGGCCTGATGGTGGCGACCGAAAGCCTGAGGCAGGAACTGGCGGCACGCGGATTCCGAGACTTGCGTGCCTGGTCGCGCGGGGTCGATCTGTCGCTGTTCCAGCCGGAGCCGCGCGCGGCATGGGCGGGCCTGGCACGGCCGGTGTGCCTGTATGTCGGGCGCGTGGCGATCGAGAAGAACATCACCGCCTTCCTCGACCTCGACCTGCCGGGGTCCAAGGTCGTGGTCGGTGAAGGCCCGCAACTCGCCGCGCTGAAGCGCGACTATCCTGGCGTGCATTTCGCCGGCGTGATGCATGGCGAGGCGTTGTCGCGCGCGTACGCCGGCGCCGACGTGATGGTGTTCCCGTCACGCACCGACACGTTCGGCCTGGTGATGCTGGAAAGCCTTGCATGCGGCACGCCGGTTGCCGCTTTTCCGGTGACGGGCCCGAAGGACGTGCTGGTCGGCGGCGGCGACGCGATCGGCGCGGTCGACGACGACTTGCGCGCGGCCGTGTTGCGCGCACTGGAAAATGCGGACCGCGTCGCCTGCCGCGCATTCGCCGAGACATTTTCCTGGCGGGCTTGCGCCGAACGGTTCGTGACCAACCTCGTGCCGATCCGCCAGGGCCTGCAGGTGTCCATCAACTACGCAGCCGCGACCGGTTGATCCAACCGGGCCGGCTACACCCCCATGGCGGCCGGCGCCAGGAACATCACCTGCACGTCCACGCCGTGCACGCCATCCACGCGTTCCGCCGCGACATGCAAGGCGGCCTCGATACCCTGCATGAAAACCGTGCCGGTGATCAGCACGACACCCTGTGTCACCTGCACCATCACGCTGCAGCTATGCGACCATGATTCGTGGTCGATCGCGGCGATCACGTCGGCCTTTATCGCCGCATCCTCGCGCACGACATCCTGCTTCTGGTCGAGCACCTTCGCGAGCGCCTTCACGAGGTCGCTCCGGCTGACGATGCCGGCGAGCCGGCCAGCCTGCGTCACCGGCAGACGCCGGACCCGCCGCCGCACGAGATGCGTGACCACGTCATCGAGGGTTGCCGAGACATCCACCGTGTCCGGGTCGCGCGTCATCACGTCTTCGACGCGCAACGTCCGGCAGCGCACGTAATCCGCCGCCACGCGCGACGGGCCACGCAGGAAACTCAGCCAGGGCGGGCTGTGCTTTTCGGTGCCCAGTTCCACTCGCCGCAGCAGGTCGCCTTCGCTCACTATGCCGACCACCACACCATCATCGTCGATGACCGGCAAACCGCTCACCCGCCGCTCGATCATCAGATGGACCGCCGCCCTGATCGATGTCTCCGCGCGGACCGCGGCGACATCCTTGGTCATGACTTCCTCAACGCGCATCGGAGCCTCCAGCCATATTCGGGCCGAGACTGCGCCGCCGGACACGCCGACGCCTTGACCTGGGTCAAAGCGGAGAGGCACCAGCCCGCTCCTATTTCAGGGCGCGCCGGTCGTTGCTGCGGTCCTGATCGGGCAGCTTGTGATCGGGGTCGATCGTCACGTCCAGAACGGGCCTCGATGTCGGCAGATCGAGATGCGCGGTGGCTCCCTTGAAAAACGCCTCGACCGGAAGGTTGAAGCGCGCGGACGTGCCATCTTCGAAGCGCACGCCGATGACGGCCGGCATCACCAGTGCATCGCGGGACTCCACCTCGACCTGCAAGCCTTTCCGGAAATCGCCGTCCGTGTAGGCGACGTGGCCGAGTGCGAGGTCCATCTTCTCGGTGTTGAAATACCAGCCGCGCCACCACCATGAGAGGTCCTCGCCGGTTTCGCTTGCCATGAAGCGGAAGAAATCAGAGGGCGACGGATGTTTGTACGCCCACGCGGCGATGTAGGCGCGGAACGCCGGATCGAAGCGTTCGGCGCCGAGTATCTGCTCGCGCAGCAGAACCAGCCCGAACGCCGGCTTGAAGTAGCTGATGGGGTGGCGGTATTTCTCGCTGATCAGGTCTGCGGGCGCCATGATCGTCGGTGCCGCGGCGTCGGCCAGAACCGGCAATATCTCGTCTGCCGGGTTGCCGCCATGTTCGGCGTATTCGGAGTCGCGCTTCGGCGCATATTCGCCGTGGTTGAATGCGTCCGAGGCGTAGACGTCGATGAAAGTGTTGAAGCCTTCGTCCATCCACGCATCGCGCCGTTCGTTGCTGCCGACGATCATCGGGAACCAGCTATGCCCGACCTCGTGCGTGGTGATCCAGAACAGGTCCCGCCCGGCGTCGGCATGGTCGTCGAATACGATGCCCGGGTATTCCATGCCGGCGCCGTGCCCGCCGAGGTTGACCATCACCGGCCAGGGATAGGTGAACCACCTGGCCGAGAAATGCTCGATCGCGAACTTCACATACTCCGTCGAACGATCCCATTTCTGCGCACCCGCCGCATCGGGCGGATAGACCGACATTGCGAGCGCGTGGCCGCCATCCGGCAGGTTGATGCGCGCGGCATCCCAGACGAAGGCGGGCGACGCGGTGAACGCCACGTCCCGTGTGTGGTCCATGTGGAAGCGCCATGTCTGCTCGCCGTCATGGGTCGGCCGGCTCGACGCCTGCCCCACTTCAGCGACGCTGCGCACCATCACGGTGCGGTCGCTGCCCTCTGCCTGCGCCAGCCTGGCGCGTTGCGTGGCGGTCAGCACGTCCTGCGGGTTCTGCAAGCTTCCAGACCCGGCCACGATGTAATCCCAGGGCACAGTCACCGCGTAATCGATGTCGCCGTATTCGAGGTAGAATTCCGAGCCGAGATACGGCGCGGTGTCCCAGCCGCGCAGATCGTCGTACACCGCCATGCGGGGGAACCATTGGGCGATCTCATACATGTCGCCATGCGGCGTCGAGGTGACCGCGGTCCGGCCGCCCCAGGCCCCCGGCACCGTGTAGCTGTAAGCGATGCGGATGCTGATCCGCCCGCCATGGCCCGGCAGCGGGGTCGCGAGGCGAAGCTGCAGGCGTGTATCGGTGACGAGGCGCGTGGGCGCATACGGCTTGCCATCGGACTGCACGGTGACCTCGCCCAGGCGATAGCCGTCGGTGAATTCGTCGTCGTGATGCGCCTCGTAGCGCGGCATCGCCGCTGCGCGCGCGTCGCGGCGATAGATGTTCTGGTCGAGCTGCAGCCAAAGCACGTCCAGCCGGTCGGGAGAGTTGTTGGTGTAGGTGACCGTCTCGACCGCGGTCAGCGTGTGGTCCCGGGGCTCTATCCGTGCGTCGATGCGGTAATCCGCGTGGTTCTGCCAGTAGGCGGGGCCGGGGGTGCCACCCGCCGAGCGTGTTGCACCGGGCGGCTGCGGCAGGCTGAGCGGCGCAAAGGCGGCCAGTGGATCGAAGGACGCAGCCCCGGCGCCGCCCGCCGGCAGAACGGACAGCAACGTCAGGGTCGGGAATATCACGCGCCGGAAGGTCATCTAGGTGCCGCTTTCGATTGCGGCACCACGATAGGGGGCAGCGGCCGGGCGCGGAAGTGTGCCCGGCCGCG
>CAZZWO010000163.1:2966-7194 GCA_964657885.1 uncultured Acetobacteraceae bacterium | reverse complement strand
GCTGATATCGCAGCAGAGCGCGGCACTGACATCGTCGCGGAGCGCGGCGCCGATCGCGTGACAGTCGGCCAGGCGCGCGCGTTGCTGGCGGCAATGGACGCGGATACCAGCCGCCGCCTTGCCGCCGACCCTGCCGCACTGAAGGACTTCTTGCGCAACGTGCTGATCCAGCATGCGGTGTTGGCGCAGGCGCAAGCGGAGAAATGGGACCAGCGCCCGGAGGTGGTGACGATGCTCGCGCATGCGCACGACCAGCTGGTGGCGCAGACCTATCTCGCATCGCACGCGACACCGCCTGCAGGATACCCGTCGGAAAGCGAGTTGCAGGCGGCGTACGAACAGAACAAGTCGCAGTTCATGCAACCTCGCCAGTACAAGCTGATGCAGTTGTTCACGGTGAAGGCTGCCGGAACCAGCAAGGCATCCCCCGATGACGGTCGGCGGCGGTTGGCCACTCTGCGCGCGCAGATCGACCATGCGCATCTGGTGTTCGGCGATGCCGCCAGGCGAAGCACCGGTGTGCAGTTTCAGGATATGGGCTGGGTGAGCGAGAAGCAGCTCGTGCCAGCCGTCAGGGATGAGGTCGCCGGCTTGCAGGAAGGTGCGATGAGCGAAATCGTCTGCGGCGGGGATGCGTGCCACCTGATCAAGCTGATCGCGACGCGCCCGGCCGCGCCTGCAAGTCTGGCGGATGTGCACGACGCTCTCGTGCGTGCGTTACGCCAGCAGAAACAGGCGGAACTGGAACGCGCCTATGCTTCCGGCCTGCTGGCGAAACAGCCTGTTGCGATCAACGAGATCGAATTGCAGCATCTCGCGAAATGAAGGGTGCGGGGACCGGTTCGGCACCGGTCCCCGAGGTCTCAGGGCTTGGCGAGCAGGGTCGGGCCGAGCTTGCTGAGGAGCGGTGCGCCGATACCGGTCACCAGGTCGTAGCCGACGCCCGCCGAGTAACCACCGTTGTTGCCGCTGGTGATATCGCGGAAGTTGGTGGTCTTGAGCAACGGATAGATCTGCGTGTTCAGGAGGCCGATCGTCTTCTTGCCGGTCGAGATACGCTCGGCATTGACGAGCCCGATCAGTCCCGCGGTCACCGGCGATGCCACCGACGTGCCGCCGAACTGGTATTCCTGACCGCCAAGGATCACCAGCACGCCGGTGTTCGGGTTGGCATCATCGGCGAGGTCCGGCACCGCGCGCGCGCTGTAGCTGAGGGCGGATTGGTAGGATGGTTTGGCAAACAGCTTGCTGAGGCCGCCGCCGCTGCCGCTCCATGCGGTCTCGGACGTTTCCGACGTGCCGCTCATCTTCAGGGTCGTTCCGCCGACCGCGGCCACGTTGGGGCTGGTGCTGTAGAACGATGGCGTGTTGGTGCTGCCGCCGCATTCCCTGCTGCCGCTATCGCCGGAGGACACGAACACGCTGGCGCCGAGCGATGTCATGGTGGCGAAATACTGGTCGTCGGTCTTCGCCTCACCCGACGAGATGTCGGTTTCGCACTCGCCGAGGCTGATCGACACCTGGGTGATCTTGGTGCCGCCTTGAAGATCGGTGATCACCCGCTGGAAGGTCGTGTCGAGCGCCGAGTTGTCGAGCGATTGCGCGGCGTAGATGCGCACCTTGCTGGATGGCGCGATCGAGCTGGAGTATTCGACATCCAGGCTCTCCTCACCCGATGGCGCCGGCAACGTCCCGCTCACCACCTGGATGAAGCTGATGTTGGAAAGGCTCTGCGACACGCCGGCGATCGACCAGAACGAGGTCAGGTCGGATTTTGCCGGGAACGTGTCGATCACGATGGCGGTTGTGGTGCCGCTGCCCTTGCCCTGGCCGGTGGCGGTGTAGGCGTTGAGCAGGTCGGACGGCAGAAAGGGCACTGTGCCCGCCTTCGGCTTTGCCATCACGTGCAGCGTGTGCGCGTGCAGCTGCGGCTGCAACCCGTTGATGCTCAGGATCGTCGCCGATAATTCGGCCGGGATCGACGGCGCGGTGTCGGCGGAGACGTAGTCGCGTCCCTCGGCAGTGATGTGCGAGAAATGCACGCCGAGCGCACGGCTCACCTCGCCCGCGGTGCCGCTCACCGAAATGGTCAGCCGGCTCGGGACGGTGGCATCGACCGTGAGGTTCTGGCTGCGCAGCCAGGCAACGACAGCGTCGTGGTCCTGCTGGCGCGGCAGGTGTGCCGACTCCAACTCGGCGGGCGAGAGCACCTGGCCCGCGGCGTTGCGCGCCGACAGGGTGGCGTAGTCACGCAGGCGGAGCGCCACCTGGAAGTGCACCAGCGCCGCCGGGTCTGCTTCGCCCACGACACGGACGTTCGCGTGCAATGGGGTGATGCTGGAGGCGAGTGGTGTAGCGGCGGCGAAGGCCTGCGAAACGAGGGCAGGCGCCGAAACGGTGAAGCCAAAAGCGGCGGCGAAAAGGGCTATACGTGTGTGTTTGATATGCACAGGCAGTCCTCGGCTTTTGTGTTGCGGAACAACCAGACCACGCAACAACACACCTAGGCAATCGAGAAAGGCCAGGCCTTCTCAGGACTTCCGACCAGCCGTGTCTATAAAAGAAGGCGGGACAGCTTCGAAAATATGCTCTCCCGCCCACCCATGTCGCTATTTCCCGAAACGCGTGGGCCCGCCGTGCGCGGGCCCCTGCAATCAGGGCTGCTTCACCAGCGCCGGCAGCAGCTTGCTCAACAGCGGCGCGCCGATGCCCGTTACGAGATCGTATCCGATGCCGGCCGCATAGCCGCCATTGCTGCCATGCTTGATGTCGCGGAAATTCGCGGTGCCCAACAGCGGATAGATGCGGGTGTCGAGCAACCCGAGCGTGGACTTCCCGGCCGACAGACGATGTGCGTTCACCAGGCCCATCAGCCCCGCCGTCACCGGTGACGAGACCGAGGTGCCGCCGATCTGTTCCGGCATGCCGTTGATGATGACCAGAACACCGGTGTTCGGATCGGCATCGTCGGAAAGGTCGGGCACCGCGCGCACGGTGTAGCTCAGCGCGGACTGGTACGACGGCTTCGAGAAACGCTGGCTCAATCCGCCGCCGCTCCCGCTCCAACCCTTTTCGGACGACACTTTGGCGCCGTTCAATTTCAAGCTGGTGCCGCCCACCGCCGCCACGTTCGGGCTGGTGCTGAAGAACGACGGCACGTTCTTGGTGCCGCTGCACTCGCGGCTGCCGCTATCGCCGGTCGAGACGAACACGCTCGCACCGAGGGCTGTCATCGTCGCGAAATACTGGTCGTCGGTGTTCGCCGTGCCCTGCGGCACCGAGGTCTCGCAGGCGCCGAGGCTGATCGACACCTGGGTGATCACGACACCGGCCTGCAGGTCGGTGATCACCTTCTGGAAGGTGGTATCCAGCTTGGTGAAGCTCAGCGACTGCGAGGCATAGACACGCACCTTGCTGGCGCTGCCCATCGAGCTGGAATATTGCGTGTCCAGGCTTTCCTCGCCCGACAAGGCTGGCAATGTGCCCGGAACGGCCTGGATGAACGTGATGTTCGACAGGCTCTGCGGCACCCCGGCCGCGGTCCAGAACGCCGTCAGATCGGTTTTCTTCGGGAAGGTGTCGATGACGATGGCGGTTGTCGTTCCCGCGCCGTCACCCTGGCCATTCGCGCTGTACGCGTTCAGCAGGTCCGACGGGATGTAGGGCACCGTGCCGCCGACCAGCGGCTTGAGGCCGGAATGCTGGTAATGCGCGTGCAATTGCGGCTGCAGGCCGTTGATGCTCAGAACGATGCCGGCCAGCGCCTCGGGGATCGCCGGCGCGGAATCAGCCGCCGTGAATTCCTGTGCCTCGGACACGATGTGGGCGAAATGCACGCCGAGAGCGCGGCTGACATGGGCGGCATCGCCGCTTGCGGAAATGGTCATGCGGCTCGGCACGGTCGCGTCGATCGTCAGGCCCTCGCCGCGAAGCCAGGCCACCACCGCGTCGTGGTCCTGCTGCGTCGGGAAATGGTTAGCCGCCAGTTCCGCGGGCGTGAGCTTCTGGCCGGCGGCGATGCGGGCGCTCAGGCCGGCGCTGTCACGCAGGCGCAAGGCGACCTGGAAATGCACGGGAGCGGCGGCATCCGCTTCGCCCAGCACCCGCACGCCGGCCTGACCGGGCACGGGCACCGCCCGCACGCGCGCCACGTCGCGCGCCGCGTCCAGCGCGAGCTGCTCCACGTCGCGGGCGGTGACGGCCCGGCCGCGCGAGCGCAGCGTCATGG
>CAZZWO010000163.1:0-2956 GCA_964657885.1 uncultured Acetobacteraceae bacterium | reverse complement strand
GCTGCCGGCGAGCGGCCGGCTGGCGGCGAGGGCAGGCAGGCAGACGCAGAGGCCGAACGCGGCCCCCATAAGGATGGAGCGGCTGGAGTGGAGTGTCACCGGCGTTGTCCCGAAATTGTTGCGGCCGAACATCAACACGCGCCGCACCCGCCCGGCAAGGTGCGCCCGCTCCCCGCCACGGCTCATCCGATCCGCCAACCCGCCACCTTGCCGGCCGTTCCCGCTCCCGGCAGGTTCGCACGCATGAAGATGCCGACCCTCCACGAAGCCGCCGAAGCGCTGGCAGATGGCCGCACCACCAGCCGCGCCCTGGTCGAAGGATGCCTGTCCCGCATCGCCGATCCGGCGGGCGAGGGGGCGCGGGCGTTCACCCGGGTCTATGCCGAACAGGCACGCGGCAGTGCCGACGCAATGGATGTCCTGCGCCGCGCCAACCGTGCGCCGGGCCCGTTCGCCGGGCTGCCGATCAGCCTGAAAGACCTGCTGGACGTTGCCGGCGAGCCCACACCGGCCGCCTCGCTGGTGCTGGCCGGCGCGCCACCGGCGCCTTCCCACGCGCCGGTGGTGCAACGGCTGCTGGCCGCCGGACTGGTCCCGGTCGGCCGCACCAACATGACGGAGTTCGCGTTCAGCGGCGTCGGGATCAACCCGCATTTCGGCACGCCGCGTGCGCCATACGCCCGCCCGCCCGCCGGTCACGCAGGCGGGCTCGTACCGGGCGGCAGCTCGTCGGGCGCCGCCGTTTCGGTGGCCGATGGCATGGCGATGGCGGCCATCGGCACCGATACCGGCGGGTCCTGCCGCATACCGGCCGCGTTCTGCGGTGTGGCGGGGTTCAAGCCCACGGCGAGGCGGGTGCCGTTGGCCGGGGTGTTCCCCCTGTCGCCCACGCTGGACTCCGTCGGTCCGCTGGCAGCCACCGCCGCCTGCTGCGCGGTGATCGACGCGATCATCGCCAGCGACGACCCGGCGCCGCCTCCGGTGCCGGCGCTTGCAGGCCTGCGCCTGCTGATGCCGCAGAACCTGGTGCTGGACGGCATGGATGCATCGACCGAGCGCGCGATGGACCACGCTGTGCAGCGCCTCGACCGCGCGGGTGCCACCATCGTGCACCGTCACTTCCGCAGCTTCGACCTGATCGCGGAGGCGCATCGCCGGGGCGGGTTCGCGGTGGTCGAAGCCTATGCCTGGCACCGCGACATGCTGGCCCGCGATGCGGCGCGCTACGATCCGCGGGTGGCCAGCCGGATGCTGCCGGGCGCCAACATGGCGGCGGCGGATTACGTGGACCTCGTCGCGGCCCGCAGGCGCGTCATCGCCGCGTTCGAGGCTGAAATTTCCGGGTTCGATGCGTTGATGATGCCGACGGTGCCGATCGCCCCGCCACCGATCTCGGCCTTCGACGACGACCAGGATTACGTGCGGCTGAACGGCCTGATCCTGCGCAACCCGGCGCAGATCAATTTCCTGGATGGCTGCGCGATCAGTCTGCCCTGCCACGAACCGGGCGCGCCACCTGCCGGCCTGATGCTGGCCGGGCCGCCGATGGCCGACCGGCGCCTGCTGGGCCTGGCGATCGCAGTCGAGCGGCTGTTTGCGGAACGCTGAAGCGAAGCGGCCGGTCGACACGGGCAAATGAAAACGGCCCGGGCGTTTGCTCCGGGCCGCTCACTCAATCCGCTAAAACCCAGCGGATGTTACATGGTGCCGGTCTTGCCCGTCTGCGCCATGGTGATGTGCTTCTGGATCGTCGGCACGGTATCATCCGCAAACGACTTCAGGTCGCTGTCCGTGCCCTTCTTGGACTCGTCCTGGAACAGCTTCAGCATGGTCTTGTGCGCCGTGACCTGACCCTTCAGGTAGGCGGTGTCGAACTTCTTGCCGTCCAGGGCCTGCAGCTTGGTCATCATCTTCTGATCGGCCGCATCGATGTCGGTCGGCGGCGTCACGCCCTTGGTGCCGGCGATCTGCGTCAGCTTCTGATTGGCCGGCGTATGGTCGTCGATCATCTGTTGCGCGAATTTCTTCACGTTATCGTCCTGGCTCTTCTGCTGAGCCAGCTGGGCGAGCTGGACCTCCGCCATGCCGCCCTGCGCAGCCTTCATCACGAACTTCTTGTCCATCGACGACAGGTTCGCCGTGCCGGCAGCCGGCGCCATTGCACCAGGGGCTGTCGTCGCCGCAGGTGCCATGGTGGAGTGCATGCCGGAGGCCATCGGTGCAGTGGCCGGTGCGGTGGTCTGGGCCAGCGCCTGTGCCGACATCATCAGCGGCATCACAAAGGCGGCGGCGGTACAAGCGAGAGTGGTCTTCAAGCAGAATGCTCCTTCGGTGGGACCGCACCAGGTGCGGCGTCTCCCGGAGGAACGCCGTCGGGCGGCAAGGTTTCCCCCGGTGCGGCGCAGAGCAGTCACGCCCCGGATGCGCGCGTCAGGTCCGATGCCGGAACCGCTCGACGGCCGCGACCAGGGCACGGCGCACGCCGGGCTCCAGCGCCGAGTGTCCCGCGTCCGGGATCACCGTCAGCCGCGCCGCCGGCCAGTGCGCCGCCAAGTCGAACGCGCTCACCGCCGGGCATACCATGTCGTAGCGCCCTTGCACGATTTCGCCGGGCAGATGACCGATCGCCGACATGTGGCCCAGCAGGCCTTCGGGCGGCAGGAACAGGTCATGCGCAAAGTAATGCGCCTCGATGCGCGCCAGCCCGAGTGCGGTACGGTCTCCGGCGAACGAGCTGACGGTGTCCGGGCTGGGCAGCAACGTGCTGCACGACCCCTCGTAGATCGACCAGGCACGGGCCGCCGCCATGTGCACCGCCGGATCGGGCGAGGTCAGGCGTTTCAGGTAGCTGCCCAGCAGGTCGTGCCGCTCGTGAGGAGGCAGAAAGCCGGCGAACGCTGCGTGCGCGTCGGGAAACACCTGCGCAAGGCCGTGCAGGAACCAGTCCACCTCCGAG
>CAZZWO010000162.1:0-7232 GCA_964657885.1 uncultured Acetobacteraceae bacterium | reverse complement strand
TGGGTCTGCGGATCGACGGCGATCGGCCACCAGTTCTTGCCGCCCAGGAAGCTCGGGCAGGTGAAAACCTGCTTGCCGACATCCGGCCGCAGCGAAACGCTGGTCACCATCTGCCCGGCCTTGACCCCGGTGACCGAGGTGGCGGACGCGAACTTGGTTGCGTAGATCAGCTTACCGCTCACCCGGTCGATCGCGTAGAACCACCCGTTGCGGCTCGCGGTGACGATCGCCTTGTGCGACACGCCCTTGTAGTCGATGTCGGTCATCACCGTCTCGTTGGTGCCGTCATAGTCCCAGGTGTCGTGCGGCGTGTACTGGTAGTGCCACTTGATGGCGCCGGTGGACGGATCGAGGGCAAGCACGCTGTCCGTGTACAGGTTGTTGCCGGGACGCAGCGTCGCCAGCCACGGGCCGGGGTTGCCGACGCCCCAGAACAACGTGTCGGTATCGGCGTCGTAGGTGCCGGTCAGCCAGGCTGCACCACCGCCCGTCTTGTACAGGTCGTTCTTCGGCCAGCTGTCGCTGCCGGGCTCACCCGGATCGGGGATCGTCAGGCGCTTCCAGGCCTGCTCGCCGGTCTTCACATCGAGGGCCACGATCGCGCCGCGGCCGCCATACTCGCCGCCCGACAGGCCGACCACGACACGGCCCTTCACCACCAGCGGCGCCAGCGTCATGGCGGCGCCGAGATCGGCGGGGGCAATCTGCTTCTTCCACGCGACCGCACCGGTCTTGGCGTTCAACGCGACCACGTAATTGTCCAGCGTCGCCATGAAGACCATGTCGTCGAACAGCGCGACACCACGGTTGACCACGTCGCAACAGACGGTCTTGAGGCCGACTTGGCTGAGGTCGTGCTTGTAGGTCCACAGCGCCTTGCCGGTGCTGGACTGGAACGCCAGCAGCTCATCCTTCGGCGTCGTGATGAACATGTAATCACCGTTCACCACCGGCGGCGCTTCGTGCCCCTGCTGGAAGTCGCTCTTGTAGTCCCAGACCTGCTTCAGCTGGGTCACGTTGCCGGTGTTGATGCGGTCGAGCTTGGAATAACCCGTGCTGCCGTAGTCATGGCGGTACATCAGCCAGCCATCGTCGGTGGCGGCGGCAGCCAGGCGGGCGTCGGTCACGCTGGTGTAGGCCGGGAACGCGGCGGCGACAGCGCTCTGCGCGCTGGCCTGGCCGAGCGGTGCGGCGAGCAGCGCGCAGCCGACAGCCAAAGACAGGCGCATCGAGACATAGGATAGCCTGCGATCTTGCATGTGGTCCTCCTGCAGAATTTCTTGAGAACTTGGCAGCATCTGCACACCGCCAGGGCTGGGCGCAGTAGCGGCTCAGCCTGCCTCGCTGGCAATGCCGGCCCGGGGCGCACGGCACGGAACTGTCGCAGTTCTGCGACATCGAACGGCTGTCGAACGAGTAACCGCGCCTGCCGGCCGATTTCCCTGAAACGTAATCCGGGCGTATCAACTGGACCGGGCGCATTAATGCGTCCGCAATCAGAATCCGGCACCCTGCACCGGTCGGCGAGACAGAACTCGCTCGTCGAACAGGTTGGGGACAAAAGCCGGCAGGAAGCCATCCAGGAGGCACGCCGATGAGACATGCCGACCGCATCAGGGCTATCGCGCGCGACCCGTCGGCGTCCGGGCGCTCTGCGCTGTTCGCCTCGTGGTCCCGCTGCCTCACACGCTACAAGCTTGATCCCCTGGACGCCAGCCCGCCGCGCACACTGACGGACAGTGAGCTGCGCGAGGCACGCGAACAGGTGGAGCCGATCCTGTCAGCCGCCAGTTTCACGCTGGACCGGTTGTTCCAGGCGGTGGGCGGCAGCGGCTGCTGCGTCCTGTTCACCGACCGCCACGGCGTGCCTGTGGACCGCCGGGGCGCCTGTGCCGATAACGACACGTTCCGGCGCTGGGGCCTGTGGCCCGGTGCCGTCTGGAGCGAGGAGGCCGAGGGCACCAACGGCATCGGCACCTGCCTGGCGGAAGCAAGGCCGATGCTGATCCATCGCGAACAGCATTTCCACGCCCGCAACACCGGGCTGAGCTGCGCCGTCGCACCGATCCACGATCATCGCGGCCGCCTCGCCGCCGCCCTCGACGTCTCGTCCTGCCGCGACGACCTGACCGAGGATTTCGCCCGCCTGATCGCGGCAGCGGTCGGCGATGCCGCCCGCCGGATCGAGGCGAGGCATTTCGGACAGGCGTTTCCGGGGGCGCGGATCGTGCTCGCGCCCGACACCGACTGGAGCGCTGGCGCGCTGCTCGCGATCGGTCAGGACGACCTGATCGTCGGAGCCACCTGCGCGGCGCGTGCCGCTTGCGGCATCACCGACGCCATGCTCGACCGCCTGCTGCCGGCGCAGTCGATCCTGTCGCCCCGGACGGCGGATAGCGAAAACCTGGAACTGGCGGAGCGTGGGGTTCTGCAGCGCGCGCTGGCACGGTCCGGCGGCAACGTGTCGGCTGCCGCGAAATCACTCGGCATGAGCAGGGCGACACTGCACCGCAAGATGCGCAAGGCCGGCCTCGTCCGCCGTCACTGACGGCGAGCCGGCGCAATCAGCACATCGTGCCGCTCGCGCCGGCACCCACGTATGATGTCCGGCTACGCAGCCCGGTCCAGAACGCTCGCGTGCTTGCCGGCCAGGGACAGGAACCGTTCGACTTCGGCAGGCATGGTCTGGAACGATGTGACCAGGCGGGCAACCGGCAGATCTGCCCCGGGCATGTCGATCCAGCGGTAGAACATGGCGCCCTCGGCCTGTAGCGCCTCGATCAGCCGGTCCGGCATTGCCACGAACAACTCGTTCGCCTGCACCTTCTGCATCAGCCTCACCGCCGGCAAGCGTTCGAGACCGTTGGCCAGGGCCGTCGCCATCGCGTTGGCGTGTCGGGCGTTGCGCAGCCAGAGGTCGCCTTCGAGATAAGCCACCAGCTGGGCCGACAGGAACCGCATCTTCGACCAGAGCTGGCCCGCCCGCTTGCGCCGGCGCTCGAAGCCCTCCGCCAGCGCCGGATCGAAGAAGATGACGGCCTCGGCGGCCAGTGCACCGTTCTTGGTGGCGCCGAACGAGAGCGCGTCCACGCCGGCCTTCCAGGTCATCTCGGCCGGCGTGCAGCCGACATGCGCCAACGCGTTGGCGAAACGCGCCCCGTCCATGTGCAGATGCAGCTTGCGCGCCCGGCACGCCGCACCCAGCGCGCCAACCTGGCCGGGATCGTAAACGGTGCCCCATTCGGTTGCCTGGGTGATGCTCACCGCTTCCGGCAGGACATGGTGCACGCCGCCATCCACCGCGCGGGCCATTGCCGCTTCCACCTGGTCCGCGGCTATCCGGCCATCGTTGGATGGCAGGGTCACCAGCTTGGCGCCGCCCATGTAGAACTCCGGCGCGCCGCACTCGTCGGTCGCGATGTGCGCTTCGTCGTAACACAACACCGCGCCGTAGGGGCGGACCAGGGTGGCCAGCGCGAGCGCATTGGCCGCCGTCCCCGTAGCGACCGGGTAGATCGCGAGATCGGTCTCGAAGATGTCGCGCGCGAGACCGTTCAGCCGCGCGGTCAGCGGGTCGGCACCATAGGACGGCACGAAGCCGGTGCTGGCTTGGGTCACCGCGTCCAGTATTTCGGGCGAGATTGCGGCCGTGTTGTCGCTGGCGAAATTCATGTGAGCGAAACGCCTCCTTCGAGATCTTCGGTCATGCCGAGGACATCCAGCATGGAATAAAGGCCGGGCGGCCGAGATTGCACCGCCCAGAACGCCGCCCGGACGGCACCGCGGGCGAACACCGACCGATCGAACGCCGAATGCGACAGCGAGATGTGCTCCGCGTCACCCGCGAAGATCAATGTGTGCTCGCCTACGACCTGGCCGCCGCGCAGGCTCGCGAAGCCGATCGCACCGGGGGACCGCGGGCCGGAACGCGTGGACCTGGCGCTCTCCATGACATCCTGCAATGCGACGCCGCGTGCCTCGGCAACTGCGCGGCCGAGCGCCAGTGCGGTGCCGGAGGGCGCGTCGGTCTTGTTACGGTGGTGCATCTCGAGGATCTCAGCGTCGTACTCGCTGGCCGGCAGGGCGCGTGCAAGATGCCTGGCCAGCGCGAGCACCAGGTTGACGCCTGGAGAAAAATTCGCCGCCTGGACAACGGTGCTCCGTTCCGCAGCCGCTTGGACGGCTTCGTCGTCGGATGGCGACAGGCCGGTGGTGCCGAGGACCCAGGCGATCCCGGTCTCGCGCACCGCATCGGCATGGATGGGAATGGCGGCCGCGCTGGAGAAATCGACCAGGACGTCGCATGAGCGGGCAAGGGCCGGGGCGTCGGGGAAGATGGGCGGTCCGGATTGTGCCCGTCCGCCTCGCACCGTGCCGCCTGCTACGGTCGCGCCGGCCTGGATGACGGCATCGGCTACCAGCCGCCCCATACGGCCCGACATTCCAGCAATTCCGACGCGCATATCAGCCAGATAGACCAGCGGTAAGCCTCGGGACAGCCCGGGCGCAGAGGCTGCAGCCCATCGGGCAAGATGATGGCGGCGCAGCCGGGGGGACTGCGCCGCCTTTGGCACGGGCCGCCGGCGCGGGGGGGATGCGCTTCGGCCCGGTGCTATGGCGGATATTGCGTGTGGCGGCAGGAAAACAACTGTCAAAACCTTATTTCACGCAGGCGTGAAATTTCTTGCAGCCGATGCTTTCCGGCAACAAACCTCAGTCGCGTCCGGCCAGGAATTCCTTCATTTTGGCAAAAAACCCCTCGTGCTCGGGACTCCCCTTGGAATGCGACCGTGCCTCGCCCTCGAACTCCTCCAGCAGTTCCCGCTGGCGGCGGGTGAGGTGTTGCGGCGTTTCGACCTTAGCCTGCACCACCATGTCGCCACGTGCGGCGCTACGCAGGACCGAGAAACCACGGCCGCGCAGACGGAATTGGGCGCCGGCCTGGGTGCCTGGCGGGATGCGCACCTTCTGGCGAGTGCCGTCGATTGCCGGCACCTCGATCTCGTCGCCAAGCGCCGCCTGGCTCATGCGCAGCGGCACTTCGCAGAAGATGTGCGCGCCTTCGCGGTGGAACAGCGGGTGCTGCCGGATGGCGACATGCACGTAGAGGTCGCCGTTCGGCGCACCCTGGCCGCCCGCCTCGCCCTCGCCCTGCAGCCGGATGCGCGTGCCGTCCTCGACGCCAGGCGGGATCGTCACCTGCAGCGACCGCTCGCGCTGCACCGTGCCGGCACCCTGACAGACGCGGCATGGGTTGCGGATGACCCGTCCCGCGCCGCCGCAGGTCGGACAGGTGCGCTCTATCAGGAAAAAGCCTTGTTGCGCCCGCACCTTGCCCGCCCCGTTGCAGGTTGTGCAGGCGTCAGCCGCGGCCTTGCCGTCGGCCGAACCTGTGCCACGGCACGCCTCGCACGACACCCTGGTCGGAACCCGCACCGGCGTCTTGGTGCCGGCGAATGCCTCGGACAGGTCGATTTCGACCTGCACCTGGATGTCGGCGCCGGAACGCGTCCGGCT
The DNA here is from genome assembly GCA_964657885.1 of uncultured Acetobacteraceae bacterium. Classification (GTDB taxonomy): domain Bacteria; phylum Pseudomonadota; class Alphaproteobacteria; order Acetobacterales; family Acetobacteraceae; genus BOG-908. Next base: position 1,715 of record CAZZWO010000162.1, on the reverse strand, counting down.
GCGCCCGCCACGTCCGGTGAAGTCGCCGAACATCTGGTCGAAGATGTCGCCCAGACCGCCGCCGCCGGAAAAGTCGAAGCCGCCGGAGGCCGGGCCACCCTGCTCGAACGCCGCATGGCCGAACCGGTCGTAAGCCGCGCGCTTCTGGTCGTCCTTGAGAACCTCGTAGGCCTCGCTGACTTCCTTGAAGCGGGCTTCGGCCGTCTTGTCGCCGGGATTGCGGTCCGGATGAAACTTCATGGCCAGCTTGCGGTAGGCCTTTTTCAGGTCCTCCGCGCCGGCGTCACGCGCTACTTCCAACGTCGTGTAATAATCTGGCTTTGCCATCGACTACCTTTGGGCGATGCCGCGCCGCCGCGTGCGAACCGGGCGGCAAACATGCCGCCCGGCCCGTCGCGCGTGGCCCAAGGCTCAGGCCGACTTCTTCTTGCTCTCGTCGAGTTCCTCGAACTCGGCATCCACCACGTTGTCCCCAGCCGGTGAGGCTGCGTCCGGTGCGGCACCACCGGCATTCGCGGCCGCCTCGGCCTTGTAGACGTGTTCGCCGATCTTCATCGCCGCGGCACTCAGGCGCTCGCTCGCCTGCTTCAGCGCATCGGTGTCGGTGCCTTCCATCGCCGAGCGCGTGGCGGCAACCGCCGCTTCAGCCTCGCCCCGGTCGGCCGCCGGCATCTTGTCGCCGTGGTCCTTCAGGTTCTTCTCGACCTGATGGACCATAGCCTCGGCGTGGTTCTTCGCCTCGACCATCTCGCGGCGGCGCTTGTCGGCTTCGGCATTCGCCTCGGCGTCCTTCACCATCCGCTCGATATCGGCGTCGGACAGACCACCCGACGCCTGGATCTTGATCTGCTGCTCCTTGCCGGTCGCCTTGTCGCGCGCGCTCACCGAGACGATGCCGTTCGCGTCGATGTCGAACGTCACCTCGATCTGCGGCATGCCGCGCGGGGCGGGCGGAATGCCCACCAGGTCGAAGTTGCCGAGCATCTTGTTGTCGGCCGCCATCTCGCGTTCGCCCTGGAACACCTTGATGGTCACCGCGCCCTGGTTGTCATCCGCGGTCGAGAAGATCTGGCTCTTCTTGGTCGGGATCGTGGTGTTGCGGTCGATCAGGCGGGTGAACACGCCGCCCAGCGTCTCGATGCCCAGCGACAGCGGCGTCACGTCGAGCAGCAGCACGTCCTTGACGTCGCCGCGCAGCACGGCGCCCTGGATGGCGGCGCCGATGGCGACCACCTCGTCGGGGTTCACGTTGCGCGCCGGATCGCGGCCGAAGAACTGCTTGACCGCCTCGATCACCTTGGGCATGCGGGTCATGCCGCCGACGAGGATGACCTCGTTGATGTCGGACGCGGACACGCCGGCATCCTTCAGCGCGGCGCGGCACGGGTCCATCGTGCGGGTGATCAGGTCGTCGACCAGGCTCTCGAGCTTCGCGCGGCTGAGCTTCATCACCAGGTGCTTCGGACCGGAGGCGTCGGCAGTGATGAACGGCAGGTTGATCTCGGTTTCCTTGGCCGTGGACAGCTCGATCTTGGCCTTCTCGGCAGCTTCCTTCAGGCGCTGCAAGGCGAGCTTGTCGTTGCGCAGGTCGATGCCCTGTTCGCGCTTGAATTCGCTCGCCAGGTAATCGATGACCCGCGCGTCGAAATCCTCGCCGCCGAGGAAGGTGTCGCCGTTGGTGGACTTCACCTCGAACACGCCGTCGCCGATCTCCA
>CAZZWO010000161.1:0-7246 GCA_964657885.1 uncultured Acetobacteraceae bacterium | reverse complement strand
ATCAGCCTGAGGTAGTCCGCGCTGTTGCTGAACGGGATCATCTGGTCCCGCTCGCCCCAGATTAGCAGAGTGGGCACGCGGATGCTGCGGAGCGCGGGCTCCGGTGGCTGCAATCGGACCTGCTCCATGCGTGTGAGCATCGCGCGTCGCACGCCAGGCGCCAGCATCATGTCGCGGTAGCGTGTGACCAGCGGCCCGGTCAGCAAAGCGGGGTTTGCGTAGGCGGGCGCAAGCGTCATGCGCACCATCGGTTCCGGCAACACATAGGGCAGCAGCCGCATCATCGCGGGCACCTCGGCCTTGCGGCCGTATTCGAAGCCGGGGCTCGCGAAGCCGTCCGGCGAGACCAGCACCAGTGCCGCGGTGCGCTCCGGATGTTCGGCCGCGAAACTCCATGCGATCTTGCCGCCGAGCGAGTTGCCGACCAGGGTTGCGCGGGCGATGCCGAGCTTGTCCATCAGTGCGCCGAGCACGAAGCGGGTGCGTGCATCGGTGTAGTCGCCGGTCGGGTCGGGCCCGGTCAGGCCAAAACCGGGCAGGTCGAAGCGCACCACCCGGTAGTCGCTGGACAGCGCCTTCGCCCAGGCCTCCCAGGTGTCCAGGCTGGCCCCGAAGCCGTGCAGCATGATCAGCACGGGTGCCGCATGCGGCGGGCCGGTATCGCGGAAGTGGATGCGAAGGCCGGCGACCTGGATGAACTCGCCGGGCGCGGCATAGAGCGCTTCCAGCGACGCGCGCGGCTTGTCGGGCGCGTAGAGGTAGGCGCCGAGGCCCCCGAGACACGCCAGAACCAAGACTAAGACGATGACCAGTTTCACGCCGGGTCAGATACGGCCGTTGCACGCTGAACGATAGCGGTTTGCGGATTGCCCGCCCCAAAAACAAAAGACCGCCCGGCAGATGCTGCCGGACGGTCTCTTGCGTCGACGAGCCGGATTACTCGGCCGGCGGAGGGGGCGGCGTGGGGTTCACGAGGTTGCCGTAGCCGACGAGGTCGAGCAGCGCGGTCTTGCTCATCGGGTCGAAGCTGGCGGACAGCGAGCCGGTGCCGAGCGGGTTCTTGTAGCCGCCGGTGCCCGAAACGATGACCGCAGGCGCGGTGATGGCGAACGGAACCGATTCCGGACCGCCGCCGCCCTGGCCGACACGGCAGCTCAGCCCGGCGACGTTCAGCGTCAGCGTGCCGACGCTTGTGGTCACGACCATGTTGCCCGCGGTGCCGTAGCAGAGGCCGCCGGCGCCGTTCGGCATCGCGGTGCTCTTATCGGCGCTGAGCTCGAGCGTGTAGGTGCCCGACGGGAAGCTCGTCTTGGCGGTGCTCAGGTTGATTGTGCCGCTGCTGGTGACGCAGCTGCAGACATCGGTCCCGTTGCACTGGAGATCCGGGCAGGGCTGGCCGTTGGCGATCATGCCGCCGCCCGCGCCAAGGCCGAAGAACTGCCGCCCCTGCGCACCGGCCGCCTGTGCCGACGCGCTGGACAGCAAGCCTGCGCACGCCGCAGCCGCCATCAAACTTCTTGAAGAAAACACCATCATCTTAACCGCTCCACACCCTACAGTTGTATTCAGTGCATAGATGCACAGCCCGGCCTTCAAGTAATCACTACTCAAAGAATAGAATATAGCTGCTCTATGTCTAAGAATGTTTAACCTGTTTGGTGCGCTGCGCCAAACAACAAAGAGGATGGTCCGCGCTCACGATGCTGTGAGACGCAGAACCATCCTATACTGTAACGATAACCTGGAGTACGGACCTATTCGGCGGCTACGAGGTAAACCCGAGCCTGAAGTCTTCCGGCATCGTCCTGGTTATCTGTGCCGGCGCGGCCCAAGCCATGCAATCAGCGCGACGAGCAGCACGAAGCCGCGCGACGTCGCCAGGTTCCGGTCCCCGTGCCGGACCTCGCCCGCAAACACCGCGGCCGATGCACCGGAGACCATCGCCGCACCGAGCGGGCGGGTGACGCGCGGCACCATCAACAGGCCGCCGGCCAGCTCGGCCGCCGCCACGATGCGCATCGATTTCTGCGACCAGCCGAGATGCTGGAACAGCTCGGCATAGGCGCGGTCGCCTGCAAGCTTGTCGCCGCCGGCAATCGCAACCGCCGCGCCGAACAGGGGAAACAGGGCCATCGGTGAACTCCTCCGTTTTGCACCCCAACGCCGGCACGCGCGGCGCGTTCTCCGGCTCCTCACGGCATCGGCCCGCTCATCATGAACACCTGGTTCACCGCAGACACCCATTTCGGCCATGCCGCAGGACGCGCCTTCTACCGCCGGCCGTTCGCCTCGGTGCTGGCACGGCTGCGCGGCCGCAAGACCCTGATCACCGGCAACAACGACCCGCCGCCTGTATGCGCCCTCGCCGGCTGGGAGGCGGTGCATTCATTCCTGGAGATCGAGCGGGACGGGCGGCTGCTGGTCCTGTGCCACTACGCGCTGCGGAGTTGGCGGGACATGGCGCGCGGGGCGCTCAACCTGCACGGCCATAGCCACGGCCGGCTGGCGCCGATAACCCGCCAATTCGATGTCGGCGTCGACGTGCGCGATTTCATCCCGGTGACGGTGCCGGACCTGCTCGCCAGGCCGAAGCGATCGAAAACCGGCCGGGCCTGACGTGCGGTCAGCTATCGCGGCGAAGAAATATCCAGATGCCGCCGCCGGACGCCGACTGCACCCTGATGGTCATCTCGCGGTCCTCGTCCGCGAAATCGCCGACATGGCTGAATTCGATGTCCAGGCGGCCGGCTGCCCGCGCGCGCTCGATGCGTCCGCGAAACTCCTCGTTGTCCATGCAGGGCGCGACCTGCGCGAAGAAGTCGCGGCCGACCCGCTCGCGCTCTCCCGAACCGGACTGCACCCGCTCCGTCCGGCTGTACAGCCGGACCTTGCCGGCTTCATCGAGCCGGATCGCGCCGAATTCCAGCGCGTCGATCTGTTCCTCGTTGAGGTTCTCGACCACCGACGAGAGTTCGGCGGCGTCGAAATCCGGCAGTCCGGCAAAATGGTTCATGAAGCAGGTTCCTCGCCCGCGCCGCCGGTGGCGAGGCCTTCGAGAAAGACGATCGACGCCAGGACGACCGAACCCGGACCGGCGGCGGCAAACGGCAGCAGCAGCCGTTCGAACACCACAGGTTGCCCGTCGCCAAGATCGAACCGCGCGTACTCGTAGCCCGGCCGCCGCGATTGTGCGCAGCGTCGGTAGGCCGCCTCGACCGTTCCGGGAACCTGGGCGCCGGTGACCGGGACGTGCATGCCCGGCACCACCGCGCCAGCCATTCCGGTGATCCGCTCGCCGGTGCTTTCGATGCGGAAGGCGATCGGCAGGCGGGTGAGATCCACCGAAACGATAGCCAGCCGGTCGGCAACACCCAAACCTTTGAAGTTGAAGGCCGCAAGGTCCGGCAACTCCCGTCCGGCCGCTTCGCGCCGCCAGCGGCGGAGCACCGGGCGAAGGATTTCGGCGCGGAACCGCGTCTCCATGCGGTCGAGCCGGTCGTCCGGGGCGCCGGTCTGTTCGTCGAGGCGCCCGAGCGCCCGAAGGATGCGCGCCGCCAGCTCGTCGCGCGAGAACGGCTTTTCGATGATGACGTTGTCCGGGATGCCGGGCCAGCCGGAGTAGCCGCTCATGAACAGCACCGGCAAAGCGTTCCCCATGCCGCGCATCGCGGCGAGCAGGCCCGGCCCGTCGAGGTCCGGCATCACGACGTCGGCGAGCACGAGGTCGATCGCCGGCGTGCCGGACAGCTTGCCCAGGGCCTCCGCCCCGCTGGCCGCTTCGGTCACCGCATAGCCGAGGTCGCCCAGTTCGGCGGCCGTGATGCTGCGCACCGCGCTGTCGTCATCGACGACCAGGATATTGGCGTTGCCATGGTGCCGCATATCGACGTCGTTCGCAGCCGGCATGGAAGGTCCCGGTTGCTCTTCGCCTTCCGACACCGGCAGGAACAGCGTGATCGCGGTGCCTTCCCCTACGCGGCTGGCGATGCGCAGCGCGCCGCCGGATTGCTGCATGAACCCGTGCACCATCGACAGGCCGAGGCCGGTGCCGAGCCCGGCCTGCTTTGTCGTGAAGAACGGTTCGGTCACCCGCTGCAGGATTTCCGGCGACATGCCGCTGCCGCTGTCGACCACGCGGATCGACACCGCGCGCGCGCCGCCGAGTTCGGGCGGACGCGCCGGCAGGTCCAGCGGGCATTCCGCAACCTCGATCCGCAATTCGCCTTCGCCGGCGATCGCATCGCGCGCATTGACCGCCAGGTTGATCAGCGCCGATTCGAGCTGGATCGGGTCGGCATGGATTGCGGGCAGTCCAGCCTCGCACTCGATGCTCAATCGTATCCGTTCACCGGTCGAACGCCGCATCAGCGGCCCCACCTCGTCGAACAGGTCGCAAAGCTGGATCGTGCGCGGCGCCAGCGTCTGCTGGCGGGCGAACATAAGCATCTGCTTCACCAGCGCATCGCCGCGCCACGCCGCCTTCAGTCCATGGTTCGCAATGTCGAGGATACGCGGGTCGTCGGTCCGCCGTTCGATGATGGAGAACGCGCCGGCAATCGCTGCGATCGCGTTGTTGAAATCATGCGCGACACCTGCGGTAAGCTGCCCGAGCGCCTCCAGCTTCTGGCTCTGCACCAGCGCCGCCTGCGCCTTTTCCCGCCGCTGCATTTCACTGCGCAGCCGGGCGTTTGCCTGGCGAAGCTCCGCGGTGCGCTGGGCGACCTGCTGTTCGAGTTCGGTGCGGCTGCGCGCCAGGACTTCGCGCGCCTCGACCACCTGTTGCAGGTCCGTGCAGGTGCCCATCCAGCGGACGATGGTGCCGAACTCGTCGCGCATCGGCAGCGCGCGGCCCAGCGTCCAGCGATATTCGCCCGAATGATGCCGCAACCGGTATTCGATCTCGTAAGGTTCCCCGGTGGCCAGGCTGTGACGCCATCTTTCCCAGGCGAGCGGCTGGTCGTCCGGATGGAACAGGCCGTTCCAGCCGTCGCCATCGGTGGAGCCGTCCGGCATGCCGGTGAACTCGTACCAGCGCCGGTTATAGTAGTCGTGGAAACCATCGGCGCGGGTGGACCATACGATCTGCGGCAGTGCGTCGGTGATGGCGCGCAGGCGATCTTCCGTCGCATGGCGGGCGGCTTCAGCGCGCGCCCATTCCAGCGCCGCCCATGTCCGCTCGCTGACCGCTTCGACCAGCAGCCGGTCCCCGGCACTCCACTCGCGCGCTTCGGCATCGTGGAGGAACAGGATCGCCCGCAGCCGGCCGTTCCGGACCAGCGGCACGCACAGGACAGCCTTGATTCCGAGTTCGGCGAAGGCGGCGAGGTTGTCGGGCGCGGACGTCCGCGGATCGGTGACGATGTCGCACACCGCAATAGCCGACCCGGCCCGCAACTCGGCCTGCAGGTCCTCGCCGAAATCCGCCAGCCGCCATTGCCCGACCACGCTGGGCAGCCGTCCATCGTTCCAGTCGCGATGCACCAGGCCCAAAAGACCGGTTTTGTCGACTTCGCAGTAACCCGCCTGCGCCACGCCCAAATGCCGGCCCAGCATTTCGGCGGTGATGCTGGTCACCTCGACCGGATTCCAGATCGGCCGCAAACGGTCGGCCAGCGCCAGCAGGAACGCCTGCCGCGACTGCGCCTCCTGCGTTTCGAGCATCTTGAGCCGGCGGCCGGAGATATCCTCGACCACCGCGAGGGCAAAGTCGGGTTCGCCGGACGTCCCGCGCACCATGGTCAGGGTCAGCGAGGTCCAGACGACCTGCCCGTCACGATGCACGTAGCGCTTTTCGGTGGCGAAGCTCGGCGCCTCACCGGCGGCCAGCCGGTCCAGGAACGCCGTGCCGGCATCGGCCGGATGGGTGACGACGCTGCAACGCGAGGCAAGCAACTCGGCACGCGAGTAGCCGAGCAAGGTGCAGAACGCGTCGTTGACGTCCAGCCACTGCCCGGACCGGATCTCGATTCGCGCCATGCCGACCGCCGCGGTCTCGAAGGCCAGCCGGAAGCGCTGCTCGCTCGCCCGCAATGCCGCGACCGAGGCCTGCTCGGCCGTCAGCAACTCGGGCGACACCGCCCAACCCATCACGGTGGGCTCCTCTGCGTCATCGGCCATCGCCCGTCTTCGGAGCCCCGGAGCAAGGAGCAGCAAGGAACTCCGGCCAACACGACTGTATGGCGACGGGTGCACGCAAATACCGGATGAATATTATCGCATTGCACCATGAGTCGAACGTTATATGGAAACAACACATCGAGCAATTGTCTTGAAGACCGATCAGATCCGCCAAGAATTAGGGGCCGTTTTTCCCGCAATACGGGAAATCCCCATCCCATAGATCGCCAGACTGGCAACAATGACTCCGGCGAGGCCCGCCAGCTCCGGCCAGCTCGCCGACAGCAGCATCGCGCCCATGCCGGCGAGTCCGACACCGGCTGCAAGCGGCAGCGCCCGCATATGCAAGGCAGGGCCCGCGAGGGCGACGCGCCGGCGATGCAGCACCAGTGCGGCGGCGCAGGCCAGGCCGTAGATACCGACCACCGCCAGCGCCGACAGCACCACCAGCTCGAGGAACGACCCGGTGATCGCCAGGATCGCCGCGCTGACGACGTACGCCGCGACCGCATTGCCCGGAACATGCGTGCCGGCGTGCAGCCGCCCGAACCAGCCCGGCAGCCGCCCGTCGCGGCCGAACGCGAACAGCAGCCGCGACGACCCCAGCACGTCGCTGGCCATCCACGCGGTCGCCGACAACCCGGCGCCCGCCAGCATGATGGCGCGCGGCACCGGCCCGATCCGGCCGGCCGCATCGGCCAGCGGCGCGGCACTGTGCGTAAGGTCCGCGCCGAGCAGATGCTGCGCCGTCAGTTGGACGCCGACATACAAGGCGACCACGCCGAGCATCGCGGTGAACAGCGCGCTGGGCAGGGTGCGGTGGGCGGCGCGTACCTCGCCGCTGGCGCTCAGCGGTGTTTCCATGCCGCACAGCGCGAACAGCGTCAGGATCAGAGCCCGGCCAAAGCCGCCCAGCCCGTGCGAGACCGGCAGCGCGACGGGGTGGGCCGCCCCGCCCGATGGCGCCAGGCTGACCGCGCCCAACGCCAGAAAAAACAGCAGAGGCAGCATCTTGACGACCGTTGCCGCGGAAATCAGCCGCGCCGTGATGCGCACCGGCAGCAGGTTGGCGGCCGCCAGGCAGGCGAACAACACCAGCAGCACGCCGGTCCTCGGCAGGCCCGACGCG